>DATNHI010000066.1:0-12493 GCA_035605035.1 Verrucomicrobiia bacterium
CCGTTTTTCAAAATGTTATACGCCTCGCCGATCAACTGCATGTCGCCGTATTCAATGCCGTTATGAACCATCTTCACGTAGTGACCCGCTCCGTTTTCGCCGACCCAGTCACAACACGGCGCGCCGTCCACCTTGGCGGCAATGCCCTGGAAAATATTTTTCACGTGCGGCCACGCGGCGGGCGAACCGCCCGGCATGATGCTCGGACCATGACGCGCGCCCTCTTCGCCGCCGCTCACGCCGGTGCCGATGTAAAGCAGGCCTTTGCTTTCGACATATTTTGTGCGGCGCATCGTGTCCTCGAAAAGTGAGTTCCCACCATCAATGATGATGTCACCTGCTTCCAGCACCGGCAGCAGGTGTTCGATAAATTCATCCACGGCGGCGCCGGCTTTGACCATAAGCATCACGCGCCGCGGTTTTTTGAGCAGGGCGGCCATTTCCTGGAGCGAGTGGGCGCCAATGACTTTGGTGCCCCTGGCCTCGTTGTTAAGAAAATCGTCCACCTTGGAAACCGTGCGGTTGAAGGCCACCACGGCAAAACCGTGGTCGTTCATGTTCAAAATCAAATTCTGGCCCATCACGGCCAGGCCAATGAGTGCGATATCAGCTTGTGGTTCCATTTGTTATGTTCGTTAAAATTGGAAACCACGGTACAGAAGCCCCCTGCCCGGGGCCAGCAGTTTTTTGGCAATTGCAGGCTTATAGCTGCGGTTCTTACCGGCGGGTCGTGCTCCGCTGGATTGTTGAAGGCCCGTTTTCAGGGCACGAATGGTGCAAAGGCGCAGTCGTGTGTGAGCGGGTTGTTGGGTGGGCGTGCCGCGAGTTGCTCGGGGGGATGCGGCACGCCCTGCCCGCTCCAGAAATCATTAACTGGAGCGAGCGAATTACCAAAGAACCACAGAGTTCTGGGCGGCAACTTAACCAGTAAGAGGCGGCGCGCCCGTGATTTGTTCCCAGAAGCGGTGGTGGTGCGCTTCAGGGTTGCCGAAAAGCGTGAAGCCTAAAAGCCCGTTTGCCCAACAATTGAACAAGACCTTGGGCTTTCTTGGGATGTGTAGTGCTGCATTTCTATAAAGTGAGGCGAAAAGCCCAATAAAACAGGAAAATCTTCACCAAAAGTGCCTGACTCTTGGTATCCAACATGCGTTTGCCGTGCTTGCGCTGGAAGTTGGGCTGAATTGTCCCGACTGCGGGCGAAAGCCGTCCAGCGCATTTTCATTGCTCAAATTGCCCCCTGATTACTTTTAAGCAACTTGTTTTCTTATCTCCTTCGAAATATGTGTAAATGGACGGTCTCAATAAATTGAGATAACCGGGAAGGCCGTAAGGCCAAAGAACCCGACGGATAAGCAGTCATCGGGCAGACAAGCTGTCTGCCCGCGCAATCAGATCTGCGCCTCCTTGTGGTCTTTCCTTTACAGGGAGACCGAAGCCAGACGCGGGACGCTTTCGGGTGCGCCATTCCCATCCGCGGAGCGACCGAGAAGTTCAGCGACGTTGTAACGCTCCAGGGCGATGCGCGTCAGCCGTACGTTCATGTCCGTGACGCTCTCGTCTCCGAAGATGATGCGCGCCACTCCCCGGGCGATCTCGTCGAAGCTTTGCATGCCTGACACGTTGTAACGCTCCAGGGCGATGCGCGTCAGCCGCACGTTCATGTCCGTGATGTTCTCGTCTCCGAAGATGATGCGCGCCACTCCTTGGGCGACCTCGTCGAAGGCTGGTTTGTTTTTTGTTTCCATATTCAAATTCAGGTTTTGGTTGTTCGGCGGGGAATTGCGTTGCATGGCCATTTGCTTTGCCAGGGGTATGGGCCGGCTGGGCGGCGGCGCCTCAGGGCGAACCGCGGCCAAAGGCAACCCATCCTTGACCGGAGGCGGCGCCGGCGGGGCCGATCCATTGTCAGCCCCCGCCCGGGCCAATTCACTCTGCCGCTCGGGCCTGGGCGGTTCGCTCGGGCTTGCGGGCTGGGACAATTTAATCGCTTCTGCCGGAGCAGGCGGCACGTTTTGAGGACTGGGGGCGGCAGTCGGAATCGGCGGTGGTGCCGGCTTGGCCACAATGTTCTGGGGTGAGCCATTTTGAGGTTGGCCATTTTGAACGGGCGGCGCCGATGGCACTGGTGCCGGGGGTGCTTCAAACCGTTGCGCGGTTGCTCCACTGGCCGATTCCGTGCGCCGGCCTTGGGGCAGCAGCAAATGCATGGTCGTCTTAAGAACCAGTTCCAAGGGGGAAGTCGGTTTGGTGATGAGATCGTTGCCCCCGCTCAGGATGCCTTGTGCGCGGTTTTGGAAATCGCCGTTGCCGGTAATGAATATGACCGGTGTTTCTTTGTATTGAGGCATGCGGCGCAGCGCCTCGCACACTTCAAAGCCGTTCATGCCGGGCATGTTGATATCGAGCAATATGATATCGTAGCGGGTTGCTTGCACCATTTGCACGGCCACGGTGGGATCTTCGACACTGACCGGTTCGAACTGCGCGCGTTTGAGGGCCGCCACCATGGTGTAATTGCAGACGGCATCGTCGTCCACAATCAATATCCTGGCCTTGAGACTCAATCCGCCAGTTCCGGTGTCGCCATTCTGGAACAGACGTCCCAGACAGTCCACGGCCTGCGCAATGGTCTGCAATACGGAAGAAGTGATGTTCGCCGGTTTGAATACAATTTCAAAGAGCAAGGCCTCAAAGGCGCTCGCCAGCAGGGCGCTCTTGGCGCAGCCGGCCAGCCCGGCGCGGGCGGTCAAAAAATGGACCCGCTGATACAGATTGTTGAGCTGTTGCAGCCCGGTCGGCGTGGTGGCCGCCTTGATGTAAGCCAGGCTATGATCGCGAATCTTGGCGATCTCGGCCGGCGCATCCTTGATGAATTCCTCGCGCGTTGCCTTCAGCGTCATTTCATCCGCGTGCGCTGCGGTAGCGGCGGCGACGAACGCTTCGGCCTGGCTTTTGCCCGACAGGCCGGCGACCAGGCCAAACGCCGGGTCTAATCCGAGCATGTCCCGCACGGCTTCAACGAGTTTGGCTGGGGTGCATTCGGTTTTTAACATGCCTTTGTTGGCGCCGGACTGCATGGCTTTTTGCGCCAACTCGGTCATGTAGGCATTGGAAAGAATCAGCACCGGCGTTGCTTTCAAACGATCTTCGGCCCGGATATGCTTGAGCACGTCCACGCCGTTGACCTTGGGCAACATCAAATCCAACACGACCAGATCGGGCCGCACCCGCGAGAGAATGTTGAGCGCCACCTCCCCGTCTTCAGCGAACAACACTTCAAATCCCTCACGCTGCAACCGGTTCCGATACAGCGTCAGCACGACCGGATCGTCTTCAACAAAAAGTATTTTCTTTTCGGTTCCGTTCATATTCAGCCCTTCACGCACGCCATTGTGCGCGAGTGGGCCTTCTTCACAGCATAAAGAAGGCCAATTGAACGACCTGAAAAATGAAAGGATGCCCCTCGATGGACAGCGATTTTTGAACGTTTTTTGGACACTGACAGAGGATGGCCCAAGTTAAACCGCGGCAGAGCGGGACACCCAGCCGGAACGGTTTCTATGCCTTGGTCGCTCCCAATTGCAACCGGGAGTCGCTTTCGAGCATGGTCTTCAAATTCGCCCAGTTCGCTTCATTCATCTCATTGAACGCATTGAGATAAACCGCGACCACTTCCGGCGGGTGTTTGGCAAGCAGCGCGGCCACCGCCGATTTCAACTTCACGTCGTCCATCTCCGCGGGCAGATTTTCGACGACCCCGTCTTCGTGTTTGATGCCGAGTGCATCCAGAAAGTCCACAAGCACCGCTTTATGCTTTTTCAAGAGCCAGACCCGGATGAGGCCGCCCGCCGCTGCATCCAACGCGGGCCGCGCCAGCGTGGTCACCATCGCGGTATGGCATTGCGGACGCGGCTGGCGTTCCAGAAAGACCGGACGTACGTGGCGCGCCTGGGCCACGGCCGCAAGCGTGGCTTTGTAAACCGGCTTGTCCGATTCGTGGGCGAAGGCGACAATGTCATTCGCCAGGGCCGGCGACATAAAACCAAAAAGTTCGTATGACTTCAGCATCTGAATCGGCAGTCGGATTTCATTCAATCGTCACGAGCGAAATTCTATTTTTTTGCGCCAAGGCTTCGCAAGCCTTCCGTTCGAGCAAAAGGGTCCTGCCCGCCTCCAGTGCGAATACGGAAATTCTGGCGGCGGCGCAAGCCTCTATCGTGCCGGCGCCGATGCAGGGGATGTCGAACCGCATGTCGTGGTTCGCTTTGGCCACTTTGACGGCGGCGGCGCCGCCATCCTTGCCGGCCAGTTCGCCGCCGCGCGCCAGGCATTTGTCCGTGCCCTCAAACCCCTCCACCGCCAGCACCGCGCCGTTTTTCACGACGACGGTCTGGCCGATGTCCAAACGCGAAATTTCCTTCGCCATGCGCAAACCAAACTGCAGGTCCGCGCGTTGGGCCTCGGATAACGCTGGGCCGAGATGAAATCCCGCAACAGGCATGAGCGGCTTGAGCCACGGCGTCGCGTCAATCAATTCCACACCGTCCTTTTTCAATTCTGCGGCGATCGCGCCGAAAATCGTATGGGCGTTTTTTTCCGGAAGCCGGAGCCACAGTCCCATGGCCCGCAAATCCGGCCGGAGGTCGAAAAGATTTTTGGGCGCAATCTGGCCAACCATGACGCATTGCCGGACGCCACGGCCGGTGAACGCCGAAATCATTTTGGAAAGCTGGCCGACCTTGAGCCAGACAATTTCATCCACGAGCGGCGCCAGCGCGGGATCGGTTTCATTTTCGAACGCGACGGCGATGAGTCGTTTGACGCCGGCGGCGCGGGCCTGCTGCGCAAACTCCAGCGGCAACGAGCGGTTACCGGCAATCAGACCGAGCGATTCGGACGCGTTATTCATGCCGGCGACGAGTGTTGCGTGACCGGCGGCCAGTGACAAGTGACAAGTGGCGTGGGAATGGATGTCACCTGTGACCTGCACTGTCCCGCTTCAAAACAGGATAGCGTATTTGATGGCCATTCGGGCGCACAGAAGAAGTTATGAATCAAGGATTTTCTATTTAAAATAAGCTGGCCTGCGAATTGCTATTGATAGGCCGATGCAATCATCCGAGTTCATCTACAAGAAAATGGCGTCGCTGCAACAAAGCGGCGCGGGCCGGTTTCAGGACACCGCCTGCAAAGTGGATTCCGTCTGGCAGATGCCGCGGACGGTCGTGCATGAGCTCAACAATATTCTCACCATCATTCAGGGCTATGCCGACCGATTACTGCTCAAGCACGGGGAAGACCCGGCGCTCCAGCAACAATTGCGGATGATCTTCGAATCGGCCCGACGCGCCGCCACACTCATTCGCGAAGCCGCGCCGCCGGCCCAAAACCTGGCCCACCGGCAAAACCCGCCGTCGCCACCGTCCCCGGCCTGACCGCGGCCCTTTTCCCCACCGAACAAAGCCACGGCGATTCGCTTTGACGCTGCGCATTTCATCGCGTAGCGTGTTGGTTCTATTTTCAACTGACTATTTGGGTTTACCGTGAATTTTTTGAAATGGATATTCGGGTCGAAAAACGACCGCGAAGTCAGAAAACTCTGGCCGCTCGTTCACCAGATCAATGAGATCGAGGCCGGCTTGCAAAAGCTTTCCGACGACGAATTGCGGCAGAAAACCGCCGAGTTCAGGGCGCGGCTCGAAGAAGGCCGCAAACAGCGCGGTTACGACGAACTGATGGCCGAGGTCCGCAAGCTGGAGTCTGAACTCCGCAGCGACGAGGCCAAAATCCAGCGCCGCAAGGCGTTTGCCGCCGAACAGGAACTCCTCAACGAGATTCTGCCCGAAGCGTTTGCGGTGGTAAAAAATGCCTGCCGCCGCCTGTGCGGACAGGAAATCATCGTCCGCGAGCATCCGATCAAATGGGAGATGATTCCGTTCGACGTGCAGCTCATTGGCGGCGTCGGGTTGCATCGCGGGTTCATCGCGGAAATGGCGACCGGCGAAGGCAAGACGCTCGTGGCGACGATGCCGGTCTATCTGAACGCGCTCGCCGGCCGCGGCGCACACCTCGTGACGGTCAACGACTACCTGGCCGCGCGCGACTCGGAATGGATGGGCGCGATCTACAAATTTCTCGGCCTGACGGTCGGTTGCATTGTGCACGACCAACCACCGAACGTCCGCCGGGAACAGTACAATTGTGACATCACCTACGGCACCAATGCCGAGTTCGGCTTCGATTATCTTCGCGACAACGGCATGGCCGCGCGCAAGGAGGAGCAGGTCCAGCGCGGTCATTACTTCGCCATCGTGGACGAGGTGGACTCGATTCTGATTGACGAGGCGCGCACGCCGCTCATCATCAGCGGCCCGTCGCTGCACACCTTCGACGAGCAATACGCGCAATGGAAACCGCCGGTCGAATCGCTCGTGCGCGCGCAGGAGCGCCTGTGCAACCGGTTTCTGGCCGAAGCCGAGGAGTTGCTCAAAAAGCTCAACCCGGCCGACGGCTCGAATGTGGAAGACGCCGGCGGGCTCGAACATCAAATCGGCCTGCTGTTGTTCCGGGTCAAAACCGGCCAGCCGCGCTCCGAAGGTCTGGCGAAACTTTTGGAGGATCCGGAGAATGCCCGGATGATGAACCAGGCAGAATTGGAGCTGCACAAAGACCAGAAGAAGGTGGACCTCTACCGCGAAAAGGAGGAATTGCTTTTCGCCATTGACGAGAAAAGCCACGAAGCCGACCTCACGGAAAAGGGACGCAATTTCATCAGCCCGCAAGACCCGGACGCCTTCGTGTTGCCGGACCTGACGACAACCTTACACGATATTGACGTCGGCCCGGAAACCGACTCGCGCAAACGCATGGAGCTGAAAACGAAGGTGCAGACCGATTTCGAAACCAAGGCGCAAAAAATCCACGCCATCTCGACTCTGCTCAAGGCCTACAGCCTTTACCAGCTCGACGTGGAATACGTCATCCAGGACAACAAGGTCATCATCGTGGACCAGCACACGGGCCGGCTCATGCCCGGACGCCGCTGGAGCGACGGCTTGCACCAGGCCGTCGAAGCCAAGGAAGGCGTCGAGATTGAGCGCGAAACCCAGACGCTCGCCACCATCACGATTCAAAATTATTTCCGGCTTTACCAGAAACTCGCGGGCATGACGGGCACGGCGGAAACCGAGGCCTCCGAATTTTTCGACATCTACAAACTTGGCGTGCTGGTCATCCCGACGAACCGGCCCGTGGCGCGCAAGGACCGGCATGACTCGGTCTATAAAACCAAGCGCGAAAAATTCACCGCCGTCGTCCAGGAAATCAAGGAACTGCACGCGCTTGGCCGGCCGGCGCTCGTGGGCACCATCAGCGTCGAAACCAGCGAAATGCTCTCGCGGATGCTGAAGCGCGAAGGTTTGATTCACTCCGTCCTCAACGCGAAATACCACCAGCAGGAGGCTGAAATCGTTTCGCGCGCCGGCCAGCGCGGGGCCATCACGATTGCCACGAACATGGCCGGGCGCGGCACGGACATCAAACTCGGCGACGGCGTCCCGGAGATTGGCGGTCTGCACGTGCTCGGCACCGAGCGTCACGAGGCGCGGCGCATAGACCGGCAGTTGCGCGGACGCTGCGCGCGCCAGGGCGATCCCGGTTCTTCGCACTTTTTCATCTCGCTCGAAGACGATTTAATGCGGCTGTTCGGGTCCGACCGCATTGTAAAGTACATGGAGAAGATGGGCCTTGAGGAAGGCCAGGAGTTGACCCACCCGCTGCTGAACCGTTCCATCCAGCAGGCGCAAAAGCGCGTCGAGCAACACAATTTCCAGATCCGCAAACGCACCCTCGAATACGACGACGTGATGAACAAGCAGCGCGAAGTCATTTACGGCTTCCGCAACGAAATCATCCACGGCCAGGACGTGCGCGACCGCCTCATGGACATCATCGAGGAGGTCGTTATCCTGAAAGTGGAGGAATTTACCATCGCCGATTTCGAGGCGAGCGAGTGGAAAATCCGCCAGTTGGCCGACTGGGTGAACCTGAATTTTCCACTGGGCATGCCCGAGGCGGTGATTGCCAAAGCCGCGGAGTCCGGCAAGGAACAGCCTGTGTCCGGCTCGGTTTTTGAGGGTTTGAGTCCGGCGCAATTCGCCGTCTGCAATTTCATCAGCGACAAAATCCGTAACGCTTACGACGTCAAAATCAGCTACGAGGATCCCGAAAAGCTTGCGGTCGTCGAGCGTTACACGATTTTGAGCGCGATTGACAAGCTGTGGCAGGAACATCTCTACGAAATGGACAGCCTGCGCTACAGCATCGGTCTGCGCGGCTATGGCCAGCGCGACCCGCTCATCGAATACAAGGCCGAGGCTTATAAAATCTTCGACGAACTGATGGTCAATGTGAAGACCGAAATCTGCCACAACGTTTTCCGCAGCGCGTCGTCCATGATGGCGTTTGAGAATTTCATGCGCAACGTCCCGCAACAGACGATGCATCAATCCGCAAGCGCCTTCGGAGGCGGTGGCGCCACCGCGACCGGGACCTCCGGCGGTGGTGCGCCGGGCAAGCCCAGCGACCTTGTCAGTGAAGCGGCGGTCGCGGCGGCGGCGGAAAAAGCCAGGCCTGTCCGCACCGGCCCGAAAGTCGGCCGCAACGATCCATGCCCCTGCGGCAGCGGCAAAAAATACAAACATTGCTGCGGAAGGTAAGGTCGTTTCGCGCATTTATATATTGACCGAAACGCCGGTTCGACACCGCCCCATCCATCAAAAAACGCTTGCCGTTGGCACGGCGTGTGCCACATCACCACCGTTTTGCAGTATAAACGGAAATTCCTTGCTTCGTCCGGCAAGCCGGTTCTCGCCGCCTTGCTGATTGGCTTGGTCTTGCTGTTGGACGCAATGGCGGCGTTGGTCGCTTTGATTGGTGGAGTCGCGGCGTTCCTCGGTTTCTGCTCGCCTGCCAATGGGATTGCCCCATCGGTCCAACCGATGTGGTGCTGTTGGGAGTCATTTAAGCTCTTGGCTTTACGGTGAGAAAGCTCGCGGCCTTCTTCCAATTAAAATCAAAGGGATGATTGCGCGCATTTCGCCCTGGACTTGACATTGGCGGCCGCGCGCAGTAAAAACCCCGCGTTATTGAATTCTGACTCTAAAAATAAGGCTTGCTGCTGGCAAGCCGTTTGCTATATTGCAAACAGTTTGCAATACAGGAAGCGCCAGATAAATCGCCGGATGCGGCAACGTTTTCATGCTGCCACGGCGCTTTTGTCGCTGGCAATCTGGCTGTTCCTGGCGGCGGCTGAAATCCATCCGCCACTTCATGCGTGGCTGCACGGCGGTTCAATTCCTGACAACGACGATTGCGCAATCGTTGCCATCGCGCACGGGAAAATTGATTCCGTTGCCTGCGACGTTCCCGCCGTCGCACCGGTGACCTGGATTGAAATTGTTCCGCGTATTGAATTTTCCATTTTTCGCACGGCCATGGCGTTCCTCCCTGATGGCCGCGCCCCCCCAACTCTGCCTGCAGTTTCCTGATTCGTTGGTTTCAGATGACGCGAGTTGCTTCGTCTGAAAGTCGTTTTCCGTAAACCATTCCCTGCGTTCGCCGCGTGGCGTTTTGCGGGGCGCGAGTCCTCAAAAATTCGCGGAAACGTTTTGAAAACTTTAACCATTGAAATTTATGAATGCTTTTGCAGAGAAGAAAAATCGAGATCGCAGAAAAAGTTATTGGGCAGTGATTTCAGCCGTGGCGCTGTCCTGTGGCGGGACGGCGCCGGCGCAGACGAATTCCGTGCCGGCGGCAAATGCCGATGTCACGGGCAGTGCTACGAATGTCACCCAACTGGGCAACATCACCGTCATTGGCAAATTGAATCAGGCGCGGGATCAAATCATTCCCAACCTGGGCGCAACGGCGCATACCTTCAGCGAGGAACAAATACAAACCTTGTCGCAAGGCGCGAACGCGCCGTTCAACCAGGTCATCCTGCGCGCGCCGGGCGTGGCGCAGGATTCGGCGGCGAACGGCGATTTGCACGTCCGCGGCGAGCACGCGAACCTGCAATATCGCATCAACGACGTGCTGTTGCCGGAAGGCATCACGGGATTTGGACTGGAACTCGACCCGCGCTTTGTAGATTCCATGCAATTGATTACCGGCTCGCTGCCGGCGGCTTATGGGTTCCGCACCGCTGGCGTCGTGGACATCCACACCAAGAGTGGCGCGTTTGAGAACGGCGGCACGGCGGAAATGTATGGCGGCAGCTATGACACGTTGCGGCCGAGTTTTGAATACGGCGGCACGCAGGGAAAATGGAATTACTTCATTGACGGCAGTTACGACCACAACGCACTGGGCATTGAAAATCCCACACCCAGCAAGAACGCGCTTCACGATGTCACGGACCAATACAAGACGTTCCTATACGCTTCGCGGATTTTAAGCGACACGAGCCGCGTCACCGTGATGGGCAGTGCGTCTTACAGTAATTTCCAGGTTCCAAACACGCCGGGATTGCCGGTCGGCACGTCACCAGATGGGAGCACCCAGTGGAATTTCGCTGGCAGCGGGTTGCCAGCAAACTTTAATTCCGCGGACCTGAACGAGAACCAGAACGAGCAGAATTATTACGGCGTGGTGACCTATCAGAAATCGGCGGGTGATTTGAATTATCAAGCCTCCCTCTTTGGGCGCAACAGCAGCGTGCATTTCACGCCCGATCCCGTTGGTGATTTGTTTTTCAACGGCGTGGCCAGCGACGTGGAACGCGATCTTTATTCCGGCGGAATCCAGGTTGACGCCAGCTACGAACTCAATGACAAGCACACGTTTCGCGGCGGCGTGCTGTTTCTCGACGAAATGGTCCAGGCCAATTCGACCACGACCGTGTTCCCGATGGACAGCACCGATCCGGGCAGTTTCAATCCTAATGGTCCGCCGGAGAACATTGTGGACAACCACGTGCTCCACGGCTGGTTCGCCGGCGTGTATGTGCAGGACGAATGGAAGATTCTCCCGAAGGTCACCCTCAATTACGGCGCGCGCTTTGACGAGTTTTACGCATCATTCGACCACGAAAACCAGCCCAGCCCGCGCGTGAACCTCATCTATCAACCCACGGATTCGACGACATTGCACGCGGGCTACGCGCGCTACTTCACACCGCCGCCGGTTGAAAGCGTGTCGGGAAGCAGCGTGAACAAATTTGATGGGACATCAAACGAATCCCCCGCCGGTCCGAACGCACCTGACAGCCCTGTCAAAGCCGAGCGCGCGAATTACTTCGATGTCGGCATCAGTCAGAAACTCGCGCCGGGATTGCAGGTGGGCGTGGATGGCTATTACAAGGCTGCCAGGAACCAGCTTGACGACGGATTGTTCGGACAAACCCTCATCCTTTCGGCGTTCAACTATGCCAAAGGCGAAGTTTATGGTGTGGAATTTACCGGCTCCTACAACCGGGGCGGTTTCTCGACTTATGCCAACCTCGCCTTGTCGGAGGCGAAAGGCAAAGACTGGAGTTCGGCCCAGTTCCTGTTCGATCCGACTGACGCCGCTTATGTCCAAAACAACTGGATCCATCTGGACCACGACCAATTGGTGAGCGGTTCGTTCGGCGCGGCTTACACTTTGAACGAATCTTCCAAGTCCAGCACGCGCGTTTATGTGGACGCGCTTTACGGTAACGGATTGCGAACGGATTCGACGGTGGGGGGCATGACCATTCCGAACGGCGGGACGGTTCCCGCTTATTACTCCGTCAACATTGGCGCGGAACAAAGTTTCAAAGTTGGCAAGCGCCAATTTTTGAAGGCCCGCCTCGATGTTGTGAACATCACGGACAACAGTTACGAACTCCGCAACGGTTCCGGCGTCGGCGTCAACGCCGCCCAATTCGGGGAGCGCCTCGGGTTCTTCGGTTCGGTCAGTTACGTGTTCTGAAATGCTTATTCGCCAAGGAACAACATGGATGCAAATCGAATCTTGCCCCGCTACGAGTTGAACGACGAATTGGCCCGGCTTTGTCTTCCTCCGGCAAGCCGTGAGCCGGACCGGAAACTCGCCTGGGTGAATTCGGTTTGCATCCTTCTTTTCACAATCAGAAATGCCGGTGAAACAGTTCGCCGCTCCCGCCACAGGTTTGCCGGCCATGCCAATGAATCCCGCGTCGCCGGTTGGACTGCGAACGCCCCGGCCATATTGTGCGCCACGTTGGACAAAAAATGCTTGACGACTTCCGGTGCAGAATGTACCACAAGCTACATGTTGTTTTCAACACTACGGTCGGCGCCGCGTTCGACGGGCGCGGCGGCAACGGGCTTGTTCCTTTTGGTCATGGACACGGCATCCCTACCGGCGGAGGGTCTTCAGCCGCCGGATTCGCCGGCGCCTTCCATCAACGCGGTCACGAATGCCGCTGTGCCTGCCAACTCATCAGCTCCGCCGCCAGCCGGTTCAAACACTCCACCGCCCACCAAAG
>DATNHI010000067.1:0-2548 GCA_035605035.1 Verrucomicrobiia bacterium
ATCAAGCGGCATACGCGCAAGAGCCAGCAGCATCCCCAGGGCGCCATCGTCGAGCGCGAAGGGACGATCCACATTTCCAACGTGATGAAGGCGGAACTTTATGACGCGCGCGGGGGACAACCGGCCCCGGCGGCAGCCGCATGATTGAGCGATGAAAGCCAGACTTTACAACAAGTACGTGAACGAAGTGGCGCCCGCGCTGAAGGAAAAGCACAAATACGCCAACGTTCACCAGATTCCCCGCATGATGAAAATCGTGGTGAACATGGGCGTCAGCGCGTCGCTGGAAAAAAATGCGGTGGAAGACGCGGCGAAGGACCTCGCGCTCATCACCGGCCGCAAGCCGGCCATCAGCAAGTCGCGCCACAACATTGCCAACTTCAAGCTCCGCGAAGGCCAGGCCATCGGCTGCCGCGTGACCTTGCGCCGGGACGCGATGTATGAATTTTTCGATCGCCTCGTCGCCACCGCGCTGCCGCGGATTCGCGACTTTCGCGGTTTGTCGCCGCGCAAGTTTGACGGTCGCGGCAATTACACGTTCGGCGTCGCCGAACAGACCATTTTCCCGGAAATTGAGCTGGACAAAATCAAACGCACGCAGGGCATGGACATTACGATTGTGACCACCGCGCGGAACGACGCCGAGGCGCAGGATTTGTTGAAACTGATGGGATTCCCCCTGGCGGAAGCGAAGGAAACGCCAGTAAAGCCGGACGCGAAAGCGGCGCCGGCAAAACCCGCCGCCGAACCAAAACTGGAGGCGCAGGAAACGCCAAAAATGCCTGATAACTAAATCCGAATGACTAAAGAATGTTCAAATGTTCAAATGACGAATGGCCTTAATTTGGCCGTTTGGTCAGTCGTCGTTCTTTCGCCATTAGTGATTAGTCATTCGTCATTGAATTCACCCATGTCCGGTTACGCGAATTGAAGGATTTAAAATTATGGCCAAGAAAGCATGGAGAGAGCGCAACAAACGCAAGGCTGAAACGGTGAAAAAGTACGCCGCGATTCGCGCGGAACTGAAGGCCCGGCACGATTACGCCGGCCTCGCCAAGTTGCCGCGCGACGCCAGCCCCTCGCGCGTGGTGAATCGCTGCGCGATGAGCGGACGCCGTCACGGCTATTTGCGCAAATTCGGTGTTTCACGCCTAACCTTTCGGGAAGCGGCGTTGAATGGTTTGATTCCCGGAATTGTGAAGGCGAGTTGGTGACCACAGAATCGTCCGCGTTGTCCTCGCCATTGTAATCGAGGACGAGAACGAAGGACGAGGACGAGAAAAGATATGACAGACCCGATTTCAGACATGCTGACGCGCATCCGCAATGCCGGTCGCGCCCTCCGCCCGGTGGTCGCGGTGCCGCATTCGCGCGTGAAGGAAAACATCGCGAACATTTTGAAAAAAGAAGGCTACGTCGCCGAGGTGGCCGTCGAGGGGAAAATGCCGAAAACCATCAACATCAAATTGAAATATCAGGGCAAAAAGAACGTGATTGAAGGATTGCGCCGCATCAGCCGGCCCGGATTGCGCCATTACGTCGGAGCAACGGAAATCCCACGCGTGCTCGGCGGTCTGGGCGTCGCCGTCGTGTCCACGCCCGAAGGGGTGATGACTGGCACCCAGGCGAAGAAAAAGAACCTGGGTGGCGAATTGCTTTGCTACGTCTGGTAAAATTTATGTCGCGAATTGGAAAACAACCGATTGCCATACCGCCGAAAGTGAAGGTGGAAGTCACGGGGCAGAAAATTCTGGTCGAAGGCCCGAAAGGCAAGCTTGACTGGGAATTGCCGCGCCGCACCAGTCTCAAGGTCGAGGACGGCAAAATCATCGTCAGCCGGGCGGGTGAAGACGCGCAGGCCAAGGCCTTGCACGGTTTAAGCCGCGCGCTCGTCAACAACATGGTCCGGGGCGTGACCGAAGGTTTCGTCAAAAAACTTGAAATCCAGGGCGTCGGCTTCAAGGCCGCCGTTCAGGGCAAGAACGTGAACATGGTGCTCGGCTTTTCGCATCCCATCAATTACGCCATTCCCGACCAGATCAAAGTGACGGTCGAGGAGAACACGAAACTGACCATTGAAGGCCCGGACCGGCGGCTCGTCGGCCAGGTCGCCGCCGAGCTCCGCAGCTTCTATCCGCCGGAGCCTTACAAAGGCAAAGGGGTGCGTTATGTGGGCGAACACGTCCAGCGCAAGGAAGGCAAGACGGTGCAATAGACTTTTTGGTTCACGGCAAAATCCGTGACACGATAAAATGAGAACGGAACAGAAACAAAAACTCGCGCAACTCCGCCACTGGCGCGTGCGCCGGAAGGTCCGCGGCACCCGCGAACGCCCGCGCATGAGCGTTTGCTTCACGAACGAAAATATTTACGTGCAATTCGTTGACGACATTGGCGGGACGACGCTGGCGGCGGTTTCGACGGTGAGCAAGAGCGCGCCCGATCGCGACAAGCTCGCGGCCAATGTGGCCAGTGCCAGGGTCATCGGCAAACTGGCGGCGGAGGCCGCGCTGGCCAAAGGCATCAAGATCGTGGTTTTTGACCGCGG
>DATNHI010000068.1:0-8066 GCA_035605035.1 Verrucomicrobiia bacterium
AAGCGAAGCGCGAGGTGACGCTGGCGATTGACCGGTTGGTGTATTTTGCGGGCTGGACGGACAAATATCAGCAGGTCTTCGGCAGCGTGAACCCGGTGGCCACGTCGCACTTTGATTTCTCGACGCCCGAACCGACCGGCGTGGTGGTCGTGCTCGCGCCGGATGCGCCTTCGCTGGTCGCGCTGGTGTCGCTCGTCGCGCCGGTGATTTTGAGCGGCAACACGGCGATTGTGATTCCGTCGGAAAAACTTCCGCTGCCGGCGGTGACATTCACCGAAATCCTGGCCACGAGCGATTTGCCCGGCGGCGTGGTGAACATCCTGACCGGCAGACGCGCCGAACTCATCCCGCACATTGCCGGTCACCTCGATGTAAACGCAGTGGTGGACGCTGCGGGCAACGCGGAATTGAGCGCGAAGTTGCAGGCCGGCACGGCCATCAATCTCAAGCGTTATGCGAATCGTTCGCTTGCACCGGCCGACTGGTTCACGGCGAAGGCCGAAGACCCGTATTGGATTCTCGACACGGTGGAGTTCAAGACCGCGTGGCATCCGATTGGGTTGTAGCGGCGTCTCGGCAGAGCGCCGCCATAAACTCACTGTTAATTTTGCGGCGCTCTGCCGAGACGCCGCTACGCAAGTTCCTGCGGGCCTTTGCCACCGTTCAACAAAAACAAAACGGCCATGCGCACGGCCAGGCCGTTGGTCACCTGTTCCAGAATCACCGACCGCGCGCCATCGGCGATTTCACTGTCAATTTCCACGCCGCGATTGATCGGGCCGGGATGCATGATGAGCGCGTCGGATTTGGTTTTGGCCAGCCGCGCCTTGTTGAGGCCGAAGAGTTGGGTGTATTCGCCGATGCTCGGGAACATCGTCTTGCGCTGGCGCTCGTGCTGGATGCGCAGCAGATTGATGATGTCCGCGTCGCGAATGGCCTCGTCCACGTCGTGCGTCACGCGGCAGCCCATCTGCTCGAATGTTTTGGGCACCAGCGTGGACGGGCCGCAGAGCGTCACCTTCGCGCCGAGTTTCGTGAGCGCCCAGATGTCCGAGCGGGCGACGCGGCTATAAAGAATGTCGCCGAGAATTGTCACGTTCAGTCCGGTGATTTTTCCCTTTTTCTCGCGAATCGTGAATGTGTCGAGCAACGCCTGCGTCGGATGCTCGTGCGCGCCGTCGCCGGCGTTGATGACGTGGGCGCCGAGCACACGGGACAGGAAATGCGGCGCACCCGACGCGCTGTGGCGGATGACGATGAAATCGGCGTTGAGGGCTTCGAGATTCCGCGCGGTGTCCTTGAGCGTCTCGCCTTTTTTCAGGGAAGATGCCTCGGCGGTAAAATTGATGATGTCGGCCGACAGGCGCTGCTCGGCCAGTTCAAAGCTGATGCGCGTCCGCGTGGACGGTTCGACAAACAGGTTCACGACGGTTTTGCCGCGCAAAGCGGGCACTTTTTTGATAGTCCGTTTGCCAACGGCTTTGAAGGCCCGCGCGGTGTCGAGGATGGTCTGGATTTCCTCCGCCGTGAGCGATTCGATATCGAGCAGATGTTTGCGATGCCAGGGCATGTCAGCAATTCCAAATGACTAAATCCGAATGACGAAGGAATGACGAATGCCAAATGCTCAAATGGGTCATTCGGAAATTGGAATATTTTTTAGTCATTATGGTTTGGTCGTTCGTCATTTTTCCAGAACTACTTCGTCCCGGGTTGCGCCCGCCTCGGCAACGCGCAGGGTGATCTTCTCATCCAGTGCCGTCGGCACGTTTTTGCCGACGTAGTCCGCTTTGATGGGCAGTTCGCGATGGCCGCGGTCCACCAACACCGCCAGTTGGATTTTTTGCGGCCGGCCAAAATCATTCAGTGCGTCCATCGCCGCCCGGATCGTGCGCCCGCTGAAGAGCACGTCGTCCACGAGCACGACGGTCTTGCCGGTCACGTCGAAGGGGATGACGGTGGGATGGATTTTGGGCGCGGCGCGCCGGTCCAGGTCATCGCGGTGCATGCTCACGTCGAGCGTGCCGACGGGCACGGGCTGCTTCCAGATTTCCGACAGGATGCCGCCCAGCCGCCGCGCGAGCGGCACCCCGCCCGTGGGAATGCCAATGAGCACGACGTCCGCGCTGATTTCGTTACGCTCGGCAACTTCGTGCGCGATGCGTGTGAGCGCGCGTTGAATCGCGATGGCGTCGAGGATAACGGTGGGTTCAGGCATTGAAGTCGCTTGAGGATTGAGGGTTGAGGGTTGAGGGTTGGTCCTTGCTCGCTATCGTAAGCCCAGAGGGCGAGGACGAGGACCGGGCGAAAAACAAAATCGCGAACCCGCTCCGACTTGATGCGGAGCCGATTCGCGTAGCGCGTTTCGTTTTCATTTTCCCTTCGCGACCTCACGGGGCCGCGTTAAAGGAACACGGGTTCAGTTTGCGGCCGTCTGACGGGTTTTACGCCAGTCGGCCCGGTGCCTGACGATCCAATCCGTCAGTGCCTGTTCAAAGCCGATGTCGTGCCCGGCCTTTTCCGACTCAATCCACTTGTGCCGGAGGATTTCTTCGCGTTCCGCCTGGAACTCGCGGTAGAGCGACGAATTCTTCAGCAAATCGTTCGCCGTTGCAGTGTTTTTCGTAGCGTCCGACATAGATTAAATGCAAAGTTCGCAACTAAAACTTAAATCCCACCCGAAAGATTGGCAATTGAAATCTGCATTGTCAACTCATTGAAGTTAAACATGTTATGCATTGCTCAGGTCAGTTTCTCTCGCAGCGCCCCCGCAATTTGGAGGAATGCCCTTCCCGCCGGATGGTTGGGCGCGGAAACGACCACGGGCACGCCTTGGTCGCCGGCTTCGCGGATTTCAGTAAAAATCGGCACCTCGCCAAGGAACGCAAGGTTTTGCCGAGCGGCTTCCTCCCGGCCGCCGCCATGACCGAAAATATCCACCCGCTCGCCGTTCGGTGCGGTGAAGTAACTCATGTTTTCGACGATGCCGAGGATGGGCACGTTCACCTTGTTGAACATCGCGATGCCCTTGCGCACAACACCGAGCGACGCCGCCTGCGGCGTGGTCACGACGACTCCGCCGTCCAGCGGCACGGTCTGGCACAACGAGAGTTGCGCGTCGCCCGTGCCCGGCGGCAAATCCACCAGCAGCCAATCGAGTTCGCCCCACTCGACCGCGAACAGAAATTGCTGGATGGTTTTGGCGATCATCGGGCCGCGCCAGATCACCGGCTGCTCGTCGGTCAGCAACAGGCCGATGCTCATCACTTTCACGCCATGCCCCGTCGGCGGCACGAGCCGCTCGTCTTCACTGACCGTCGGGCGTTCGTGCACCCCCATCATCAGCGGAATGCTCGGACCATAAATGTCGCAATCCAACAGCCCGACGCGCGCCCCCAGGTGTGTTAATCCACAGGCGAGATTCACGGACACGGTGGATTTACCGACGCCGCCTTTGCCGCTGGCGACGGCCACGACGCGCTTGACACCGGAAATTTTGCTCGGGTTGGCGAAGGGACTTCCCGGCGCGCCCTGACCGGCGACCGGTTGAAGCACTTCGACTTGAACACGACTGACCCCCGGCAATTTTTTCAAAATTCGCTCGGCTTCGGTTTTGATTTGTTGCGCCGCGTCGGGATTCGGCGAAGTCAGATGCAGCGAAACGCTCACCGCGCCGTTGGCGACAGAGATGTCCTTCACCAGTCCGAACGAAACGATGTCGCGCGAATAACCGGGGTATTTGACCGCCTGCAACGCGCTTTTGATGTCTTCTTGCGTCAGCATGTTCCAACAAATTGCCAGCTTCGGGCGCGAAAACAAGCGCGCTCCGGACTTGCGTGGACAGGAATTGCATGGGAGATTGCCGGTCTGATTTTGGAGATGGGACATTAAATCATGAGACCAGCGACACCCCGAAGGCCGGGCAAGGCCGCCGAACCGTTTCTGGAGAAATTCCGGGGTTTGGAGTCCGAACTGAGCCAGCCGTCCTGGCTGTGGCCGCTGCGCAAAGCCGGCATTGAGCGCTTCGCCGAACTCGGCTTCCCGACGTTGCACGATGAGGACTGGCGCTTTACCAATGTCGCACCGCTCGCCCGCCTGCCGTTCAAACCGGTATTCAAGCCGAGCCGCACCGATGTCACTTTTGATGATCTTAACCGGTTTGCCTTCAGCGTAATCAACCGCCGGCGTCTGGTTTTTGTGGACGGGCATTATTGCCAGGGTTTTACCCCCGACCGGCCGGAAAAAGAGAATCCCGAGCTCCACATCGGCTCGTTGCGCCAGACCCTGTCCGGTGGAACGGCTGAAAAATTCCTGACGCACTACGCGAAGGCGGACGATAACCCGTTTGCAGCACTGAACCAGGCGTTCTTTCATGACGGGGCGTTCATTCACATACCGGCGGGGCAGGTTGTTCCGGAACCGGTTCATCTGCTTTTCGTTTCGACTTCCCGCGAAGCGGGCACGGCGGTGCATCCGCGTAATCTCATCATCGCCGGGGCCAACAGCCAGGCGACGATTATTGAAAGTTACGTCACGCTCGGTGGCGCGGCCTATTTCACCAATGCCGTCACCGAAATCATCGCCGGCGACAATGTGATGCTTGAGCACGTGAAATTTCAGGACGAGGCGGCTGACGCTTTTCATCTGGCGACCATTGCCGGTGAATTCGGCCGCGCCAGCAATGTGCGGTTGCACTCGTTCGCCCTCGGCGCGAGGCTTTCGCGAAACAACATCCGCACCAAACTGGCCGGCGAAGGACTGGAGTGTATTTTAAACGGGCTTTACCTCACGCGCGGCGAGCAATTGGCCGACCATTACATGGTGGTCGAGCACGCGCAACCGCATTGCGCCAGTCACGAGTATTTCAATGGCATTCTCGACGACAAATCCCGGGGCGTTTTCCATGGACGGATTTATGTCCATCCCGTCGCGCAGAAAACCGATGCGAAGCAGACGAACAAAAATCTGCTGCTTTCCGACGACGCGACGGCGGACACCAAGCCGCAACTGGAGATTTACGCCGACGACGTGAAATGCACGCACGGCGCGACGGTCGGCCAGTTGAATGAGGAGTCCATTTTTTACCTGCGCTCACGCGGCATTCCGGAAAACACCGCGCGGCGGATGTTGATCCACGCCTTCGCCGGCGAAATCATCGAGCGCGTGAATTGCGGGCCGGTGCGCGAGGAACTGGACAAAATCGTGTGGGACCGGCTGGAGGCCAATCTGCATCTGGCAAACGGAAAAAAATGACGGGAACCACGAAACACACGAAATACTCGAAAATTTGATTTTGCATTTCGTTCTGAATTGGCGCCAAGTTTCGTGTAATTCGTGTATTTCGTGGTAAAATTTCAACATGTTCGAAGATTTAAATGACCTTTACCAGCAGGTCATTCTTGACCACTGCAAGAAGCCGCGGAATTTCCATGAGATGCCGCAGGCGACCTGCTCGGCACAGGGTCACAACCCGCTTTGTGGCGACCAGTTGAAATTGTTTCTCGCGTTGGATGGTGATAAAATCAAGGACATCAGCTTTGTGGGTTCGGGCTGTTGTATCTCCAAGGCCTCGGCGTCGTTGCTCACGGAATTCGCGAAGGGCAAGACGAAAGCCGACGTGGAAAAAATGTTTGGGCAGGTCCACGACATGGTCACCACCGGCAACGTGAAGGGAGATATCGGCAAACTGGCGGTCTTTGCGGGCGTGCACAAATTTCCGGCGCGGGTGAAGTGCGCGATTTTGTCGTGGCACGCCGTCATGGCCGCGCTCAAAGGCGACGCCAAACCGGTGAGCACGGAAAACGAAGAGACCTAATTGCTTCTCACGGCAATCAGCTTATTCCTTTGCTCCATGCTGGTGGAGTAACTCAACGATGGCCGGATGCTGGCTATTGGCAGCGATTTGCAAGGGTGTTTCGCCCCGCTTGTTTTTCACATTGACTGCTTCTCCGTGGGCCAGCAAAACTTCAATCACCTCTTTGTTCCCATAGTAGGCCGCCGTGTGCAACAGTGTGTTGCCGTTTTCATCGGTCACGTTGATGTCCGCGCCGTGTGCCAGCAGGATTTCCACGCAAGCCTTGCCGCTGCGTTCCCCGCCGGGACCGGCGGCACTAAACAAGGGCGTGATACCGGTGGTGAGTTTGGGGTCCGTCTCCGCGCCTTTTGAAAGGAGGAGCTTTACAATGTCATCGTGCCCATTCCAAGCAGCCTCATGTAATGGCGTCGTGCCGCCGGTGATCTTTGCATTCACGTCCGCACCGTGCGCGATGAGTATGTCGGCTATCTCCAAGTCGCCGCGGTCAGCTGCCGAATGCAAGGGCGTGGACCCGACATCGCTTTTGACTGTGACATCCGCGCCGTGGTCGAGCAGCAGCTTGACCAGTTCGGTGTTGTCAGAAGAGATGGCCCATTCGAGGGGAGGGATGGTGAAACCGGCCATGTTGGTTGCGTTAATCAACGCGCCTTTAGCCAGCAGCAATTTCGCCAATGCCAAAGCGTTGGTTTTGTCCCGACCGCAGGCATGTTCCAACGGCGTCAACCCATTTTTGTTTGGAATATTCGGGTCCGCACCCTTGTCCAACAGGAACCGGACCACGTCCACCTGTTCCTGAACCACCGCACCCGCCAACGGCGTCATGCCCTCGTCGTCCTGTGTGTTGATGGCCTTGGGGTCGCGTTTCAGGATCTTCTCGACATCCGACACATCACCGAATTTGGCGACCACATTGAGCGGGTGAGGAGCATCTTCCCACGGCGGAGGGGTCACAAATTCAAGGAACAGGTTTATCTCCTCGGCAAATTCATCGGCATGGCTTTCATTCGCCACCACTTTTGGAGGACTATTCGACGAGGTTAAAACAGTCGCCCGAATTTCGCCGCTTCTGGAAGTCAACCACACGGTTCCACCGCGTGTTTTCTGGTCAATGCAGGCAACAAACAAATCATTTGAGTTTTGCGCGCTGACGCCAAAAAAGTAAACCAGAGTCTCTCCTTTCCGGGAAAGAATTAGCTGCGTTGCGGGAATCTTTTCATCGCCCAAGCCAAATGCCTTGACCGTGGCCGGGCCGACGGGTCGGTTGGTGCCCTTCTTCAGAGTGAAATCAACAATTGAAATGATCCGGTCGTTGTCGGTGCTGACAGCATTGGTGTCGAAACCTGCCGCCCCATTGGTTTGCGTCTGGTCCATCATCTCCTCGAAGCCGGCGTATTTGGTGAAGCCTGCCGGAGGCTCAAACAACTTCGCGTCCGGCGCGATGAATTGGATCTCCTTGTAGGTGGTTATCTCGATGCTGCCGTCGTCCGTGACTTGGGTCTTCACCGGGAAATCTTTCAAGTCGGACGCCAGCCAGGCCAGAATTTCGTGACGTTCGCCATCACCCGTGGTGACGACAAATTTTTTCTTCGCGCAGGGATGCCCGTCCACATTCTCGTGGCCAAACTCCGTCACTTCCATCGTCAGCTCCTTGCCTTGGGCAGCGGCGTCATTCTTTGGCAACGACCTGACCACATACGATTTCAAGCGGGGATAAATGTTGTAGGCCAGCTTGAGATCCGGGCGCAGGATGATAACCTGCTGGTCAATGCCCATCTGCCTCGCGGCGGCGGGCGGAAGCATCTGGGCTTTGAACTGTGAAATGTCCATCTCCTGACGCGTCTTGCCGTCCAGCAGCGCAAAACCTTCCGTGGCAGACTCCTTGAACGAGTCGTTCAAAATCCTCACATCACATCTGGCCGTGCAGTTGTTGGTGCCAAACATCTTGATCAGACAGAAGTTGGCGCTCATCGCGGACGTTGAACTGCTGGACTGCTGGGCCGAAATAGTGAAGTTTACGGAAAGCGAGGCTACAACGGTGAAAAGGAAATTTGGCAGCTTCATATATTGTCGAGTTTGGTTGGTGAAGTCGAAGTTGACAAGACCATGATTCACCCGAATCCTTAGCCAGAGAACTGGCATGGTTTGTGAGGCGTGAATTTGGAGTGGTTGGGACGAGATTCGTTAAGAGCGTGGTGGGTGATGATGTTCTGAGAGTGCGTGAAAGTGTTTGGAGTGGTGTGTTGGACGGTTT
>DATNHI010000069.1:0-1605 GCA_035605035.1 Verrucomicrobiia bacterium
CAACTGGCGGCAGGCTCTATGACGAGCGCTGTCGAGGTGCTCATGGGTGTATCGTCCTTTCCAGGTTTGGGGTTTAGGTTCATCTCTACAACCCAGATACACCCGCTCTTCACCTTTTACACAACAACTCTTACGCTACCCAAAGTATTACCGCCCGCTTTTACACATTGACAATGGTTTCGGGAAAACCCATGCTTTGCGCCCATATTGCGAGCCCCGCCTCTGAGCGGATTTTCTCGCCCCCGGAAAGGAAGTGAGTTGCGTTGACCGAAATAAGATTAAAAAAAGGCGAACCAGTGGAACGCGCGTTGCGGCGGCTGAAGAAAAAAGTTGACCGCGAAGGGACCTTGAAGGTCGTGCGCAATCATCGGCATTTTGAAAAGCCGAGTGAAAAGCGCCGCCGCAAGGAAAAGGCCGCGCGCTTTTCCGCGATGCTCAGCGCCCGCTACGCGGACCTGTAATTTGCAATTTCCAAAACCGGGTGCGTCCGATTACGATGCGCCCGGTTTTTATGTATTCATTTTCCACCTGCTGGAATTCCCACCGCCACACGGATGGGCGCGTCCTGTTGCGCGAAATCCGCGATCTCGGTTTTGCCTACGCCGAGCTGAGCCACGGCACCCGGCTCGGCCTCATGCCCGGCATCCTCGAAGCGGTGGACGCGGGCGAAATCAAAATCTCCAGCCTGCACAATTTCTGTCCGCTGCCGATGGGCGTGACGCGCGCGTCGCCCAATCTTTACCAGTTTTCCGCCGAGAACCCGCGCGAACGGGAATTGGCCTTAAAGCACACGCTCAGGACGCTGGAGCTCGCCGGGCGCGTCAAGGCGCCGGTCGTGGTGTTGCACCTCGGCAGCCTGGAGTTGAAGAATTACACCGGCAAGCTGTGTGATCTGCTGAAAAGCAGTGGGAAAGAATCGCCGGCATACCGCAAGCTCCACGACGAAGCTGCCGCCAGGCGTGAGGCCAGAAAAAAACCGTTCGTTGAACGGGTTTATGAAACGCTGAAAAAAATCCTGCCCGAAGCCGAAAAACGCGGCCTCAAGCTCGGCATCGAAAATCGCCAGGCGCTGGAGGAAATTCCGGTGGACGGCGACTTCGAAAATTTCTTCCGCGACTTTGACAGCCCGAACATCGTTTATTGGCACGACACCGGCCACGCGCAAATCAAGGAAAACCTCGGTTTCATCCGGCACGCGCAGCAGCTCGAGTCGCTGGCCGCCCGCCTGGCCGGTTTTCACATTCATGACGTGAAATTTCCCGACGACGACCATGCCGCGCCCGGCACCGGCACGATTGATTACGCGAAACTTAAGCCGTTTGTGGAGCCGCACCACATCAAGGTTTTTGAACTCAGCCCGGGGCTGTCCGCCGAGGCCGTCAAACGCGGCGTCGCGCACGTCAAAAATATCTGGGGCGAGGAATGAATTTATGATTTACGATTTTTGATTTATGATTTGAGTGGGAATCGGTGACCGTAAATCATAAATCGTAAATCAAAGATCATAAATGACGGGTATTACACCACGCGAGACTGCCGTTGAAATTGTCCGTCGTTTGCAAACGGCGGGTTTCGCTGCGTTCTGGGTCGGCGGGTGTGTGCGTG
>DATNHI010000070.1:0-3896 GCA_035605035.1 Verrucomicrobiia bacterium
CGCGTTCAGTTGCGCCGTGACCTTTTGGACTTCGGCAAGGAATTCTTTGGCAAAGCTCATGGTGCTTTTGATTGTAACAGCGATTCCAATTCCGCCAAGCCCGCAGGCGAGCCGATTTCGTAAAACCGTTCGCGCACTTCATAACCGGCCAGTTGCTTTTCCTGGACGAGCCTGCCCATGACTTCGGCAAGGTCGAAAGGTTTTTCAGCGGGATACGCATTGAACACGATTGCCTGGAACAGGCTCAGGCCGTAGTCAATGTGCTGCATTTCCGGCAGGCGGTTCTTCTTGTCATAAACCACAACGTTGCCGCTGCGGAAGACAACGTTGCTGGTGTCGTAGCGGCCTTCGTTGCGGTAAACGGTCATGCAGCCGGGCTTGCCGCTGCGCCGGAAAAATTCTGCGATGGGCCGATATTCAACCGGCAGATACGAATCACCGTAGAGCACAAAAAATTCCATCCCGAGCAAAGGCAACGCATTCTTGATGGCGCCACCGGTGCCGAGCAATTGGGGGCCGCCCGCCTCCGCGCCCGGCTCCGTTTCGCTCCGACGCGGCGAGTCGAAGGAATAATCCAGCTTCACGCCAAAGGCGCTGCCGTCGCCAAATTGGCGCTGAATCATCTCGCCGAGGTGCCCGACGCAGAGCACGACACGGCGGATGCCGCGCGAACGGAGCAATTCGAGTTGATGCGCCAGAAACGGTTTGCCGGCGACGGGGATGAGCGATTTGGGAATTTTTTCGGTGATCGGACGCAGCCGCGTGGCGAGTCCGCCGGCGAGGACAGCAACGGGAATTTCCAGCGGCGCGCTCACGAAATCACCAGTTTTGTTCCTTCAAAATCAAATCTGAACCGGACTTCGTTAAGCCCGGCCTGCCGCAGGGCGCGGCGGAGTTTGGCCTTGTCCTCGGCGTAAAACATGAGAAATCCGCCGCCGCCCGCGCCGATGAGCTTGCCGCCCAGCGCGCCGTTGGCCATCGCAAGGTCGTACCATTCGTTGATCTTCGGGTTGCTCATGCCGCCGCTGCGCTGTTTTTTGCGCTGCCAGTGCACGTCCATCAGCCGCGCGAATTCGTGCAGGTCCCCGTTTTCGAGCGCGCGCTGGCTTTGCAGACCCAGGTCTTTGACAAAGTGCAGATTCTCAATCATGGCCTGGTCGTCCTGTTTCGATTTCTGGTCCTGTTCCTTCAAAATGGCCGAAGCCGAGCGCGAAAAGCCGGTGAAAAACAGCAGCAGATTGTCTCCCAGATTGTCCCGCGTTTCCCGCGAAAGCTTCAGCGGCCACGCCTCGACCTTTCCGTTCTCCAGAAATTTGAAACAGGTGATGCCGCCGTAAGCCGCGATGTACTGGTCCTGTTTGCCGATGGGTTCTTTCAGCCGGCCGAGTTCGATTTCACACGCCTGGGCCGCGAGGTCGGCGGGATGAATGAGGCTGTTTTTGTGGGTGTGCAACGCCTTCAGCAGGGCGGTCGTGAAACTGCCGGAGGATCCCAACCCGGTGCCCGCCGGAATGTCAGCCATCGAGGCCAATTCCAGTCCGCAACCGTCCATGCCGAGCAGGGCAAACGCCTCGCGGATGATCGGGTGCTCGAGTTTGCCGGCGTCGCTCACGCGCTCCAGGCGCGAGTATTTCACAATCAAATCGGGCGTGAAATTCTCGTGCAGCGTGATATAAACATACCGGTCAATCGCCGCGGCGACGAGGAATCCGCCGAACTTTTCGTAGTACGACGGCAAATCGGTGCCGCCGCCGCCCAAAGTGACGCGCAAAGGTGAACGGGCGATGATCATGGCCAAAAATGAAAGGTGGAAAGCGGGAAAGCGGAAAGCGAAAAATGCATGATGACGATTGTCGCCAATAAAACCACGGCGGCGCCAGTCCAATGTGATTTACCCTTGGCCTTGCGGCCGATGGTTGTGATTATAGCCAGAAGTTCGTTCGCTTCCTTCAAGAGCACGAGTACATTTTCGACGTTGCCTAGCGGCGCGGCTTCGCAGATTTCCAGCCAATAGACCGTTTCTGATGCTTCCTTCTCCGCAAGGCCGACTTTGTGGGTAAAATCGTTTTTTGACTCCGCGCGATTGGCTTCCCGATAGTTGGCGCCGATGGAAGTGGCGGCTTTTAGCAATTGCCTTCCAACTTCGATTCCGTCCACTGTCTTGGGAAACGCCCTGATCAATCTCACGATGCGTACACTGAATTCCTTGGTTCTTCCTTCCAATTCGGTTTTCATAGTTTTAATCAATTTGAGCGTTTTTTTCGTCCTCGAACCGGCCTCTATGCGTTTGGGTCTTGTTTCCCCTTTCCGATTTTCGGTAAATCCTTTCGACAATCTTCAAAGCCGCCCGGGCCTCCGCCAGACCAGGGCCGAATTGTTTCCGCTTTCCCGTTTTCCCGCTTTTCGCTTTTTCGATGTCCTTTTCAAATTCAATCATCTCATTTCGCCACGATTCATCCGGGCCGGGAAATTCATATAGCTTGGCGTCCGGCGGTCCCATTTCCGGTTTCATCTGGTAATGATAAAGTTTCTCGACGCCGTAACTGCCGCCCAGCCCTTCAATGTGCAGCTTGGCATTGCGCCCGTAAATTTCAAACGAGAACAGATTCTTCCATTCAGTGCAACTGACGTGCAGCCACGCTGTCCGGCCTTTTGCCGTACGCAAATCCAAAAAGGCATTGTCGTCCACCGGCATGTTCCAGAAAAAAGTCGCCGCGTGGCCGCTGATCTTTGTGAACCGGCCGAGAAACCAACCGGCGAGGTCAATTAAATGGACTCCCTGGTCAATCAGTTCGCCGCCACCGGAGAGTTTAGGGTCCGCGCGCCATTCCTGGTCGTAGCCCACGCGCCCGCCGTGGCCGTAGCGCGCGCGAATGAACATCAAATCGCTCATCACGCCGGATTCAAAGATTTCCCGGGCCTTGACGAACGCCGGATGATAGCGATGGTTGAAACCGACCCGCACACAAACGCCATGCTCTTTGGCGAGTGCGATCAATTCGTCAACCTGCTTCACCGATATGCCCACGGGTTTTTCCACCAGCACGGGTTTGCCCGCATGAATGGCGGCGGCAGAGACTTCGGCCAGTGCGGAATTAATCGTCGCCACAATCACGGCGTTCACTTGCGGATCAAAAACCGCCTGCTTGAAGTCGGCCACCGCGCGCCCGGTTTGAGCGAGTTTCACCAATTCCTCGGCCCGTGCGAGGTTGGTGTCGCAAGCCACGGCGAGCTTTGAACCGGCGGGCAAACCGGCCAGCCGTTTTTTCCCGATCAATCCGCAACCGATGATGGCGTAATTCATTTGTCACCCCATGCCTTTCCACGGTCCCTGGGCACGATGCGGCGCAGCGTGTAGATGTCGCCGTCCAGGTCTTGCCTGAATTCGTGGAGTTTTTCCCACGGATCCCAAGCCGCGCTGATGAGCTTGCCGGTGATGCCGTCGCTTTTCGAAGACAAAAGAAACTCGGTCAACCCCAGAACTTTTTCGAGTTGCGCGCCATCGTCGCGCGGTTGCCGGGAAGCGCGCTCAAATTCAACCTTGCCCGCCACCGCGGCGCCGCGGGCCAAAACCTGCTCGGTCATGCGGGTGAAAATTGCGCCGGGTGCCACCGCATTAATGTCGAGCGGCTGGCCCTGCCATTCGGCGGCGAGTGTTTCCACCAATCGCACGACACCGGCCTTGGACACGCCGTAAGCCGCGAAATTCGGACGCGGGCTGGTCGCGCCGCCGCCGGAAAAGCAAAGGACCTTTGCGCGCGCCGGGGATTTTTTCAGCAGCGGGTAAAAAGCGCGCACGGCAAAAAAAGTTCCGTCGAGGTTCACCGCCAGATTTTTCCGCCACGCCAGCGGATCCATGCCCATCGCCGGCCCGATCGGCTCTTGAATCCCGGCAC
>DATNHI010000071.1:0-8048 GCA_035605035.1 Verrucomicrobiia bacterium
ATAATGTCTATCGCAGCACCGTTTCCGGCGGGCCTTACACCCGGGTCGCCAGCGTTCTGACTAACGCCACGTTCGTTGACGGCAACGTGACCAATGGCGTTCCTTATTTCTACGTCGTCACCGGTTTGAACATTCTCGGCGAAGAGTCCGGTTATTCCGGCGAAGCCAGCGCCCGGCCGGTGTCAACGAGTCCGCCCCAACTCGGCTTCGCCGTTGGCAACAACGCCATCCAGTTCAACTGGCCCCAGGACCACACCGGCTGGGAACTGCAGGTGCAGACGAATTCGCCCGGCATTGGCCTTGGCAGCAATTGGGTCACGGTACCCAATTCCGACGGCACGAATCTTTTCACCGTCCCGATGGACAGCGACAACAGCAGCGTCTTTTTCCGATTGATTTACCATTGAATTCTGTTCCAGCTATCTTACTGCGACGCATCCAAACCGTATGCGTTATCCCAGCCAGACCATGAAAACCTTATTCATCACCGCGGCGGGCTGCCTGATCGCCTGTTCGATCCTTGCCCAGGCCACCATCACCGTGGACGTGAACAAACCGGGCCACGCCGTGCCGCCGACACTGTGGGGTATTTTCTTCGAGGACATCAACCTGTCCGCCGACGGCGGCATTTATCCCGAACTGGTGCGCAACCGCTCATTCGAGGATTCGGACCAGCCGGATCATTGGAAATTGTCCAACGCCGCCGGCGGCCAGAGTGCGATGAACGTGGATGATTCAGCGCCCCTCAACCCGCTCAACCGCCACAGCCTGCGCGTGAAGGTGAACGGCGCGTTCACGCTGGAAAATGAAGGTTACTGGGGCATGAACATCGTCAAGGGTGACAGCTACACGTTCCGATTCGCCGCGCGTGCGACGGATGGCTTCACCAATCCGGTGAACGCGAAAATTGTAAGTTCCAGCGGCAACGAACTCGCCGGCGCTGAAATTTCCAGGTTCGCCGGCAACTGGCGCTACCACACGCTCGACCTCGTCGCGTTCGACAGTGATCCGAAGGCGAGGTTACAGATTTCCGGTTCCGGCCAGGGTACGCTGTTTCTCGACATGGTTTCGCTGATGCCAAGAACGACATGGAAGGGCCATGGCCTGCGCACTGACCTGGCGGAAGCCTTGCAGGCGCTGCATCCGTCCTTCATGCGTTTTCCCGGCGGCAACTGGATCGAGGGCGACGACCTTGCGCACATGTATCATTGGAAGACGACGATTGGCGACATTGATGCGCGCACGCCGCTCTGGAACACGTGGGGCTACAATACCACGCAGGGCCTCGGCTTCGAGGAATACCTGCAATTGTGCGAAGACCTCGGCGCCGAACCGCTCTTCGACATCAACTGCGGTATGTCGCTGCACGACAGCGTGCCGTTGGGACAGATGGGGCAATGGACCCAGGACGCGCTCGATGCGATTGATTACGCCAACGGGCCCACGAACACGGTGTGGGGCGGATTGCGTGCCCAAAACGGCCATCCCGCGCCGTTCCACCTGAAATACATGGAAATCGGCAATGAAAACGGCGGCCCGGACTATTACGCACGCTGGCTGCTGCTCGTCAACGCCATCCGCGCGAAATATCCCGACATGCAGTTGATTGCGAACACCGACTTGCGCGGCCGTCCTTACCCGCGCGACCCGCAGCCGGACATCGTGGACGAACATTACTACGAATCACCGGAATCCTTCACGCGCCGCGCCAATCAGTATGATACCTACAGTCGCAGCGGGCCGAAGATCTTTGTGGGCGAATATGCCGTCACGCGCAACGCCGGCGAGGGCAACCTCCGCGCCGCCATCGGCGAGGCGGCGTTCATGACCGGCATCGAGCGCAATTCGGACGTCGTCATTATGGCCAGCTACGCGCCGTTGTTCGTCAACGTGGACCATCGCGCGTGGAACCCCGACCTGATCAGCTTCGACAGCTCCCGCTGGTTTGGCTCGCCCGGCTATTACGTCCAGCAGATGTTCAGTGAAAACCGCGGTGACGTAACGCTGCCCATCACGGTGGACTCGGGCGATGTGGTGGAGAAGCCCGCCATCGGCTGCATCGGCGTCGGCACCTGGAACACGGAGGCCGAATTCAAGGACATCAAAGTCACCGCGCCGGACGGCAACGTGCTGTTCACTTCCGACTTCAGCACGAACAGCGATGGCTGGAAACTGCTCGGTGATGGCGCCGAATGGAAGGTGCAGGACGGCGCCTTGCGGCAGACGGCGGAGAAAGAATTTATCCGCGCCATCGCCGGCGACAGGTCATGGATCGATTACACGTTGGAACTGAAGGCGCGCAAGCTCGGCGGGCGCGAGGGATTCCTGGTTCTCTTCCACATCAATAACGACCAGGATCGCGTCTGGTGGAATATCGGGGGTTGGAACAACACCCAGAACGCCGTTGAACTGGATGAACCCACCGACATGAAAGCCGGGTACATCGAAACCGGACACTGGTATGACATCAAGATTGAAGTCAGGGGTATCAGCATCAAATGTTGGCTGGATGGCAAACTCATCCATGAAATCCTGAAACCGCGCGAGGCGACGCACCGTCTTTATGCCAGCACGACGCAGGACCGCCGAACCGGCGACATCATCTTGAAGGTGGTGAATGCCGCCGACACCCCGGTAAACACAGAAATCAAGCTGCAGGGTGTGCCACATCTGAGCGGCTCCGGCAAGTCCATGGTTCTGACTTCCAACAGTCCGTGGGATGAGAATTCATTGGAAGAGCCGGCCAAAGTTTCGCCGGAAGCCGGCACGTTTGATTTCCCGGGTGACAACCTGCACCGGACGTTCCCCGGCAACTCAGTCACCGTCCTGCGCATCGGCATGAAGTGAGGCATTATCATGCCGGATGTTCTCAATTTCGACAGGGATATGCCAATGCTTCTGAAGACCTCCGGTAAAAGCTCCAGTAAAGTCCTGATTCAGTCCTGGTGACGGTCAAGTCAACTGGTGGAGCGGGCGATGGGAATCGAACCCACGTGTGAAGCTTGGAAGGCTTCCGTTCTACCATTGAACTACGCCCGCCTGCGGCTCGTCCAGCCGTAGCCCGAAGGGCGAAGGCTGACGCGGCAAGCCCGCGAGGCTTGCTGCGCGTTGAATCATAACCTCGGCGCTTGCCTTGTCAATTCCGCGCGTGTATCGTCGCCGCGCATGGCAGCGTTGCTTCTCACCGGCGGACGCGTCGTGGACCCGGCCAATCGGCTCGACGCTCAAACTGACCTTTTAATTTCCGAAGGCAAAATCGCCGCCGTCGGCGCCGACGCCGCGAAACAAGCGCCGCGCGACGCCGAACGGATGGCCGTGGACGGCTGCGTCGTTTGCCCCGGCTTGATTGATTTGCACGTTCATTTGCGCGAACCAGGCCAAACGTCCAAGGAAACCCTCGCCACCGGCACCGCGGCCGCCGCCCGTGGTGGATTCACTTCCGTCGTCTGCATGCCGAACACGTCGCCGCCAATTGACAATGCCGGCACCGTCGCGCTCATCCGCGAACGCGCCGTACAGCAGGGCATCGTCAACGTTTTCGTGACCGGCGCCATCAGCAAAGGCATTGCCGGCGAAGAACTCGCGCCGATTGGCGGCCTGAAACGCGCCGGCATCGTGGCCATCACCGACGACGGCCACTGCGTGCAGAACAACGAACTCATGCGGCGCGCGTGCGAATACGCCAAAATGTTCAATCTGCCGGTTATGGACCATTGCCAGGATTACGCGCTCGTGACCGACGGCGTGATGCACGAAGGTTACTGGAGCACCGTGCTCGGCCTGCGCGGCTGGCCATCGGCGGGCGAGGAAGTCATCGTCGCGCGAAACATTCTGCTGGCGGAACTGACCGGCGCAAGAGTCCACTGCCAGCACCTGAGCGCGGCGGGGAGCGTGGCGCTGCTGCGCGCGGCAAAGAAACGCGGCGTGCCGATTTCCGGCGAGGCCTGTCCCCACCATTTCACGCTCACCGATGCCGCCGTGGCCGGCAGCGAAAAATTCTGGGCCAATGATGGGAAACAAATCTTCCGGACTCGGGACTCAGGACCGGGGACTCAGGACTATCCTACCTGGCCCAAATACGACACGAATTTCAAGATGAACCCGCCGTTGCGCTCCGCACGTGACCGCGAGGCAATTCTCGAAGGTCTGGCCGACGGCACAATTGAAATTTTGTGCAGCGATCATGCGCCGCACTGCGATTACGAAAAAGAAGTGGAATTCGACTACGCGCCGTTCGGCATCACGGGACTCGAAACCGAACTGGCGCTTTCGCTGATGCAACTGGTCCACGCGAAACGCGTCTCGCTGGCGGACTTGATTGCAAAATTCACCGTGAACCCGGCCCGGTTGTTGAATTTGAACAAGGGCACGTTGAGCGCCGGCGAGGACGCGGACGTGACGGTTTTCGATCCCGATGCAGAATGGGTCTTCGAGAAAGCGGCGACGGCCAGCAAATCGGCCAACAGCCCGTTCTACGGCTGGAAACTCAAAGGCCGCGCCGTGGCCACGATTATCGGCGGCAAAATCGTCTGGTCCGAAAAATCGGAATTGGTTGCGGCTTGAACCACGAATAACGCGAATCGCTGCCGTAGCAGCCGAGGTAACGAGGCTCAAACTGAAAGGGCGACGGAACAATGAGCAATAGGGATGAGTTTCCGCCCAATGTGAAGGAGGCTCTGGCAAAGAGAGTGGGATTCTTGTGCTCTCGTTGCGGTAAGTCCACGAGTGGTCCGCAAGAAGACCCATCAAAAGTCCTCAATATCGGCGTGGCTGCCCATATCACTGCCGCGTCACCCGGCGGGCCACGATACGATGCTTCTTTGACTCCGGAGCAGCGCGCCGACATATCGAACGGCATTTGGCTTTGTCAATTTTGTGCCAAACTGGTCGATAACGATGAAAAGCGATTTCGGGCAGAGCATCTCAGACTTTGGAAAACGTTAGCCGAGCAACGCCAGCGAGACCGCATTGAAGGAAAGTTCGTAGCAGCGGCAGATTCTTTACAGCCGAAACTTTTCGAGTCACTGCACGCACTGCTTGAGCGGGTGACATCTTCTGTCGCTTTTCCAAGTGCGGCGCTCTTTGAGAAAAACCTGACGTTTTTCGTGAAGGAAGAAGCTGACTTGATGAGCGAGATTGAAGCGGTGCTGGACGGCAGCGGTGGTGAACGTCTGGCTCTTTTAGTCGGCAATACGGCCACGGGCAAAACCGTCATGGCGTGTTCTCTTGGGCGAACATTTCAATCGGATGGCTACCATGTATTTTACCTGCCTCTCAGTACGGCCAACCGCTTTTTCGAGGTTTGGGATGACTTGGTTGCAGCCAGCACAATTGGCGAGGTGTTATTCATACTCGAGGACTGCCACTTGAGTCCTGACGTTGCCAGTTCTCTTTATCGCAGATTTGCCAGCCTGCCAAAAAATGTTGCTTGTCTGTTGGTGGGACGACCCGTGGATGAAGAAGCCCGAAGGACACACGACCAGTTTTCCGGCGACTACATTCAGGAACTTAGTGCGCGCGACCGGTGTTATTCCCTCGACGAGACGCTCAGTGGCAAGTTCGGCGACAAGGTTCTTGGCATTACGCGGAAGCACAAGGCAGCTTGGGAAGTCGCGCACAAAGCAGAGTTGTCAATCGGTGACGAGCGCAAGTTGGCCGAGAACGTCCAAGGCAATTTGCTTTACCTGCAAACTGCACTTTCCTTCTGGACGCCTCATCAACCTCTCTCCGAGTTGAATCATCCGGCCATCTTGGAGCGAATTGCCGACCGTTACTTGAATCCGCTGAACGAGCGCGAACGAGAAACACTTCTCACAATCGCCACGCTCGGAGAGCTGGAAATAAAATTTCAAATCCCACAGGGACCCAAGCTGTTGGAAATCGAAGTGTTCGCTCGCCAGCTTTTGGGCCAACAGCTCGGCCGGGATCGAGTAATAGAGCGCCTGCGCACGATCTGGATCGGCTTGGTTAAGCTCTGCGAGCGTGTGGCTGATCTGTACGAGACTGACGCCTTGCAGGCGTGCCGCCAATTTGTGAAGCGAAACGCGATCGAGAACGCGCGCCGTTTTCTTTTCATCGATGGCGTGCAGCTCTCGAACCGCCCTTCCAAAAGCTTCGATCGCGGCCATGTCCAGCGCCGCCGCAAGAGCCGTTTCGTCAAGCGTGCCGTAAAGTTTCTGGGTGACACGCCGGTCTATCGCAAGAAGCTCATTGAGAGCTTTCGTCAGCGTCTTGAGTGGAGCACTTGTAACCTTTTTCGCAAGTAACCTCTGGTCTGCGGCAGCCAGGGCTTGCCGCGGCTTCCACACGTTGACCCTAGCAAGCTCACTCAACCCTTTTCCGATGTGGACCAAATCGGCTCGGTTGATCATCTGTGCGAGCCGGTCTGTTTCGAGAGTTTCGACAAGCCTGCGGGACGCTTTTGGGCTAATCTTGTTAATTTCAGCCAAGCCATTGCCAAGGAGGGACAACCTGGAAGTGCCGGTCAAACGCTTTAGTGCCGAGACATCCAGCATTTCCAAGAGCATTTGCGCTCCTCGTGCATTGATGTCCTTGAGGCAACTCAACCCATACATTATAACGGCCAAGATAGAATTTGGCACAGTTGAACATGACCATCGACCCAAGCCTTCACCGTATCCGATGTTGTTTATCACCAGTCGGTTGGCGCTGAATGAGTTGCTCGTGAAGATTCGAATCAAAGCGTTTTCGCGCTGAAAATGATTCGCGTTTTCCGTCTTTGGGCTCTTTGCGAACTTTTGTGGTAAAATAATCTTCGGCGCGCACGGAGTGCGTCGCCCTACCTTTTTGCGGCAAAATCAGCGTCAATCAGCGTTCATCAGCGGTTAATGTTTTGCGCTTTTTCGCGGCTAAAACCGATTCGTGTTGATTCGCGTCCATTCGTGGTTAGCATCACGTCGTTTTTCAGTTAATTTCGTCCCGATTTCGCAGCAAAAAGCACTCGCAATGAATCCCCGATTGAGCTATAATTCTGCACATAAATGCAACGCCAGACGACAACCGGGAAGCCGGCATGGCCGACGCTGGCCGGACGCTTGAATCAGCCGCCCGCCACGCGCGTGGAGGCGGTGCGCCAGCTCCAGACCATGATTCCAATTACGCCACTCGCACAAAGCGTGTTGAAGTCGAGCAACGGCGGCTCATCCAATGGGCCCAAGAAAACGGGAAGCTAGGCCGGGGCCGCCGCCTGCCGCCTGAATTTGGCCGTGGCGGCGAGCATCAGGTCTATTTTCACAAGCGCACCCAGCGTTATTTCAAGGCTACTTTGCTGGAACGCCAGTTGGGTTATGGCATCGCCCTCGGTTCGCTGTCGCGCGGCGCCACCCCGTCCGAATACCTCGATCGCCTCGACCTGCAAAACCTGATTTTCCATGACGATATCCGGTTGGAGCGCATCATCGCCAACAACGGCCAGCCCATTATCATCACTTCCCAACCCTTCATCAACGGCGTCGCGGCAACAGCGGCCGCCCTGGATGATTTGATGCTGGGCAAAGGTTATGAAAAACTAACGGATGGGGCTTATTATTCCGAGCGGGAAGGCTTGCTGGTGTTCGACCTGATCCCGCGCAATGCCATTCTGGCGGCGGACGGCCAGATTTATCCCATTGACCCGGTCATCCAGCGTATCACGCCGGACTTCGGCCAGTTTTTACGCGAACATCCCGACACGATCAACCTGATTCCCGGGTAGAAAACCTTCTTGCGCACAACCACCACTTGCTTACCCCGGGCTGTTTCCCGTCGGGCCTCCAGCCCCTCTGGTTTGAGCCTCCTCACGTCGGCTGCTACGAAGGACTAATAATCCGTGTTCATCCATTCTTCGCTCAGAAGCTTCCAACTTCGCTAAAGCTACGATGGACACGACGGAGGACAGGTCCGTGGTTAAAATTTCTTTCCGTTGTTGCGCGGCTCACCTAGCATCCATTGATTTTGATGAAAGCAATTCTGGCACTGGAAGACGGCTCGGTGTATCACGGGCAGGGTTTCGGCGCGCGCGCGTCCGCGTGCGGCGAGGTCTGCTTCAA
>DATNHI010000072.1:0-4211 GCA_035605035.1 Verrucomicrobiia bacterium
TTCCTTGCTGGCGGCCAGAAAATTCGTCCAATCGTCGTTCTCGCGATAAGCCGCGTAACGCAGAACGAGGTTGTTCATGTCCAGAATGGCCTGCTGCAGGTGGTCGGAAGTTTGAAAACTTTTCCATTGCATGGCTGCCAGCCGCTCATGCAACTCGCCAATCCGCCCCCAGGAGACATGCCCCGTCCACCCAATCAACATCAACAGCAGCGCAATGGCCGTGATGAAAATTGCGAGCCTTAATTTAATGCCCGGGTTCATGATAAAATTCCCGTGTGCCCGCCACCTTCGCCGGCACATTATACACCGGATTCGCAAAAGCTCGAATATTAATTTCAGCCGCGCACTGGTCTGAAGACGAGCAACCTTGGAACGGAAATAAGCAACTGCGCGGGCCGGTGCGCGATTTGGTCCGAATGCCGCCCGCAAAAATCCACGATTGGAAGCAATCCGGCAGTTGGCATGTTTTGCGCTAAAGCCGCATTGAAGGAAACAGGAGCATGGAAATAACAACGAACGGACGCTCCGAGAAACCAATGGTGCGACAAACTTGAAACTAAAGAGGCGTTATGAATGCCCTGCTTAAATTGCCTTTGCCCGAAGCCCGGCCAAAGTACTCGCCGCGGACGAGAAAGAAAATCATGCTGGTGGATGATGATGCCGCCATCCGGCAAATGCTGGCCCGCCTGCTGACCGGGGAGGGATACGACGTGCTGTTGGCGGTGAATGGCCATGAGGCCATTCAAGTTGTCCGCGCGGCGGTGATTGACCTGGTTTTGCTGGATTTGAACATGCCGGGCATGGACGGCTGGGAGACTTTCGAGAAACTCGCAACCGAAAATCCGTTGCTGCCGATTGTCGTGGTCACGGCCCGCCCCAACCAGAGTTTTACCGCGCTGGCGGCCGGCATCGGGGCCTTGCTCGAAAAGCCGCTCGATTTGCCAAAACTTTTCCTCACGATCCGCGATCTTTTGGACGAACCGGGCGAAATCCGCATGGCCCGCGTGGCCGGCCGGCCGTCGGAGTTTCATTATGTCCCGCCCAGGGTGGCTGGACTCGGCTGACACACACCGGTTGCGAAACCGGCCACCGACCTGGGCATCGCATGCTGCAAGCACAACCAATAAATGAGTGCGCAGAGGACAAAACAACTCACAACGGGTTGCGCGCATTCAAACGGCAAACCGGGCGTTCCTGCCTCCACGACCAACATCAGCGTTCGGTTTGCCCCCGATTTGATCATTCGTTTCCGGATTGAAACGTCCATGAAAACTTCAATTCAAGACCGGCCGGTGGATCTGGCGTCGCGCCCGGTGGCCTCGCGCCGATTCGCGGCCATCATCAACAAACCATGAAAAGCAAAATCGCATACCTGATCGCAGTTGTTTTGGCGGCAACGCTCGTTATCGGCTGCCAACGCCAGTCGGAAAACAATCCGCCCCCGGCGGAGAATCCGCCCGGCGCACAACCCGGCACCAACTCGGCCGGTTCGACCAACCTGAGCCAGGCCAACGCGCCGGCCGTTCCCGGCGCGAACAGCACCAACATTCCCGCTCCCGCCAAACCGTGACCACAAATTGGTTGCCTGCGGGAAACCGAAACGTTAAATAAAAATGCTCATGAAAAAAGCATTAATCACACTCACACTGGCTGCCGCGTGCGGACTTTGTGCGCGCGCAGACGACTCGACCCTGGTGGCCACCAACCCTGCTCCGGCCACCACGACTGCCACCATGAGCGCCATGGCGGGTAAGTTCGGCGCCGGCGTCATGCTCGGCGAACCCATCGGCCCATCGCTCAAGTATTTCTTCAGCGACGAGCTGGCCATTGACGGCGCCTTTGGCTGGTCGCTCCATGACCACACGGATTTTTACCTGCAGAGCGACTTGTTATGGCACAATTTCGACCTGATCCCCGTGTCGCAAGGCAAGATGCCGGTCTATTTTGGCGCGGGCAGCCTGGTGAGATTTCGCAACAGCGGTCTGGATGACCAGTTCGCCGTTCGCGCCCCGGTTGGCGTGTCGTATTTGTTCGACAATGCGCCCGTGGAAATCTTCGCGGAAATCGGGCCGGCCCTTGATTTGACGCCTTCACTTCGCGGCGAAATCACCGGCGGCATCGGTGTCCGCTTTTGGTTTTAATCATCCAGAGAGAACGCCAGGGAGGTGGGTGCGGGCGCAAGCCCGCACCCTTTTCATTTCAACATCCCGTCCAGCGTCGGATTCATGGCGTCGGCCCAGATTTGGTAGCCTTTGGCGTTGGGATGCAGCAAATCCGGCATGACGCTCCGGGGCAGCGTGCCGTCGAACTCCAGGAATTTTGGCCCGATATCGAGAAACTTCACCATCTTCCCATCATCAAGTTTGGCGATCAGGGAGTTGATCAAGGCGACCTGGGCGCGCTGGGGATCGTCCAGGGTGCCGCGCGGGAAGATGGCCAGCAGCAGGATTTTGCTCTTCGGCAGTCGGGCGCGGATGTCGTTGACCACGGCCCGGACGCCTTCCGCGACTTCCGGTACGGTGTTGTGTGGTGTCCGGTGATCACTCTCCTTGCCGGTGTTGTTGGTGCCGATCATGAGCACGACGACCTTGGGGTGGATCCCGTCCAACTCGCCGTGATCAATGCGCCAGAGGACGTGTTCGGTGCGGTCGCCGCTGATGCCGAAATCGGCGGCATGGCGCGGCGCGTAGTAATGCGTCCAAACGTTGGAGCCGCGGTTGCGCCAGAAATCAGTGATCGAATCGCCCATGAACAAAAGGGCAACGCCGCCTTTCTGCGCTTCCTGCACGAAACCTTCGTGGCGCTTGATCCATCCGGCATTTCGTGGCACCGGATTGGTGGCCGTGTTTTGAATGACAGCATTCGTGCCCGGGGCGGATGCAGGATTTATGACCGCTTCGTTTGTGCCTTGGGCAAGTGATTCCGGCGCGATCAAGACGGCGAAGGTTGCAACGGCGGGGAACAGCAAACGCAGGGTTCGTTTCATCGGCGGAAAATAAAAACCGGGCAGGGGAATGGCAATTTTAATTTTGAGATCGTTTTGTAGGAGCCGACGTGAGGAGGCTCACTCATATAATTCCAATTTCCAGATTTGATTTGAGTCTCGTCACCTCGACTCCTACGGAATAGAAGTTTCACGTGCTCGCGCTGGTGTAGCGGCGGATGGAGAAGCGCCAGAACCATTCCGAAATCAACGCCCAGACGATTCCCAGCCCAACCAGCACCAGCCACCCAACCGGCGAATGAAGAGTGTTCACCAGCACGCGGACAGGGACGTTGGACACGAGCAGCACCGGCAGGGCGAAGGTGAACACCGCCTTGAACACGCCGCGAAACGCCTCATCCGGCATCCGCGCGATGTTGAACAGATTGTAGTAACCCCACACGATGCCCTGCGCGCGCACCGTCCAGAAGCTCACCGACGCCAGCATGAACATCAGCGAATAATGCACGAGCAATCCGACGACACACAACGCGCCGAAGCCGAGGAACTGCCCGGCCGTCGGGTGCAGGCCGAGCTTGTGCGCCGCAAACGTCATCACACAGGCGGCGAACGCGGCGTTGGCAAACGACGGCAGGTCCACCTGCCGCGTCGAAACGATGAACCGCGTGTTGACCGGCAGCAACAGCAGGAAATCCATTTTGCCGGTGCGGACGAGTTCGGACAGGTTCGTGCAATTCACGAGAAAGAACGCCTGGTAAATTTCCTGGATGAAATTGCTCGTGCCGGTCAACAGCACCACCTGCCACACCGTCCACGTGCCGATGGTCCGGGTCTGGCTGAAAATCACGCCCACGAACGCGAGTTGCAATCCGAACCAGGCCAGCTCGACGAGTATCCACAGGATGAAATTGCCCTTGAACGACATCTCGCGCGTCACCGAAGTTTTCCACAACGCGGCGTAAATCGTGAGATAGCGGACGAGCAACGAGGGACGAGGGGCGAGAGCAGCAGCGCTCGACTCTCGACTCTCGACCTTCGACCGATTTTCCGGCTCTCGATTCATTTCGCGTTCATCCGACCGGCACAGAACTTAGCATCACAAGGAACGGAAGCCAACTCCCGGACGCGGGGGCGCATCTCATTTTTTGGATACCCTCTGAGCCACAGAACTCGCGTGATAACAGGCATGTTCTTGGGAGGCGCGTTTTGCAAGCTGTTCTTGGTGGAGAGCACTTCCAGAGGGTTTCCGTGGCAGATCGAAGCGTAG
>DATNHI010000073.1:0-1203 GCA_035605035.1 Verrucomicrobiia bacterium
GAACTGGAACCGTGTCGCCTTTTTCGGCGCGGTCATCACCGTGATGACCTTTGCGCTGAACGGGCTCGCGGTGGGTTTGGGCGTGCTGTATCCAAACTTGAAAGAGGCCAATCCGAACAAAATCGTCAGCGGTTTTGGGGGCACGCTGTGCTTTGTCTTGAGTTCGGTCTATATTCTGGCGTCCGTGCTGTTGCTGGGACTCGGCAACGCCGGCTGGCACGGCCGGCTGCTCTGGACCGCTGGAAGTATTTTTGCCTTCGTGATTCTATCGTTTTTTGTCGGGTGGCTTCCGCTGAAATTGGGACTTCGGCAATTGAAAAAATTTGAAGTGTAACGCCGGTTTCCCGGCGGGCCTAGGTCCGCGCCAATTTTTCCAGCGCGTCAAACAGTTTGGGCGGATCGGCCAGATGCACGCGGCTTCTCCGGGTAATCAAACCAAATCCTTCGCCATACGCCGGGCCGTTCGCCACACAGGCATCCGTAAGATTCCGGGTGAGTTGTTGTTCCGCCGCCCGGATCGCGTCCGGGCGTTCGCCTTCCGCTTCAAATTTCCAGCCCACCAGCTTCGCCGACGGGAACCAGGCGCGCAATTCGGCGATAATTTTTCGCGTCGGCAACAGTTCCACCAGCAACGCGCCCGCGTTCGTGGGAATTTTTTTTGATTTGATTTCCTTCAACTTGCCGTGCGGCGACTGCAATTGAATCCGGCCAAAACGGAAATCACTGACTGCCGCCGCGTGAAAGACCGCGTTCATTTTTTTGGCCGACAAGGCCAGCAGTTTTTCCCGCAAACTGTCCGTGGTGGTGAACACCTCGACCCGCTGCGCCCGCCGCTGGCCGCCATGCGTGGCCTGCGTGCCGAGCAGTAAGGTCACCTGATGGCCGCGCGCGACCAGAAAATTGGCCAGCTCCGTGCCGAGTTGGCCGGTCGAAAAATTCGTGAGCCGGCGCACGTCGTCCAGCGGTTCGTAGGTTGGCCCGGCGGTGACAATGCAGTTCATGTGCCCAATATAATCCCAAGATGTTGATGCGTGAAGCGGTAAAGTGTTGAAGCGGTTGCAAATACCAAAAAAATTTATTGAACGCGCTCGCTTTGACACTTCAACTCTTCAATATTCCAACAAATCATGAGCAAAATCGTCGGCATAGATTTGGGCACCACGAATTCACTGGTGGCCACGGTGGATTCGGGCATCCCGCTCG
>DATNHI010000074.1:0-10089 GCA_035605035.1 Verrucomicrobiia bacterium
GAACTGCTTGCGTTCGGCGAACGCTGGCGTCCACATCGCACGACCGCCGCCTGGTATCTGTGGTGCGCGGCAGACGCCGCAAAGAAAAAGTAGGACGGGCTTTCCGCCTTCGCGGCGCGCCACAGCGCCGCTCCGGCGCGACGGCGGCCAGCCAGTCTCGAACGTCAATTCGTAAGATGGAGACAGGCAAGATAGCTGTCCTGCGCTGGCTGGGAATGCAGCGTGCAAAAAGAAGTGACGTCCGGCCTGACTTGGGTTATAACCTTTCTTTGGGCAAAATTCCTGAAAAATGAAGCATTTGTTGTCATTGGAAAAGCTGCCGAGCTCGGACATCGAGAAAATCCTGCGTGACGCCGTGGTGTTCAAACGCGAACGGGCGCGGCTGGATCGCAAACCGCTGGCCGGACAAACGTGGGCGCTGATTTTTTCCAAATCGTCCACGCGCACGCGGGTCTCCTTCGAGGTCGGTATCCGCGAACTCGGCGGGCAAACCATGTTTCTCAACGCGAACGACATTCAGCTTGGCCGCGGCGAACCGGTCAAGGACACGGCGCGGGTGCTGGGCCGGATGGTTCAGGGCGCGGTCATCCGCACGTTTGCGCAAAGCGACGTGGAGGAATTTGCAGAGTACTCCAGAATTCCGACCGTCAACGCGCTGACCGACAACGAGCATCCGTGCCAGATCCTGGCGGATGTGTTCACGTTCAAGGAAAAGCGCGGGCCGATTGCAGGCAAGGCGGTGACGTTCATCGGCGACGGCGCGGGCAACGTGGCGGCGTCGTGGATTTTTGCCGCCATGAAACTCGGTTTTCAGTTGCGCATCGCCGCGCCCAAAAAATTTCAGCCGTCGGCCGCCCTGATAAAGCGGGCAGGCGGGAAGATTGTCTGCACCGAAGATTTGCAGGCCGCCGCCAGTGGCGCGGACCTGCTCTACACCGATGTCTGGGTTTCGATGGGCAAGGAAGCGGAAGCCACCGAGCGCCTGAAAACCCTGGGCGGTTATCAGATCAACCAAAAGCTCGTGAAGCTGGCCAAACCGGACGTGCTGGTGATGCACTGTCTGCCGGCCTATCGCGGCAAGGAAATTGACGAGGAAACGTTCGAGGCCAACGCCGACACGATTTTCACGCAGGCCGAAAACCGGTTGCACGTGCAAAAGGCGGTCCTGAACTGGGCGGTGAGTTGAACCACGAAATACACGAACCACACGAAAGAACCACAAGATTGCTTTTTCTTTTGTGTGTTTCGTGGTTAATTTTTCAATGCAAACTGCCGCAAATACTTCACGGCCACCTTCAAATCCTTCGGCCACGGCGCGGTGATGGTCAGGGTTTCGCCGGTAACGGGATGCGGCAGGGTCAGTTGTTCCGCGTGCAGCGCGACGCGGGAAATCAGTGGCCGTTCTTCATGTCCGGACTTGAGCCGGTAATTCGGTTTCAAGCGTGAAAGCCAGAGCGGTTTGCCGCCGTAACGTTCATCGCCGATGATCGGCAAACCGGCGTGGCGCAGGTGGACGCGGATCTGGTGGGTGCGGCCGGTGAGCGGTTCGCAGCGGAGCAACGTCCAGCCGGAGAATTTTTCCAGCACTTCAAAAAGTGTCCGCGAGTGCTTGCCGTTTTTCGGGTCCACGCGCATCAGGCCGGTCCTGGCCGGATGGGGCGCCAGCCCGGCGTCCACTTCGAATTTTTCCTCCGCCGGCGTCCCTTGCACAAGCGCAACATATTGTTTGAGCGGCTTTTCGGAGCCGAACAGATTGGCCAGCGTCATGAGCGCCGGCTTGCCTTTGGCCAGCAGAATGACCCCGCTCGTTTCGAAATCAAGCCGATGCGCGTTCATCAGGTAATTCAGTCCGCGTTCGCGCGCCCACGGTTTGCCGGCGGCGATGGCAGCGTGAAGCAGCTTCATCAGATTCGGCCGCTGCGGGTCGTAGCGGTCGGGCGAGGTCAAAAGTCCGCCGGGTTTGTCGAGCGCGAGCAGGTAATCGTCTTCAAAGAGGACGGGAATTCCCCAAAACTCGCGCGCGGCGGGTGACGAGAGTTTGATGCAGCTCACAATTTTTATCCGCCATCCCGGCCGGAACCGGGTTTGAAAAGCGGATTGAGGTGACGGTTAAGATTTATCTGGCACCGGGCGCAGTTTGCTGGTTGAAGACCGGCGTGTTGCGCAATTGGCGGTTGGCTTCGAGCTGCAGCCACTCGTTGAACGCCTCGTTTTGCCGGACGCGGCGGAGTTGAGCGATGAATTGGGGCATTTGCGCGTTCATGGCCGCCTGGTCCACGGGCAATTGGGACTGAACGTAAAGGACAACCCCCCCTTCGCTGGTTTCTACGAAACCGCTCGTATGGCCGACCGGCGTGCTGAACGCGGCCTGCTTGAGCAGATTCAGGTCGGCGCGCTCACCCAGGTCAGGCAGCTCCCGGGTGCTCAACGAAAAGGGCGGCAGCGCCTGTGGCTGCAAACCGGCGGCCACGCAGGCGGACGCGAAGGTATGGCCGGTGGCCATCTGGCCGGCGAGGACGCGGACGAAATTGGTGCCGGCGCGTTGGGCGAGCAGGGTGGCTTCATGCATACGGTAATCCATCGTGACGCGGGCGCGGATTTGGTCAAGCGACGGGATTTCGCTGGGCAGTTGTTTGACCAGGGCCATGATGTAAACGGCGTCCGACCCGGGCACGGGGCCGGCGAGCGGCTCGTCGGGTGTCAGTTGTTCAAAGGCGGTTTTGGTGAAGGCCGGGGGCGCCTCGAACTCTTCCGGGCCGTAGGCGCTGGCAAACGGGGCGGTGAGATGGACCGTCAATCCCTTTTGTTTGGCCACGGTGGCAAGATTTTCCGGTTTCACCGGCTCAAGGGCAAAAAGGGCGCTGGCAAAATCATTGGCCTGCTGGTTCGCATCGGCGAGCGCGCGGTTCCGGATCAGCAATTCGCGGGTTCTCGTCTTGGCCGCCTCGGGTGTTTTGGCATCGGGAAAATATTCCGCGCTGAGTTGCTGATAATTGGCCTGGACGATTTCCTCGAAATTGGTTTTGGCCCATTCCGCCTTCGCCTGGGCCAGGTAATTGGACACGTTGAATTCCACATAGCTGACCTGAACGCGGTCGGGCAGGCGATAGACGGCGAGGTCATTCGTATAAAACTGCGCGACGGCGGCAGGCGTGGCCGTGACCCCGGATAAATAGTTTGACGCGGAAAAGAAAACGGCCTGCGCGGAAAATTCCCGATACTCGCGCTCGTATTCCGCCGCGGCTTCCGGCGGCGTAACCAGCTCGCCCGGCAATCCCATCGTCTGAATCAATTGTTGGATGATCAGGTCATGCCGGACGTAACGCCTGAAATCATCGGCGGTCAGGTTTTCCGGCTGCAAAATCTGTTTGACGAAGGCGTCCGGCGGCACGGGCTGCCCGTTGCGCCCGAACGACCGCAACAGGTCCGCCGCGGCCTGCGCCGCCGCTTCATCGCTGATATAAATCCCCAGGTCGGCCGCTTTTTGATCGAACAACAGGTGAATGTAGATTTCACGCTCCTGGTCGTTTCGGGAGAGATTGGGATTTTTGTCCGGCCACTCGCCGTAATGAGTCCGGTAGAAAATGAAGTACTCGTTTCTGGCTTCGACGTAATCTTCCTGCGTGATTTTGCGTCCGTAAATCGTGCCGAAATCGCCGGTCCCGCCGCCGCCGCGATTCCGCGCCGGCCCGATGCCCCAAAAAACAAAGGTAATGCACGTGATCGCCATGGCGACTATTAAAATCCAACGGTGCCGTCGCAAAAATTTAAACATAGTAGTTTTGAGAACGTACAACCTAACCAGTGCGAGCGAACCTGGCAAACGCAAAACGCATGTCCGACCTCGGACGCTGACTCGTTCCCGTCCTCGAAACACGCGTCAAATCGAGGAGGAGAACGGCGACGAGGAGCATTACGTTGGTTTCAGCCACTTCGCCGCATCCGTGGCGGCGTAGGTGATGAGGATGTCCGCGCCCGCCCGCCGCATCGCCAGCAGACATTCCAGTGTCACCGCCCGTTCATCAATCCAGCCGCGTGCCGCCGCCGCCTTGATCATCGCATACTCCGCGCTCACGGCGTAGGCCGCGGTCGGATAGCCGAATTCCGTTTTGACGCGATGAATCAAATCGAGATACGCCAGCGCCGGTTTAACCATGACAATGTCCGCGCCTTCCTGAATGTCCAGGGCCACCTCGCGCAACGCCTCGTTTGCGTTGGCGGCGTCCATCTGATAACTGCGCCGGTCGCCAAACGCGGGCGCGGACCCGGCGGCTTCGCGGAACGGCCCGTAAAACGCCGACGCGAACTTCGCCGCGTAGCTCATGATGGGTGTATCGGCGAAACCGTTTTGGTCCAGCCCGGCGCGGATGGCGCGCACGCGGCCGTCCATCATGTCGCTGGGCGCCACGATGTCCGCGCCGGCCTCGGCGTGGCTCAACGCCGTTTGCGCGAGGATTTTCAATGTCGCGTCATTCAAAATTTTTCCGTGCGAAACGATACCGCAATGCCCGTGTTCCATATATTCGCACAGGCAAACGTCGGTGATGACGAGCAACGACGGCACTTCTTTTTTCAACAACCGGACCGTTTGCTGGACGATGCCATTTTTGGCGAACGCGCCGCTCGCTTTCGCGTCCTTTTTGTCGGGAATGCCAAAAAGCAGGATTGCCGGGATGCCGTGTGTGTGGGCGCGCGCCGCTTCGCGCACAAGTTCATCGGGCGAAAGCTGGAACACGCCGGGCATGGCGGCGACGGGACGGCGCACCCGGCGCCCACTGCGGACAAACAACGGCAGGACGAACTGTTCGACACTCAACCGCGTTTCGGCCACGAGCCGCCGCAACGCGGCCGACTGCCGCAACCGGCGCGGGCGGCAAACGGGAAATCCGGGCAAATTCATGGGAGCAGTTTAGTTTTTGTGATCGTCCGGCAAAAGCAAAATGAGGGACGCGTGCAGGAGGCGAAAACAGTGCAAATGCGGCCGCGTGAGCTTGCAGGGCGACTTCAACTTGGTAGTGACAACGCCTTGTGCCGTTGGCAGAGGGGAGGAGCTTATCACCGAAGAAGAAATCGGTTACTTCCTCGTGGTCGTCGCGCTCTATCACTTCGATTTATGGCAGAGGGGACTGAAAAAGTGAGGTTTGACGTCGGATGACCAGGGGTTCAAATTTGATCCATGCAGGAACTCAAGTTCACTTGGTCCAAGCTAGCCTTGTGTTCAGTTCCAATCGTTTTGTGCCTGACCCTCCCGATGGTCTTAATGTACCTCTTCGCGCTGGAAGCAGCTTCGCCACGGGGCACTGGATCACTTGGATTTCTGTTATTTGCCGTTTTGAGTATTTCGACTTGTCTACTAATTCTTCCAGCATTCATACTCAGTTGCGTTGGCCTAGCCTATCCACGATGGCGATTGCATGCGCTCGTTTGCCTGGCCAGCATCGCCAGTTTGTTTGTCGGATACCTCGCCGGAGGAAGTATCAGCAACCATGTCCAGAAAGCCACATTGACGAGGCTGGCCGAGCGCAGCAAGCCGCTGATCGCCGCGATTAAAAGTTATGAGCAAAAAAACGGTCAACCGCCGGATTCTCTGGATGCGCTGGTGCCTGAGTTTATCTCCAAGGTTCCCGCCACGGGCATCGGAGCATCTCCAGATTATCAATATCAGTCGCTTACGAACAGTTCCTCCTACGGCAATAATAGGTGGGTTCTGCAAGTAAACGAGCCGGCAGGCGCCCCTCCCTTTACCACGTTTATTTATCTTCCACTTCAAGACTATTCGGTGCTGACGTATGGCTTTGTAGTGTGGAGAATCAGCGATTGGGCCTACTGGCACCAAGGATAATCGTGCAACAACGTCTTTACACGTCGTCAGCGCTTTTCTCCGGCTGTAGACTCTGTAAGAGCTCAACCCAAATTCACCGGATCAATATCCACTGCCAGGGTCACATCTTCGGGTAAGGCGAGGGTTTCGATGATTTTGGCCAACGACTGGCTGAGTTTGCTCATCGCGCGCGTCCGCAACATGATTTGGTAACGATAGAACGTTTCCGCCCGCAGCAACGGCGCCGGTGCCGGCCCGGAAATAATCATGTCGCGGAAGTCCCCGGTCTTCAGTCCAGAGTCTCCAGTCCAACGCCCGCCCGACTGTGGACCGGGGACTGCGGACTGGGGGCTGAGAACTGTGGACTCAAGGACTTTTCGCAAATGCTCGGCGGAGAATTTCACCTTGTCCTCGTTCCGGCCTTTGAGCGTGAGCAACGCCACGCGGCTGACGGGCGGGTATTTTAATTGTTCGCGGAACTCGATTTCCTGCTCGTAAAAGCCGGTGAAGTCGTGGCGGCGCGCGTATTGGATGGCCGGATGAAACGGCGTGAATGCCTGCACGAACACCTCGCCCTCGACCTCCCCGCGACCGGCGCGGCCGGCAACCTGCGTGAGGAGCTGGAAGGTGCGCTCACCCGCGCGGAAATCCGGCTGATGCAGCGCGAGGTCGGCGTAAATGATGCCGACGAGCGTCACGTTCGGGAAATGCAGCCCCTTGGCAATCATCTGCGTGCCGACGAGGATGTCGGTCTTGCCCGCGCGAAAATCGCCGAGCGTTTTCCGGTAGTCGTCCTTGCGTTTCATCGTGTCGGCATCCATGCGCCGGACGCGTGCATTCGGAAACAATTTTGCGAGCGTTTCCTCGACTTTTTGCGTGCCAAGCCCGGCATAGCGAATGGCCGGGTTACGGCACTTCGCATCCGGGCAGACGATCGGAACATTCTCGGCATGACCGCAAATATGGCAGCGGAGTTTCTGTTCCGGGCGGTGATACGTAAGCGCGAGGCTGCAATTCGGACATTTGGCAACATAGCCGCATTTCGGGCATTGCAACGCCGTCGAATAGCCACGCCGGTTCAAAAACAAAATCGTCTGCTCGCCACGCTCGAGCCGCTGATGGATGGCTTCCTTGAGCTGGTTTGAAAAGGTCGGGATGCCTTTTTCACCGCGCGCGGCCTGGCGCATGTCCACGACGCGGACGTGCGGCATTTTCCGGTTGTCCACGCGTTCGGGGAGTTCGAGCAGCGTGTATTTGCCCGTTTTGCAGTTATAATAACTTTCGAGCGACGGCGTGGCCGAGCCGAGCACCACGACGGCGTTCTCCATCCGGCCGCGCATGATGGCCACGTCACGGGCATGATAGCGCGGCGCTTCCTCCTGCTTGTAGGTGTGCTCGTGTTCCTCATCCACGATGATCAGGCCAAGCGGTTCGACGGGCGCGAAAATCGCCGAACGGGCGCCGATGACAATGCGGGCGCGGCCCTGCCGGATTTTGTGCCATTCGTCGTGCCGTTCGCCGGCGGACAGGTGCGAATGCAAAACCGCGACGAGGGTCTGGAGCTTGCCGGAACCGAATCGCGCCTTGAACCGCTCGACGGTCTGCGGCGTGAGCGAGATTTCCGGCACGAGCACGATGGCGCCCTTGCCTTGTTCGAGCACGTGAGCGAGCGCCTGGAGATAGACCTCGGTCTTGCCGGAACCGGTAACGCCGTGCAGAAGGAAAGTCGAAGATGGAGGATGGAGAATAGAAGATGGCCCGGCTTTTCCATCTTCCATCTTCAACCCTCCATCCTCGCCGCGTTTCATCGCTTTGGTAATTTCCTCGAGTGCCTTTGCCTGCGCCGGATTCAGCGGCAACGGTTGGGTCGGCAAAATGTGTTCACGGGCGTAGGGATCGCGCTCGGAAATCTGCGGGGTGATTTCGAGCAGACCACGGTCCTCCAGTTTGCGCACCGTCGCGGCGGTCGTTTCGGCCAACTCGACCAGTTCGGTCAGCAAAATTTCACGCCGTTCTTCGATGAGGTTCCAGACCTCCTGCTGGCGTTTCGGCAGCTTTGGAAGTTCGCCGTTGACCGGCAACGCGCGGACAAACAATTGTTTTTTCCAGCCTGCGTCCGTTTCCTTTTTCTTGCGAATGGCTTCGGGCAGGACGCCTTTCAAGGCAATTTCCGGGGCGCAACAGTAATAATCGGCAATCCAGCGCGCCAGACTCAACACTTTGGGTGTGACGAGGGTCTGCGCGCCGATGACTTTGAGGAGGGGTTTGAGCCCGGCATATGCCGATTCTTCCGCGAGGGCGGTGACGGTGCCATAAATTTTTCGTGAGCGAAACGGCACCTGTACCCGGCTGCCGACTTCAACTTGCCCGGCCAGGCCAGGCGGGATCGAATAATCAAATTCCTTCCGCAGCGCAATTTCAAGGCTGACGCGGGCAATCATGTCGTAACCATTTATGATTTTTGATTTACGATTGATGATTGTCCCGAAACTTCGCCGCAACTGGGGTTAAATCTTAAATCGCAAATCATAAATCATAAATGAATTTCAATCCCGTGTAATGGCGCGCATTTCGATTTCCAGCCGCCGGCGCAATTCCTGGCGTTCCCGGTCATCGGCTTCGCGCGGCACGCGCATCATTTGGCCCACGGTAATCTCACACCGCGCGAAGGGCAGTGGAACCTGAAAGCGGTCCCAGCTTTTTGACTGGATTTTCCAGTTGAGATGGTACGAAACCGGCACGACGGGCAGGCCGGTCAATTGCGCGGTGGAAATCACGCCTTCCTGAACTTCATACCGCGGCCCGCGCGGCCCGTCAGGTGTGATGGCGAGGTCGTAGCCTCGTTCGGCCAGGGTCGTGAGTTCGAGCAGCGCCTGGCCACCGCGCCGGCTCGACGAACCGCGGACCGGCTCGACGCCAAAGTGTTCAAAAATCTGCGCCAGCAATGCGCCGTCCCGGCTCGCGCTGACCATGCCGCAAATCCGGCGTTCAGGCGCGAATTTCAAAATGTACCGCTGGTACAAAATCACCGAAAGCGCCAGGCGGTTGTGCCAGAGGGCAAAAATAGTCTTTTCCGCGGGAACGCCCCGGAACAGGCCGGAGCTGTCATTCAGTTTGTAGCGGATAGTTCCGGCAATGGAACGGACCAGCAGGTAAACCAGCGCGGCCACGAATCGCTGATGCCATCTGGCTTTGTGAGGCACCACCACGCCGGATTTGCGCCGGGACGCTTTTTTGGCGGCGGCGGAATTTTGTGGTTCTGGCGTCACGACGGCCATCATGCTCCTTTTTTCAGGCACGCGCGCACCAAATCCTCCACCGTCGCTTTGGCACCCAGCATCGTTTGCGCGGCGCGGACGGCGTCGTGCGCTTCAACCTGCTTGAAGCCCAGCGCCATGAGCGCGAGCACCGCGTCGTTAATCTTCTGGTCGTCCGGCGACAGGGCGCGCTGCGCGCTGGCGGCTTCCCAGGCGCCCGCCGCGCCGATTTTGTCGCGCAATTCCACGACGATGCGCTCAGCGGTTTTTTTGCCGACACCGGAAATTTGCGAGAGCGATTTGACGTCGCTGGCGGCCACCGCGCCGCGGAAGGCCGTCACGCTGATGCCGCTCAGAATGTTCAGCGCGATTTTCGGGCCGATGCCGGAAACCGTGTTGACCAACAGCCGAAACAAATCGCGTTCCGCCGCGGTCATGAAACCGTAAAGTGTGTGCGCGTCCTCGCGGATGACCAGTTGCGTGAGCAGTTTCACCGCGCCGCCCGGCTGCGGCAATTTGTCGAACGACGACAGCGGAATCAATACTTCGTAGCCGACACCGTTCACCTCCACAACGACCTGCGTGGGCAGCGCCTCGACGAGTTTGCCGTGGAGAAAAGTGATCATGCAAATGCGGAGTGCGGAATGCAGAGACCGGAATTCATATTCGCTTTGGCGGTGTCAGGTTGTAGCGCGAATTTTCCTGCGCGTGGGTGAGCGCCAGGGCCAGCGCATCGGCGGCGTCAGGCGCGGGCGGCTTTGGTAAATCCAATAGCCGCTGGACCATTTTGGCGACGGCGGATTTTTGCGCTGCGCCATAGCCAACAATGGCCTGCTTCACTTTGCGCGGGGCGATTTCATAAATTTCCAGACCGGCTTCGGCGATGACCGCCAGTGCCGCACCGCGCGCTTCACCCATGACGATGGCCGTCTGGAGATTTTGAGCGTAGAACAGTCCTTCGACCACACAGACGGTTGGTTGGTGCTCGTGCAGCACCTCACGGAGCGTTTG
>DATNHI010000075.1:0-5772 GCA_035605035.1 Verrucomicrobiia bacterium
GTCTTCGACGTTTCACCGGTCGTTGCGGCCCAGACCCGGACCCTGCGCATCGCCACCTGCAATATCGAAGCGGCCACCGGCGGTTACACGACTGCGCGGCCGGGTTTAATCACTCCTTCCGGCGGCGGCACGGTGCAACAAGGGGGTGTGTTGGAAGGGATCGGCGAGGAGATCGTCGGCAACGATCCGGCGCAGCCGCTGGACGTCCTGGCGTTGGAGGAGACGACGACCAATCCCGTCACTGTCGTGCCGATCGTGAATGCCCTGAATGCTTTTTACGGTGTTGCAGGAATGTATTCGAACAGTACTTATCAGGCGACGCAGTTCGGCGGCAGCACTAACAACGGCAGCGGCAACGGCCCAAACGCAATGGTTTATAATGCGACAACGTTGCAACTGCTCGCGTCGGTGCCGGTGGATCCACCGGGCGGCATCGGCAATCTGGGTTACAACAGCGGGGAGTTTCGCGAAGTGATGCGTTATGAATTTGCGCCGGCCGGGATGACACCGACAGCCACGAACGAGTTTTATGTTTATGTGAGCCACTACAAAGCGAGTACAGGCTCCCAAAACGAGTCCTACCGTAATGGCGAAGCCCGGATCATCCGCAATGACGAAGCGAACAATCTGCCCGCGGATGCCCGGGTGATTTACGTGGGCGATTACAACGTGGACAACAGCGGCGAGCCGATGTATCAGACGATTTTGTCCAATACCGCCCCGAACGGCATTCAGCAGGGACAAGGCATTGACCCGCTGAATCCGACAGACAATCCCAATATCAACTGGAGCACCAGCACGACTGACACAAACATTCTCGTGGTGCTTACGGAACACAGTTACAACCTCGAATACCGCGACGATTTGCAGGTGATGACGACGAATGTTTATTCCGGCGCGCCGGGCGGGTTGGCGCTGGTTCCCGGAACGTATCATGCGTTCGGCAACAATGGCACGACGCCTTACTTTGGCAGCGTCAATTCCGGAACCAATACCGCGCTGAACAACGATCTGACACCGGGCGCGCCCATCAGCGCCGCACAGCTTTATCTGGATCTCACCACCGCGAGCGATCACCTGCCCGTGGTGGCCGATTATACCATCCCCCTCACCGTACCTGCGCCGGAGTTCCAATCGGTGACCGCCGTCGGCGGAACAGTGACGTTCACCTGGACCGCAGTGGTCAGCGCGGTTTATCAACCGCAATCCTGCACGAATCTGGCGCAAGGCAATTGGAGCAATTGGGGCAGTGCTATCACCGCGACCAATGTTGTCATGTCCGCGACCGATTCCTTCGGGCCCGACCCGCAACGGTTCTATCGTCTGGTCGTACCGTAGCCGGAAGGAAAAAATCGTTCGCGAGGGACACGCCGCGTGCGAGAAAAGCTTTGTGTTTATTAGATGTTTAGTTGCCGGGAGGTTTTCGCGGAATTCACTGCTTCCGGAGTTTGCAAGGGCGTTTTGAGGGCGAAAACGAATGCACTCGGCCCGGGTTAAAAGCCGGGCACATGTCTTGCTTTTCATTCGGCTGATTTGTTTTTGCCGTAATAATGAAACGCCTGGTTGTATCGGTTGTTGTCTGGATCTGGCACGCTTCCCTGCTGTACGCAGCGAACGAACGCATCAATCAGGAGGGGCGCATCCTCGGCCCGTTGCCAGCGGTGACGAATTCGATTTTGTTCGACACCTCGAACGCCGACGCGGTGGTGTCGACCATGCAAATTTTCCCGGTGACCAATCCGTGGAACGAATGCATTTCCAATCGGCCGGTGCTGGCGAATTCGGACGCGATGACGATGAATATCTTTACGAACGTGGGGTCATCGCACCGGTATCTGGAGCTGTTTCAAGAAATGAATTACGTGCTGGCGCCGGACAACCAGACGCTGGTGTCGAACAAGTTTGTGACGTATCCCGGCGATTCGGACTTGAATGGTGGGGTCTATCCTTACGGGTTGTATCCCACGCCGACGAACCAGCCCATCGAAGGCTGGCCGACGCAGACCGGCACCCAGACGCTGTTCCAATGGCAGACAAACTCCGGCGGCGACCGGCACTCCATCGTCGTGCAGCCGGGCAAAGGGTTGATTTATGAAACGTGGGAGGCACGCCTCGTCGGCACAAACTGGCAGGCAGCGAACGGCGCGATGTTCAATTTGAATACAAACGGTCTGCGCATGGACGGCTTGACCTCCGGCGACGCCGCGGGTTTTCCAATGTTCCCGGCGCTGGTGCGTTTCGACGAATGCGAGCGCGGCATGGTGGAGCATGCGTGCCGGCTGATCGTGGTGGTGTCACGACAGGCGCACATTTATCCCGCGACGCACGATGCCGGGTCGGTCAGCGCGTCGCAGACGAATTCTCCAGCGATGGGCCAGCGGCTGCGGCTGAAGGCAAATTTCGCCATCCCGGCGAGCTGGACGAAGGAGGAAAAGGCTCTGGTGCTGGGATTGAAGAAATACGGCGCGATGGTATCGGACAACAGCAGCTCGTTCTTTTCCATTTCTATCACACCGGACGACCGCTGGCCGGCGAATGCATTCAATGACATCAACGGCGGCGGCCTCGCCATCACGAATTTCGAGGTCGTCCAGACGACCGGCCCGAATGAAGGACCGCGGTCGCCGGGCGCGCCGATCGCCAATGCCGGGCCGGACCAATCAGTGCCCTTCGGCCAGGCCGCACAGTTGCAGGGTGCCGTGGTCTTCAGCAATTCAACACCACTGATTCAGTGGAAGACAAATTCCGGCCCTGGGTCGGTGACCTTCGGGAATGCGTCGCAGACGAACACGACGGCGACTTTCAGCGCGCCCGGCGTTTACACGTTGGAATTGAGCGCCGACGACGGTGTACATGCCGTGGCCTACGATGCAGTGATGATTACCGTGTCGAACACCATCAACGTGTCCATTATCGGCACGGGCACGAATGTGAACTTGAGTTGGACGGGCGGCACGGCGCCGTTTGTGGTGCAGGAAACGGGCACGCTGCCGGCAGGTTCATGGCGCAACGTGGCAACGACGAGTTTGCAAAACGCTTCCGTGCCCATGACGAACGCCACCGCATTTTTCCGGATACAGTCGCAGTGAGAAATCGGATCCAGGGTCTCGGGTCCGGGAAACGGGAAACAGACGACCGGTGGCAAGAGCCGCGTAAAGAGGCTGCGCCTCACGCGTTGGAGGAAACATCCAACATCGAACGCCGAACATCGAATCAGAACTCAAATCGCCGCAAGGAGGTACAAAAGGCGCAAATTTAGCCGCAGCTTTTAAGCTGCGCCCGGACGTTCCAACATCGGAATGGCGTCCGGTCGGGGACGCAACCTGAAGGTTGCGGCTACAGTCGAAGAATGGACACCTTTTGGTGGCTATGAATTGTTGTCAGCGTCCGTCCGTGTGCATCCGCGGCATCGGGAGTTAATTTTCCCCGTCAGTGATGGCCACCGCCACCACCGTGCCAACCACCACCACCGCCATGCCAACCACCATAATAACCGCCATGATAGCCGCCGTAATAACCGCCCCAGCCGAACGAGAGCGACACCGCCGGCCCGCCGTAATAATACCCGCCGTAGTACGGATAGTAATAGGGATAGGAGGCGTAATAATTATACGTCTGCGTATCGGGAATGACATAGACCGTCTGAGGCGGAGCCGTCTGGACACAAGAAACCGCCGGTGCCGGGGTCGGGGTCGGAATTTGGGCGCCGTTGGCGTCCGGATTGTTCGGCGGCGGCGCGGTTTGGACGGGGGCAGGCATCCGGCTGCGCTGGTTCAGCATGGTGTTGATGACGCGGTCGGACACTCCCTGCTGCTTCAAGTAAAGGATTTGGTTCGCGTCCAGGCCGTAGGCGTTGCCGGAATTCTGAATATAGTTGACGATGACATCCTCGCCAACGTTTGCATGCGCCAGTTGCACGACTTGCGCCACGCCATACGACAATTGCGGAGCGGCCTGAGTCGCGGCGGTTGTGGGTGTGGTGGAATCCTGCGCCACGGCTTTCGCTGCCAAAAGAGTCACTCCAGTGATGGCCGCCAGGGTCAGGACCAAACTTTGAAGGCTTCGTATTTTCATAAAATCGGCACCTAGATATTTAACACCCCAAGCTCGCGCGAGTTGCGCGGGCTGTCAACTGCGAAAGCGGGGCGTTTAAGCTTGTTCCCGGCGGCGGAATTGGCGTTCCTGCCGCTTGATTTCGCCGCCCAACAGCTCCTCCGCCGACCAGCCGCGGGCCTGGGCGAATGCCGCGAGCGCAAAAAGATCCGAAGCCAAAGCGGCTTTAGTTGTTTTATTCCGGTAGGGACGCGCGGCTGCGCGTCCGGCTGCGCGGCAGCGCAGCCCTACCAGCTGGTGGCTGTCCGCAAGGACTTTGCGCGCCTTTTTTACGAGTTTTTCGGCGCGGAGCAGTGCGGGCAGGTGTTTGGGAATGCCGTCGAAGGCGGAATGGCGGGCGTGCTTGGTGCCTTGCTTTTCGGCCCGCTTGATTTTCTCCCAGTTCGCCCAGACTTCGTCCACGTCCCTGACCCTGGTTTGGCCGAAGACATGCGGGTGACGGCGGATGAGCTTGTTCACGAGCAGGCGGCAGACCTCGTCAAAATCAAAGGCGTCGCGTTCGCGCGCCAACTGGCAATGAAAAACCACCTGCAGCAGCAAATCGCCAAGCTCCTCGGCCATCTCGTGGTCGTCACCCTCTTCGATGGCGTCAATCAATTCATAGACCTCCTCGATGGCGTGGCGCCGCAACGTCATATGGCTCTGCTCACGGTCCCACGGACAGCCCGTGGGCGAGCGGAGGCGGGCCATGACCTTTAACAGTTCATTGATGGCGGGGATTTTCATTGGGAAACATTCAACATCCAACATTCAACGCCCAACATTTAAGGAAAGGCCCGGCCAATGTCTGCGAGCAGTCAACTTGGACATTGGAAGTTGAATGTTGAGTGTTTCCAAATTCACAAAATCACCAGATCATCCCGGTGCACGAGTTCTGCCTTGGGCAATTTGCGCTCGCGCACAGCGGCGGAATCAAATCGCGCGATGCCGCGCGCGAATTCCGTCCCGTCCAGATCGCAAATCCGCACCACGTCGCCGGCGGCAAATTCGCCCTCACACCGCGCCACGCCCGGCGGCAGCAGGCTTTTGCCCTTTTCGCGCAACGCCCGTTTCGCGCCGTCATCCACAAACAGCGCGCCCCGGGGATGATGGAAAAAGGCAATCCAGCGTTTGCGCCCTTGCAATTTTTTGGGTTCAGCGACAAATAGCGTGCCTTCATCTTCACCGCCGAGGATTTTCGCCAGCACGTTTTTCTTTTTGCCTGACGCGATGACCAGCGGGATGCCGGAGCGCACGGCGATTTTGGCCGCTTCGATTTTCGATTTCATGCCGCCGACGGCGGTATCGTTGTCCGTGCCGCGGGCCAGCTTTTCGAGGGCGACATCAATTTTTTCGACAACGGAAATGGTTTTAGGATTGGCCTTGCCGAAATTCTCGATGAAGCCGTCCACCGTGGTGAGGATGACGAGCAAATCGGCGGGCAGCAACGACGCGACGAGCGCGGACAGCTTGTCGTTGTCGCCAAACTTGATTTCGGTGAACGACACGGCGTCGTTTTCGTTGATGATGGGGACGACGCCGCGGTCGAGCAACGTGACGAGCGTGTTGCGGGCGTTGAGGTGGCGCTCGTGATGTTCGAGATCGTCGTGCGTCAGCAGCACCTGCGCGACATGCAGGCCGTGTGCGGCAAAAAGTTTTTCGTAAATCGTCATCAGCCGC
>DATNHI010000076.1:0-1013 GCA_035605035.1 Verrucomicrobiia bacterium
GCATCCGTTCAAATTCACTCAACGGCGGCAGTTCCACCTGTGCATTACGCGCGTAGGAGCGGTGAATGGCCTTGCTGTTATGACCAAGCGCCTCCTGTGCGAACCGTTCGGGATACCCGGCTTTTTTGGCACGTTCCGCCCACGCATACCGATACGAATGCAAGCTGACGCCCTTGATGCCCAAGCCCGCGATGCGCTGATGAAATTCCGTCGCCCGGTCGCCGGAACGAACCGAGCGCAGATAGGGAAACAGCGGGCCGCTGCCCGGCAAATCCCGGAGAATCTCCGCCACTTCGTCATCGAAGCGCATGATGGCAATGGAGCCGGTCTTTTTGCGCGCGAAACTGATGACGTTGTGTTCCCAATCAATGTTTTCTGCTTCGAGGCCCGCGAGATCGGACTGCGACGCGCCCAGATGCCACGCCAGTTTATAGAACGCCTTGCGTTCAGGGTTCAGTTCGCGGGTGACGATGGCCTGATGTTCCTCCCAGGTGATGGCACGCTTGTCCTTGAACTCAACTTTCGGCCACTGGCGTTTCACAATGACCGGCCACGGCAACCATGTCATGTCCAGGGCGAAGTTGTGGATGCGCCGCAGATAGACATTGGTCGAAACTTTTCCGGTTTCCAGCACGCGCAAAAAGTTTTCCGGCCTCGTTTCCAAAACCGGCAGATGACGAATCAAGTCAAACGCCTTGTCTTTGATGGCGGTCTGCCAGCGGTGTTGCGTCTCGCCTTTTTTGAGTTTGACCATTTCCTCCATGACGAACTGCCAGTTGCGCGTGGCGATCTGCGGGTCGCTGGCGGCGAGATAGGCGCGGGCAATTTGCAGGTTCACAGCGGGCTGCTGCTGCGCTTCGCCGCGCGAATGGAACAACCGCAGCGCCGTGGCGCGGTCGGTGGTGTGCAAGCTGTCCTGCTTGCCGGTCACGTCATCGTGAATGTAGTAGCGTCCGCCTTTTTTGCGGCGGTAGAGCCGGTATCGTTGTCTCATAACTGTATTCACAGCGATG
>DATNHI010000077.1:0-1825 GCA_035605035.1 Verrucomicrobiia bacterium
GCCGTCCAGATTTGCGTTTTCACGGCGTTCTCCGACGTGCCGTAAAAATGCTTGATGCGGAGGTTCTGTTTGATCCACTTGAAAAACAGTTCGACCTGCCAACGCTTTTTGTAAAGCGCGGCGATGGTTTCCGCAGGGAGCACGAAATTGTTTGTCAAAAACACGAGGCGCTTGCCGGTTTCCTGATCGCAAAACGAGATTCGCCGCATGTGTTGGGGATAGTCCTTTCTCGTGTAGAATCCATCGAGCGCGACGCTTTGATCCGCGCGGACGCCGGTTGTTTTATCGACCGTACGAGAATAGACACGGTGATAATTCATGTTGCGTTTGGCACGCGTGACGAAGAACGCACCCGCCCGATGAAACACATTCAGCCGTCTGAAATCGACATAGCCGCGATCCATGACGTAGATCGATCCGGCTTCCGGCGTGATCATGTCGAGCGCGCGCGCGTCGCCCATTTTGCCAACGGAAACATGGATAAACCTGGGGATCGGACCTCGCAGATCGAGAAGCGTGTGCATTTTGACCGCCGCCTTGGTCGAACGAAAATCCGCCCACGGAAACAACGAAAGGCACAAATCGATTGTCGTGCTGTCGAGCGCGTACACAGTGTTGGCGAGATCGATCCCGAAGTCCTGTGTCGCATAAAGTTTGCGCGCGCGGCGGATCAAAACGGCGGCGAGGTCGGACCACATGCGCCAGTCGCGCAGTTCGTTCGCGTTGGCCAACGTCGATTTCGCGACCGCTCCGCGCAATCCCATGCCGTACAATTTCGAGGGTCGCGCGCGCAGGCAGGCTTCAATGTCGCGCAGGCTTTCGCGATACGTCATTTGCGCGAACGCCATGGTGCGGAATTGTTCCGTGCAACGCAGGCTCCGCACGCGAACGTCGCCGCCATACTTCGCCACGATGCGATCGAAACTCGTCCAGGGGACAAAATCCATGACTTGCGCAAACAGCGTTCGGCCAGCGTTCACGGCGATGTCCCCGATCGGAAAGAAATCGAGGAAATTACCGTAAAACAGTCATCCCAAGTTCAAATCGACACCAAACAAAATCCACCCTAACCCTTTGCTACAAAAAGCCTATCAACTCCGCCCTCGGCGCTTAACCGGACAGCAGTGACTAAAAACCGCGATTGTACTTCGCGCAATTTCGTCCACATCGGCGGCACCTCCCGAATCGGGCCACCCTCAGTTGAATCATACTCATCCAAATTCTACTTCTTTTCGGACGGACACTTACACATTTACACCGCCTTTCCCTTCATCAGCCTGAAGTAATGCTCTGCGTGTTGGTAATAGTTCTCAATTTCGGTTGCATCGCCGGTCGATGCGGCGGCACGCGCGAGCGCCATATAGCGTTCGTAGCTCCCTTTGGCGTCGGTAAGCTGAACGCCTGCGGGTCTGCTTAATTTTCGCTCTGGCCATTTTGAACGGCCGGAAAATGGTCCGATGGCCAGGTCGTGTCTACGAGTTCTCATACCTCTATTCATGCCATTCTGCATGACTGCTCCCAAGTCTGTTGTGGTGGTTGATCTGTGAATAATCGACCGTGCGGCGCATGAGCGTCGATGCCGCTCGGTGGATCGCCTTTGATCCAGAATGCGGCCCCATGACTGCGAGCCGATTGGTCGGTGCTCGTTTGGCGCGGTCATTTGAAAGCACCACTCCGCCACGCCGCAGTGTCTTTGCACCGCCGGCAGATGCGCTCACCCGCCCAGGCGCTCGGAAATGGCGACCGGCAAACCAGACATTTCCTAATCTTTTGTTCGGTGGTTTGCTTCGGTTCTGATGTTTCATGCCGTCCGCCCACGGCCGCG
>DATNHI010000078.1:0-7580 GCA_035605035.1 Verrucomicrobiia bacterium
AAATCGGCAGCGCCCTGCAAATTGCCGAAGTCACCGTCAAACTTCACGTCGGCCACATCCTCGCGAAACTAAAAGTCAACGACCGCACCCAGGCCGCCACCACCGCCCTGCAGCGCGGAATTCTGCACCTGGATTGACCGCCCGGCGCAGCGTGCGGTGATCACCGACCTTTGTCGGCCGGCGAATCGCCGGCTCGAAATTTTCCTGCCACGGGCAATTCGAGGACGAACGTGGCGCCTTTGCCCGGCCCTTCGCTGGCGGCGGTCAGTGTGCCGCCCAACTCCTTGGCGGCCAGGGCTTCGCTATGGAGGCTGAAGCCGCGCCCGTTTTCTTGTGTCGTGAAAGCATGCGAGAAGATGCGGGTGAGGTTCTCGGATGGAATGCCAACACCGTTATCGGCAACTTCGATCTTTATGCACCCCGACCCGGCCATCCCAATCCGGACGGAAACCACTCGATGGCCTGCGGCAACTGCTTCACAAGCTTGTTGGGCGTTCTTCAACAGGCTAAGGAAGATTTGAAGGATCTTATGCCGATCCGAGATCAGCGCCGGCACCTCCGCAAAGTCACGAACCACGTGGATACCCTGTTGTTCGTAGTCAATAGCATTAATGCGCAAGGCGTCCTCCACGAGTTCGGAGACGTTGACAATCCCCAAATCTGTTTCAACCACAATAAATGCATTCGTTTCACGAAGCGTCTTCGCATTAAAGTAAATATAGCGTGTTTGGCAGAACATTACCAAAACTAAAGAAGCTGTTTACTCTTTCGCCAATTTGCCTGCCAGAAAAAAACAACGCCACCCCCAGTCATCCGCCGGAGTCGGCGTGAGAATTGCCGAGATCAGGTCCGCCTCAGCTCTTCCTATACTTTTGAAGTAGTCGCGCATCCTCCATTTGACCGCGTGACAGCCGGGGCGGCAGGAATTAGCCTGCCATAAAACAAGCTGGCAGCATCTCGGCCCCAAACGAGCCAAGCCAGTTCCAGCACTCTATGACAATATCCATGCTGAAACAAACTTCCCTGCTACGGAACTTAATGACCTGTCTGCTTTCCCTGTTTTTGTGGGTTTCGTTCGGCCCTGCGACCGGGACGGCCGCCGGCAACGAAGACGTTTTTGTTCAATGTCAAAAATTAGGCCGGGGCGTGAACGTGTTCGGGTACGATCCAATTTGGGAATCCTTCGACCAGGCGCGCTTCAAGAAAGAATATTTCGGGGTCATCCGGACTGGGGGGTTTGATACTCTGCGCGTCAATCTTTTTCCATTCAGCCACATGGGTGCCGGGCCGGAATACCAGTTAAGCAATTCATGGTGGGACACCATGGACTGGGTGGTTACCAATGCACTGGCAGTTCATCTTAACGTGATTGTTGATTTCCACGAATTTGAAGCGACGGGAAAGGATGCGGAAGGGAACAAAGATCGGTTTCTTGCGTTCTGGCGGCAGGTGGCGCCCCACTTCCAGCATGCACCGTCCAGTGTGGTGTTTGAAATCCTGAACGAACCCAATGGTAAAATGACACCGGAAATTTGGAACCAAAATCTTGCGGAGGCATTGGCCACCATCCGCCAGAGTAATCCAACGCGGACTGTCATCATTGGGCCGGCATTCTGGAATTCGATTGACCATTTGGACGAACTGAAGCTTCCCGATCAGGACCGGCATATCGTCGTTACGGTACATTACTACAAGCCGATGGACTTTACCCATCAGGGCGCTCCTTGGGTCAAGCCGCAGTATAAAGTAGGTGTGGTCTGGAAGGGTACGGCCGAAGAACGGGAAGCCATTGAGTCGGATTTCCAGAAAGTCCAGGACTGGGCCAAACAGCACGACCGCCCCGTTCTCCTCGGTGAATTTGGCGCTTACGAGGATGGCGACATGGCTTCGCGGGCGCGCTATACCGCGTGCGTGGCCCGCACGGCGGAGCAATTCGATTGGAGTTGGACTTACTGGCAATTTGACAAGGATTTCATCGTGTACAATATCCCGAAGAATCAATGGGTCGAACCGATTTACCACGCACTCATCCCATCGCCACGCGTGGTGGCTTTAAAGATGAACAACGAATAGTCTTGTCATTTTCGTCGCCCCGGTTCTATTGCCCATCTGGCAGCTATAAGCCAGAATGATTTACAGGGTACCGGTATTCCTATTGCTCATTATCGTTCCGGTGACAATACGACTCATTTTGGGGAGATAAGGCGGAAGGTCTTCACGCAACGGATGATGTGGAAAGTGGTGAATGCCTGGTGAGAAATTGTGGGTGCTTAGCCGGAACGATTCAGCTTGAAAGAGTGAGCACCGTTTGGCGGGCTTGTGGTGATGAAACCGAATCAAGTTCCCGAACCTCGACGGGAGGCGGACCAAACGGTGCGGCTGCCAATTGACACCAAAGACGCGACTTCGTCGATCCGGATTTCGTTTACCGACCAGCGATTGACGGCGCATGGGGGCATGATCATGTGGTCACATTTTTTGCATCAGAAACGGTTTCGCCAGCGCCTGCGCGAGGTGTTGCCCCACTGACCGACCAGCCCCAACGCGTATGATCCGACGGATGTGGCGTTGGGCTATGTCGGGGGCATTCTCTGCGGGGCTGACAAGCTGTCGCGGGTGGCGTGGCTGCAAAGCGATCCGGCCTTGAGCCCCGTGCTGGGCGTGGAGGCCATCGCCAGCCAATCCACCTTGAGCCGGTTCTTCGACGTGTTTGGCCAAAAGACGTGCAACGCCCTGAATGGTCTGCACCGGCAGACGGTTGGGAGTCTGCCCTCGCTCAAGGACGGTTACACCCTGGATCTGGATTCGTGGGCCTGGTTGCACGAGGACGGCCATCAGCAAGGCGTCGCCGTCGGTTATACCCGGCAAGGGCTCAAGCCATGTCATCGGCCGTTGATTGCGGCGTTGGCCGAAAGCAAAATCATCGCCAACTACTGGCTGCGCCGGGGCGACAGTCCTTGCGCCAACGGGGCGGCGGAGTTTTTGCGTCAGACCGTCACCGGTTTGGCGCCCCACGTCCGCCTCAAGCTGGTGCGCGGCGATGCGGGTTTTGGGGACGCCAGCGTGCAGGACATGGCCCAAGCCCTGGGTTTGAAGTTCATTTTGGTGGCGCGCCTGACGCAAAAGGTGCAGAGCCTCTGCCGGCATGATGCGGCACACTGGCAAGGGACGGACATCCCCGGTCTGGAAGTGCAGGAAGTCGAGCGGGATCAGCCGGGCCGCCGTTTGATCGTGATTCGCCAGCGGATCGAGCAACGTCCCGACGCTGGCGGCAAGACGTTGTTGGAGGTTCCGGGTTATCGCTTTCAAGCGCTGGTCACCAACCTGCCCCGCAGTGTGGACGCCCTCAACGTCTGGAGACAATACAACGGCCGGGCGGACCTCGAAAACCGCATCAAAGAGCTGGGCCAGCAGTTCGGCATCAAGCGGCTGTGCGTGGACAATTTCTGGGGCACCGAGGCGATGCACCATCTGGCGATCGCCGCCTACAACCTCTGCGTGCTGTTGCAACGGCGCTTGGGTCAGTTGGAAAAATGCGAACTGAACACCCTGCGCTGGCGTTTGTTTGGCCGGGCGGCGGTATGGAGCCGCGCGCGGGGCAAACCCACACTCAAACTGGCTTTGCGCGGTCAGGCTCCTCGAACGTGGTGGTGCGAAATCCTGGCTAAACTCTCGGCTTGGCCTAATTGCAATGCAGTTGCCTCGCTGCAAGCATGAACCTGCCAATCTTACTCAAAATGACCGTTCATCTGAATCGTTCCGGCTTAGTGTCCGTCCACACTTCGACGCCCAACGCCTTGAGCTGCCGCTCGGCGCTGGCGGAAAGCTCCGGTGAGAATTGCACCAACACGCGTGGCGGGGCTTCAATCATCACCACGCGTGCATGGGAAGGGTCAATCCGCTTGAAGTCCTTCTGCAAAACGGTCCGGGTCAATTCGGCAAACGCTCCTGCCAGTTCCTCTCCTGTCGGCCCGCCGCCCACCTCGACGATGGTCATCCATCGGTCGTGCTCCGCCGGGTGGCTTGTGTTCTCCGCTTTTTCGAACGCGAACAGGATACGGCGGCGAATGCCCATCGCGTCATCAAGCGATTTCAACCCTGGCGCAAACTGCTCCCACTCCGGGTGGCCAAAGTAAGAGGTGCAGCCGCCGAGCGCGAGCACGAGATAGTCGTAAGTCAGCGTGCTTCCTTCGAGCCGCACCGTTTTCGCCGCGAGGTCGAAGCCCGTGACGCGGTCGAGCAGCACGGTGACGTTTGGCTGGTTGGAAAGAATGGAGCGAATCGGCTGCGCGATTTCCGGCGCGGAGAGGCCAGCGGTGGCCACCTGATAGAGCAACGGCTGGAACAAGTGGTGATTCTGCCGGTCAAAGAGTGTGATTCGCGCCGCGCGATGATTGAATGTTTGGCAAAATGTAAGGCCGCCGAAACCCGCGCCCAGAACGACAATGTGCCGATTCTTGGTTTCCATCTTGAAGACAGTTTGAAATGCGCGGTGGACAAAAGCAAATCTGCCTTGCTGATGAAGTCAGAGCAGGGCTATCGCAGCAGCCCGTTGTCACGCATCAATGAATTCCTTGAGACCAGTGTATGGGCTCCCAAAAAGCGAAGCCTGGGTTCATGCTGTCAGACATGTGGAATTTCTGAAAACGGTATCGAATGGGTATCGAATAAAGACAATAAAAAGGCCGTGAAAGCTGCATGGATAACAGGTTCAAGAAACGCATGGTGCTCCCGCCCGGAATTGAACCGGGATCAGCCGCTTAGGAGGCGGCGGCTCTATCCATTTGAGCTACGGGGGCAAATACCGTGGCGAAAAACAGGATTTCGCCTGTGTTTATCAAGTTTTTCGACCTAACCCGAACAGCATTACCAGTTGAAAAAAACCGTGTCAAATGAAGTATCAGATTTTGCCAAAGTCTGCCCGTTTTTACTATGGTTAGCTGTGATGCGCTTTTGTTTCCTAAACCGCGGATCCCAGTTCAATTCCGGGCGGGGGCGCCACCTGCTCCTGTGCGCATAAAATGCGCACAAAGCGGCGGTGTGAACGTTTGCCGCAACAAATGAGTCAATGTATTGTTAAACCCATTAGCAGTCTAAATTAAAAACCGCCCGCTTATGAAAACAAACTTTCTCAGAAAATCCACCGTGGGAATCGCGCTGGCCGCTTTGTGGCTGGCCAGCGACCATTCCGTCCAACTCTCGAATGTCCAGGCGCAGCCCGCACCGCCGCCGCCAACCGGCGCTGATGTTTCTGCCGTTCCCCCCACCAGTGTCACGCCGCCGCCGAACATTTTGCCCAACAGCCCGCTGGCCCAGGTCATCCAGTTGGTGCAGGCCGGCGTGGATGAGGGTGTCATCCTGAGCTATGTCACCAATTCCACCGGCACGTTCAATCTGGATTCGGACACCATTATTTACCTCAGCGATCTCGGTGTGCCGAATGAAGTCGTTACCGCGATGATGCAGCGCGATCAGGTGTTGCAACAGCAAATGGGCGCCAGTACCCCGCCGCCGCCGGAAACCCCTGCAACTGAACCGCCGCCTCCGCCGCCACCGGCCGAGGTCACGGTGAATTATTTTTACAGTACGCTCGCACCGTATGGAACCTGGGTGGATGTGGCGGGTTATGGCCGGTGCTGGCGGCCGACCATCGTCGTTTACAACTCCGGCTGGCAGCCGTACTGCGACCACGGGCATTGGGTCTATACCGATTGCGGCTGGTATTGGACCTCGGATTATTCGTGGGGCGTCGCTTTTCACTACGGACGCTGGTTTCGTGACGCGCATCTGGGCTGGTGCTGGTGGCCGGACACGGTCTGGGCGCCGTCCTGGGTGACGTGGCGCTACTCGAATGATTATTGCGGCTGGGCGCCTCTGCCGCCGTTCGCAGTTTACCGGCCCGGCGCCGGCTTCTTATATCGTGGCAGCGGCGTTAGTATCGGATTTGATTTCGGCCTGGCCATAAACTGTTTTACGTTTGTGCCGACGCGCAATTTCTGCGATCCACGTCCGTGGCATTATCGTGTCGCGGCAAGGGATGAACCGCGGATTTATCACCAGACCACGATCATCAACAATTTCAACTACGACAGCCAGCACCGGACCTTTGTCAACAATGGCATCGAGGTGCAACACATCCGCGACGTCACCCGGGCACCGATTCACCCGGTGCCGGTAAATGAGGTGAGCGTGTCTCGCCGACAGCCATACCGTGGCACACTGGGCGGCCAGCAAAATCACGGGCCGGGCGTCACGACGGGAAATCCGCCGCAACCGGGTTCCGCTTTTGACAACCGCGGCCATTTCACAACGCGTGACGGAACTCAGACACTGAATCGAGGTTCACAGCCGGGGAACAATCAAAATCAACAGCTCAATCACAACGGCCCGGTCGTGACCCAAACTCCAGTCCGGCCTCCGGCGCAAAATCATGTTTCGCCGCCGGCGAACAACCAGACGGTGGCGCCGACTTACCGCTGGCCGGATAATTCGCAAACGCAAACCCGGAATTCCGACAACAAGCACATCGCTTCACCGCGCGGACAACAAATTGAAGACCAGACACCGCATTACACGCCGCCGCCACCGACACCCAAACGCGAATTTACCGCGCCGGGAGAACAGCAGCAGTCGGCACCGCCGGCGGCGAACAACCCGACCGGGCCGCGGGGCAACCAGTCCTCCGACCAGTCGGAACGGATTCAGCCCCGAACCGAATCACGTCCGGATGTCTCCACATCGACTTCGTCACAATCATCCCAATCATCCCAGTCTTCAGGCAGGTCCAGCAATCAAAACCAGAACCAGAACCAGAACCAGAACCAGAACGGACGGGGACATTGAAGCTGGCCCGGTACTTTGGCAAAGCGCCGCGATGAATATTCACCGCGGCGTTTTTGCTTTTGCAATCCTTCCACCGCTGGCAAAATGCGCGCGTGGGCATCACGCCTCGGCAATTTGAACAAATGCGGGAGCGCCTCGGTGGCGTTTCCCCGCGCATGGCCGCGCCCGTTTTTGAAACAACTCTGCGCGCTCCGGCCAATTCTCATTGCGTAATTCTCGGTCTCGATCCTTCGCTGCGTGGGACTGGTTACGGCGTCATCCGCCTGGCCAAACCGCATCCGCGGGTGTTGGCGCAGGGCACGGTTGTGTGTCCTGCGACCTGGCCGCGTTCGCGCTGCCTCGTGAAAATTGTGGAGACGCTGCGCGACGTTTTAAAACAGCATCAACCAACCGTCTGCGTCGTCGAAGGCCTGTTCTACGCGCAAAATTTGCAGACAGCGATTGTCATGGGCGAAGCGCGGGGCGCGGCGCTGGCAACCGTCGCCGAAGCGGGTTTGGATATTTACGAAATCGCCACGCGCAAGGTGAAACAGGCCATTGTCGGCTACGGCGCGGCGCAAAAATCCGCCGTCGCCAAAATGGTCCAGCGGCTGTTGGATTTGCCCAAGCCGCCCGCACCCGATGCGGCGGACGCGCTGGCGCTGGCGTTGACGCACGCGCAGGAAAATTCGCGATACAATTTGTCGCCACTGAAGAGAATTTGAAATGAACGAGAGACGGACAACAGCGATGGGTGG
>DATNHI010000079.1:0-7187 GCA_035605035.1 Verrucomicrobiia bacterium
CATTCGTGAAGTTCAAATAGACGCGGTTGGCGGGAATTTTGAGCGAATCGTTCAGCACCTGGCAGATTTGTTGGGAAAGCCGGCGATTCACCTCGCCCGACAGCCCGCCGATGCTTCGCACATCGGCAAAGGCCGCATCGCCGGGTTTGCCCGACATCAGGATCGCGGCCGGGCTGATGCTGACCATGACGTATTGCTCGGGTTTTCCAATGCCGTCGGCCACGGCCTTCGACAAAGACGCCAAAAGCGCTTTCCGCTTTTCGTCGGAGAGGACAACTGTGGTTTCGAGTTTTAACAATGGCATAATCGTTATTGATTCAGACCCGGCGTCTGAATCCTGCCCGCAAAACGGGATTTTTCAATTCACATCTTCACTTTGATTCAATGACCGGCACGCTGCCTGCTGATGACGGCCATAATATCGCGACATAATTGTAACGAAACTGTTGCAAATGTCCTGGATGATTTAACGCTGATATGAACGCGATTATTTTTGCCGTGCCGTTTGTGGTGGCGCTGGCCTTTGCCGCGCTGACCATTCATCGGGAAATGCGTTAGACGGTCGCCCCGCGTACAATTTCACCGCCCGCGAAAGGGCGGCACAATAAGGTCCAAGGCTGTTGCCTTGGACTTTTTTTATATCTCGTCGAACGCTGAAATGACTTTGCCGACCTGTAATTCGAATTTCTTCGGTGTCCGGTTTGTGGCTGAATACCGGCATGTCCGGTCGAATTAAAAACTCGTACGGCCCGATGGTCGCGGCGATTCTGCTGTTTGTCGCTTGCCGGCCTGCCTTTTCGCGAACCGATCCAACCATACGGCCATCGGCCCCGATGAAACGCCCGCCACCGAGTACCAATTCAGTCCACTGGCACACCATCACCGTTACGCCGCCGACCAACCTGCCGGCCATCCACTTTTACAACAAACTCAACCCGGTCTGGTGGTTTAAGAACAGTGACGAGCCGGTCCCGCCCGCCTGGTATCGGCCGAATGACGAACATCGGGTGACGAAGTGGCGTTTCCGTAACCCGCTTCATAACTTCGACAACTACGTCGTCGGCGTGGCGGATAAAAAATTCCAGCGGAGCGGCCGATATCCGGAACGAAATTCAAACCCGAACGGCGGCTGGGATTTCGAGGTGGCCAGACGCAAACTGGCCTTGCTTCCGTTTGCGTCCTATCAGCGCGGCAGGTTCAATTTTTATTGGGGATGGCGCGAACGCGGCAATTTCGGCATCAAACTGAATTATTCCACTCCGCCCGGCCAGCGACCGGCGAAAGACAACCCGGCAGGTACGCCGCCAAAGATTTAACTTCGGAAAAAGCGGGCGGCAAGCAGGTTGGCGATAGCGCCAAAGCCCAACAGCACCGCGAGCGGTTTGAGAACCGCGTCAACGCCGCTCCCGAAACTGATGAGCTGGTGCAGCGCCGCGAGTGCCCAACCCGTTGGCAGGCAGAGGGCGATCGTTTTGAGTGCCGGCGGCCCGATTTCCAACGGCCACCAGCAGCCGCCCAGCGCCGCCATCAACAGGCTCGCCAGCACGCAAATACCGATGACGCGATCTTCCGCGGCAGTCAGCGAGCCATGACGGCTATGGTAAACCAATGGAACAGTGCAACAAGTGACATTTTTGGTGCAAAGCCTGCACCGTCATTGCCGTGAACGGCGCAAATTGCGTCAAGCTGGCGTGTCGGACGCCTGCTAATGGTGTGCATTTAACATTTTTCGGTGGGGCCAACGTCCCCGCGAGCCGGACTTGGCGCGCCAAAGCGAAGCGGCGGCGGCTCGTCAGGAGCCTCGCCCCACCAAAACATGCCCGGCTCCTTCGCTGCTTGCTTCGGTGTGGCAAGCTGTGGCTTAATGAAGCCCCGTGAAAGTTGTTGGCATTATTCCCGCGCGCTACGCCTCGACGCGGTTCCCCGGCAAAGCCCTCGCGCTCATCGCGGGCAAGCCTTTGATTCAACACGTCGTCGAGCAATGTCAAAAGGCGAAGTCGCTCTCCGAAGTCATCGTGGCCACGGACGATGATCGCATTGCCAGGGTGGTGAAAAAATTCTGCCGCGTGGAAATGACCCGCGCCGACCATCCCAGCGGCACGGACCGCATCGCCGAAGTCGCCGGGAAAATTTCCTGTGACGCCGTCATAAATATCCAGGGCGACGAGCCGATGATTGACCTGTCGGTGATTGACGCGGTGGTGAAAGCGCTGGCGGATTGCGAAATGTCCACAGCGGCGACGCGTATCAAAAACCTGGCCGAACTGGACAATCCAAACGTCGTGAAAGTCGTTGTCAGTGTTGCCGGGCGCGCGTTATATTTTTCGAGGCGCACGATTCCGTATCTGCGCGAGGGGAGCGCACGCGCCTCGCGTGCCGTCGAAAGCGCCCCGCTTTCGACGGATTCGGTTGACGAGGCGTCAACCGCCACACGCGAGGCGCGTGTGCTCCCCGAACAGTTGGCGGCGTTTCCTTTTTTGAAGCATCTCGGCATTTACGGTTACCGGCGCGAAACGCTGCTGCGGCTGGTGAAATTTCCGGTGTCACCGCTCGAAAACGCGGAGAAACTGGAGCAGTTGCGCGCACTGGAAAACGGCATCCCCATCGCGGTCGTGCAGGTGGATTACGACAGCGTGGGCGTGGACATGCCGGAGGATGTGGTTATAGTGGAACGGGTGTTGAAAGGTTAAATGAGTTAAATAAGTGATTGGTTGAACGGGTGGTTCGTTGGACGATTTTGCAAATGAAGCTGGCTGCTGATTTGACTCATTTAACTATTCACTCGTTTAACTGTTTTGTGAAACAATGAAATTCATATTTGTCACCGGCGGCGTGGTGAGTTCGTTGGGCAAGGGCCTGACGGCGGCCTCGCTCGGCACCCTGCTCGAAAACCGCGGCCTCAAGGTCGTGCTCCAGAAGTTCGACCCCTACCTCAACGTGGACCCCGGCACGATGAATCCTTATCAGCACGGCGAGGTTTATGTGCTCGACGACGGCGCGGAGACCGACCTCGACCTCGGCCATTACGAACGGTTCACCAACGTCAAGCTGACGCGGCTGAACAACCTCACCAGCGGCCAGGTTTATCAGAACGTGCTCAACAACGAGCGCGAAGGCAAATACCTCGGCAAAACCGTGCAGGTGATTCCGCACGTTACCGACGAAATCAAAAACCGCATCCACTTGCTTGCCGAGAAATCCAAGGCGGACGTGGTCATCACCGAAATCGGCGGCACGACCGGTGATATCGAAGGCCTGCCGTTCCTCGAAGCCATCCGCGAATTCGCCCTGGAAGTCGGTTACAACAACGCGATTTTTCTGCACGTCACCTACGTTCCGTTCATCAAAGCCGCCGGTGAATTGAAGACCAAGCCGACGCAGCAATCCGTGGCCAAGTTGCGAGAAATCGGCATTGCGCCGCACGTCCTGGTGTGCCGCAGCGACCGGCCGCTCGACAAGGAGGTGCGCCAGAAAATTTCCCTGTTCTGCAACGTGCCCGTCGAGGCGGTCATCGAGGAAAAGGACGTGGACCATTCGATTTACGAGGTGCCGCTGATGCTCCAGCGCGAACGGCTCGACGACATCGTCTGCCAGCTTTTGCGCCTCGACACGCCGCCGGCCAATATGACGCACTGGCAGGAAATCATCCGCAAGCTCATCGCGCCGCAGCATCGTGTCCGCATCGGCGTCGTCGGCAAATACATCGGCCTGCAGGACGCCTACAAATCCGTCTATGAAGCCATCATGCACGGCGGCATCGGCAACGATTGCGGCGTGGAAATTGTGCGGGTGGACTCGGAGGAAATTGAAAAGGAAGGCGCGGCCAAAATCCTGAAAGGCCTCGGCGGCATTCTCGTGCCGGGTGGATTTGGCGAACGCGGCATTGAAGGCAAAATCCAGGCCGCCCAATATGCGCGCGAAAATAAAATTCCCTATCTCGGCCTGTGTCTCGGGATGCAGATTGCCACGATCGAATTTGCGCGGAACGTTTTGAAATTGAACAAAGCGCATTCGACGGAATTTGATCCGGCCACGCCGCATCCAGTCATTGCCATGCTCGACGAACAGAAGCGCGTGACGAAGAAAGGCGGCACGATGCGGCTGGGCGCGCAGCCGTGCCAGTTGGCGCTGGGCACGAAGGCGGCGGAACTTTACGGCTCGTTCGTGGTCAACGAACGCCACCGGCATCGCTACGAATTCAACAACGCCTACCGTGACAAATTTGAGAAGGCCGGGTTCGTATTCAGCGGCCTGTCACCGGACGGCAAGCTGGTGGAAGTGATCGAGCTCAAGGACCATCGGTTTTTCATCGCGAGCCAGTTTCACCCGGAATTTTTGAGCAAGCCGCACCAGCCGCATCCGCTGTTCAAGGGCTTCATCGCCGCCGCGCACGCGAGCGCCCACCAGAAGCCGCTGTGAACGGCAAGACTGCCGATGACCTACGCCGAAGCAGTTCAATTTCTTTACGACCTGAATTTGTTCGGCGCAAAGTTCGGCTTGGAGAACACATTCAAACTTGCTTCGTTGGCAGGCAATCCGCAAAACCGGCTCCGATTCATCCACGTCGCTGGCACCAACGGCAAAGGTTCAACCTGCGCCATGCTGGAAAGCATCTATCGCGCTGCCGGCTTGCGCACCGGACTCTTCACCTCGCCGCATCTGGTTTCGCTCCGCGAACGGATTCAGGTCAACCGCCGGTTGATTTCCGAAGGCGACGTGGTGCGGCTGGTAGAAGAATTGCGTAGGACAGGCGTCGCGCCTGTCTCTGAACAAAAAAAAGAAACCGCTCAAGCGGAGCAAAAAAATGGAGACAGGCGCGACGCCTGTCCTACGTTTTTTGAGTTCGTCACCGTGATGGCGCTGAAATTCTTCGCCGAACAGAAATGCGACCTGGTGATCTGGGAAACGGGTCTGGGCGGACGTTTGGACGCGACGAACATCGTTACGCCGCTGGCCAGCGTTGTCACCAACATCGGCATCGAACACTCGGAGTGGCTCGGCGACACCTTTGAAAAAATCGCCGCTGAAAAAGCCGGAATCATCAAATCGGCGGTGCCCGTCATCACCGCCGCGCGACCAGGCGAAGGGCTGGAGGTGATTGCATCGGTCGCCCGGGGGCAGCGGGCGCCGCTGACTGTGGTGGATGAATCGCAAGTCCATTGCCCACTCCTGGACACCGTCGAACTGCCACTGCACGGAGCGCACCAGAAACTTAACGCGGCCACTGCCGTGGCAACCGTGCGCGTCCTCGATCGCCAGTTTCCGGTCAGCGACGAGATATTGCGCCGAGGACTGCTCAAGGTTGATTGGCCAGGCCGGATGCAACGCGTGACAACGACGTCGGGGCAGACCGTGTTGCTGGACGGTGCACACAATCCTGCCAGCGCCGAAGCCTTGCGGGCGGCCCTCCAGGCTGAATTTCCGGACGCCAAACCCGCCGTCATTTTCGGCGTGTTCAAGGACAAAGACTCGGTGAGCATGTGTCATTCGCTGGCGCCGCTGGCCGGACGACTCCTCCTCACGCCGGTCCACAGCGATCGAACCGAAGACCCGGCCCGGCTGGTAGCGGCTTGCCGCGAGGCGAACTCTCTCTCGCCCATCGAAGTCTGCGCTTCACTGGCCCAGGCCGTTGAACGGGCCGCCGGCGAGCCGTTTGTCGTTATCACCGGCTCGCTTTACCTGGTGGGCGAGGCGCTGGAATTGCTGGGGTTTTCGCCCGCGAACGGCGGTGAACGCGCCCTGAACGAATGGACGGCCAAGGTTTCCTTGCGCTAATAATCTGGTTTAGCATTCTTGAATGTTTGCGGGGAAGGTGGTTTCTCGCTTGAGTCTAACCCTTCGGATAAGTAAATAATTGCGTCCGATGGAATTATTTTCAGCATAATCATGGCTTACATAGATACGTTGCCGTTATCAGGGAGGTTTGGACAGACCGTTCGCCGGGACGCGTGGTGGGTGCAGCCGCTGCTGGTATTCCTGGGGCTTTCGACGTTCATCGTCTATTCCACCTGGGCGGCGTTTCATCCACTTTACCACGGGAATCCTGTCTATTGGTGCCCTGCGAACGGGGCGAACTATCTCTCACCCTTCTTTTCCCCGGAGATTTTCGGGAACTCGCCGCACAGTTGGTTTGGATCCCAACCCGCCTGGTGGCCATCGTGGCTGCTGTTTTCTCCGGCGTTGTTTATTCTTTGGGCGCCGGCGGGCTTTCGCCTCACCTGCTATTATTACCGGGGCGCTTATTACAAGGCGTTCTGGGCCGACCCGCCGGCCTGCGCCGTCGGTGAGCCGCGCAAGATTTTTCTCGGGGAGCGGTCCTTTCCGCTCGTCATGCAAAATGTCCACCGTTACTTCCTCTATTTCGGAATGCTGTTTCTGGTTAATCTCACGTTCGACGTCTGGGAAGGCTTGTGGTTTATAGATGCGAGCGGCGTGAAACATTTTGGCATCGGGGTCGGAACGGTGGTGCTCGCGCTGAATGTTTTCTTCCTCAGCAGCTACACCCTGGGCTGCCATTCGTTGCGGCACTTGATTGGCGGGTTCCTGGATGAACCTTCCAAGGCGCCGGCCTGCGCCAAAGGATATTCCTGTGTGAGCTGCCTCAACCGCCGGCACATGATGTGGGCGTGGATCAGTTTGTTCTGGGTCGGTTTCTCGGACCTTTATGTGCGTCTGTGCTCCATGGGCATCTGGCACGACTTCAGATTTTTCTAAACCTGCGACCTGACTTTTTATTGCTGTGGCCAATTACGAAACTCTCGAATACGACGTGCTGATCATCGGCGCGGGCGGCGCGGGATTGCGCGCAGCCATCGAGGCCTCGGCGGCGGGCGTGAAGGTCGGCCTGGTCTGCAAATCACTCCTCGGCAAGGCGCACACGGTCATGGCCGAGGGCGGCATGGCGGCGGCGCTCGCCGACGTGGACGACCGCGACAGTTGGAAGGTCCACTTCGCCGACACCATGCGCGGCGGCCAATACGTCAACAACTCGCGCATGGCCGAACTCCACGCGAAGGAAGCGCCCGCCCGCGTGCGCGAACTGGAGGCCTGGGGCGCGGTGTTCGACCGCACGCCCGACGGCAAAATCCTGCAACGCAATTTCGGCGGCCACCGGTATCCGCGCCTCGCGCACGTCGGCGACCGCACGGGGCTGGAAATGATTCGCACGTTGCAGGACCACGGCATCC
>DATNHI010000080.1:0-11552 GCA_035605035.1 Verrucomicrobiia bacterium
TGCGAATCTCGCCTTCGTTCGAGGTCTGCGTGGACATTGAACCGTTCGCCATGACGAATCCCGCCACGCCCACGGACGAGAGGTGATGGATGAAATGTTGAATCCAGGCATAGTTGGCGTTGTTCACCGGCGGCATCCCGAATTTCCGGCGCACGTCCTGCCGCAGGTTTTCACCGCCCCAATCGCTCATGTTGAACGGCGGGTTGGCGAGAATGAAATCGGACTTGAGGTCGGGATGCAAATCCTGCCGGAAGATGTCGGCGTTGCGCGGGCCGAGATTGGCGTCAATGCCGCGAATGGCGAGATTCATCCGCGCCAGTTTCCAGGTGGTGTAGTTGGATTCCTGCCCGTAAACCGCGATGTCGCCCATGCGTCCGCCGTGTTCTTCCACGAATTTTTCCGATTGCACGAACATGCCGCCCGACCCGCAGCACGGATCGAACACGCGGCCTTTGTAGGGTTCCAGCATGGCGACGAGCACCTGCACGACGCATTGCGGGGTATAGAACTCGCCGCCGCCCTTGCCTTCCGCGCTGGCGAATTTGCCGAGAAAGTATTCATAGACGCGCCCGAGCACGTCCTTGGACTTGGCCGCCGATTCGTTGAAGCCGATGTTGCTGATGATGTCCACGAGTCCGCCGAGCCGGACTTTGTCGAGGCTGGGCCGGGCGTAATCGCGCGGGAGTACGCCTTTGAGCGTGGGATTCTCGCGCTCAATCGCGCCCATCGCGTCGTCAATGACCTTGCCAATCTCCGGCGACTTGGCCCTGGCCTTGATGGTGTGCCAGCGGGCTTCCGGCGGCAGCCAGAAGACGTTCGCGGCCAGATATTCGTCGCGGTTCTCGGCGGCATCGGCGCGTTGCGGTTCGTCCTTGATGAACCATTCGCTCTTGGGATTGGAGAAACCGAACAGCAGTTGCTCGCGTTTTTCCTCGAAGGCGTCGGAGATGTATTTCAGGAAGATGAGGCCGAGGCAGACGTGCTTGTATTCCGAGGCGTCCATGTGCCCGCGCATTTTGTCCGCCGCAGCCCAGAGTTGAGCTTCAAAGTCGAGCGGGCCTCCATTTGGTTTCTTCTGAGTGTTTTCTTTAGCCATGCAGATTTAACAGCATCGTAGTCCCCGGCTGATTTTAGGCAAATGCAAAACCGCGTAAAGCGACGGAGCCGCCACGCGGTTGGTTGAGTGTTGATCCGTCGTCGTTGACACTTTGGCGCGACAGGGTGTTAAGAAACTGCTCGCGCAAGGCGGCAATCCGGGGTTTATGATTTCTTGCCGGTGCGGTAGGGGATTTTGGATTCCGACAGGATCATGGGTTCGGATTCGCCATCAGGCGCGAGGGTGACACGAACAGTCGCACCGAGAACGTTCGCAACCCGGCGCAACATGCTCAGGGAATGGCCTTCGTAAGACGGCGATTCGAGCCGGCTGATTTGCTGCTGGGACGTCTTGAGTCTGCGCGCCAGGTCCTTTTGGGAAAGACCGGCCTTTTCACGCAGCGCCGCAATCTGCAACGCCACGTCCCACGCCTCACCGGCACGTTTGAACCGTTCCGCGAATTCCGGGTCGCGGAGTTGCTCTTCCAGATAAGCGTCAAAGTTCGTCTTGCTCATAAATCATTTCTCTCCTTCCACTCCCGCATCCGCTCCCACGCGGTATCAAGGTCGTGCGCCGAAATCGCCTGGCCTTTGTTACGGATACCATGCACCGCGATGATGCGCCGGCCTTTCACAAAAAACCACAGGACGCGCGTGTTCAACTTGCCGACATGCCGCAACTCAAAAAGACCGTGTCCGACCGGCTTGGACAACGGTTCGCGGTGATACTGGCGGTTACGCAGTTTGGTCAGACCGGCCAGCACCGCCGCGAAGTCGTCCGGATCGCTTTGCTTGAGTTCATCAAGAAATTCCCGCATCGGCGAACGTCCGTTTACACTGACATAAAACTCTACGGTGAACTCCATAAAGATGCAACATCATTTTTGATGTATTCTGTGACTGGGAGTTTTGGAGTGTTTCCCATACCCATGCAGATTCAATCTTATCGTAGAACGAAAATCCAGTTTGGCAATTGCAAAACCGCGAAAGCGACGGAGCCGCCACGCGGTGGGGGAACATCTCTGTGGTTGATTAAATCTGCGTCGCCCGAGACCGTTGACATCGGGTTGTTGCAGCACGAAACTCTGTCGGGGCGTTGAAGCGCCCTTTTGCCGGTGGTATTATGGGACTGCTCGACCATATCCTTGGGAACCAATTGTATTTGAAACTGATTGATGCCGGGAAGGGACGCCCGGAAATCACACCGGGATGGTACATGGCGGTGGAATTTGATTACAACGCCCCGACCCGGAAAAGCCCTGCCGAGCTAAGGCAAGAAACCGTTGCCTGGTTGATTGAGCTCGCGGGCATGTTCGAGGACATTCCGGCCCAAAGCAGGTATTTGTCGGGGCCGTTGGGCGTTTTTACGTTGACCAATGATTACCCGTGGAAGGAAACCTATACCGAATTGTCCATGTTCGCCCAAAAGGCGGTTTTGGAGGCACACGTCACGGCCGCCAAGGCCCACAACTATTACCTCATGCGACGGGTCAGCGCCAAACTCAGCGTGAAGAGCCCGGTAAAATATCACTTCTTCCACCCGGCAACCATCGAAGATGCGCTGGGTCCTAAACGGCAACCCAGACGCAACCTGGAACTGACGAGAATTGACCCGGCCGCGAAGATGATTTGTCAGGAGTTTATCCCGCGGAATCATATCCGGATCTGCCTGCACAAGGAAATTGGCGGTCATATCGAGTGTACCGGGGATAAACACCCCACCCGTCATCCGCTGGATTATTTCAACGGAGTTGCGTGTGATGTTGGTGGCAAACGAATGTTCGTGATTGACCCGAGATACGCGCTGCTGAGGGAAAGGGAGACCGTCGAAAGCGGAATGACCAGGCATCCCGAAAGGCACCAGGAGATAATCAGGCGCCTGGAGATATTCCTGGCAAACCAGCCAAAGGCTGAAGGTTGAGGGCTGAAAACCAATCGCGGAGGGCTGAAACTATAGCTGAATAGCCTTTAATTCTTCGCCTTTAGCATTTAGCCGTGTCACAAACATGAGGAAACAAAGCCCGAAAGATTGGGGACGGCGAACCCACAGAAGACAACAAAGGGAACGAAGCGGACAGGATTGAATCCTCAGTTCACTTCGTTTCCTTCTGTAAAATCAGTTCGTGAAATGAAGCGGCGCGATGGGGACATCGCGCCCTACCTCGTGTAAAAAATTATTCCTTTTCCGCTTTGCCGGCCAGCTCGGCGTCGCGCTCGGCCATCGCCGCCCTGCGCGATAACCGCACCCTGCCCTTTTCGTCCACCCCCAGGCATTTGACGGTGATTTCGTCGCCGATTTTGACAATGTCTTCGGTCTTCTTGACGCGGAAGTTGGCGAGTTCGCTGATGTGCACCAGGCCGTCTTTGCCGGGCAGGAATTCGACGAACGCGCCGAATTCTTTGATGGTAACAACCTTGCCGCGATAAATCTTGCCGGGCTCGGCTTCGGCCGTCATGCCCATGATCGCGTCGCGGGCAATCTTCATGCCCTCCTCCGATACGGAGAAGATGTTCACGGTGCCATCGTCTTCGATGTCAATTTCGCAGCCGGATTCCTCGACGAGTTTCTTGATGTTCTTGCCGCCAGGGCCGATGAGGGCGCCGATCTTCTCCGGGTTGATCTTGATGGTCTCGATGCGCGGGGCGTATTTGCTGATTTCCGGGCGCGGCGCGGCCAGGGTCTTGGCCATTTCCGCCAGGATGTGCATCCGGGCGACGCGGGCCTTTTCAATCGTCTCGGTCATGAGCGCGTGCGGCAGTCCTTTCAGTTTCAGGTCGAGCTGGAAGCCGGTGATGCCCTTTTCGGTGCCGGCGATTTTGCAGTCCATATCGCAGTAATGGTCTTCCGAGCCGAGGATGTCGGTGAGCAACTGGTACTTGGAGATTTTATCGCCGCTGTATTCGGTGCAAATGCCGATGCTGATGCCGCCGACCGGGCGCACCAGCGGCACACCGGCGTCCATCAACGCCAGCGAACCGCCGCACACGGTGGCCATCGAAGTCGAACCGTTGGATTCCATGATCTCGCTGGTGACGCGGACGGAGTATGGATAATTCCCGAGCGGCAGCATCGGCTCGATGGAACGTTCGGCGAGCGCGCCGTGGCCGATTTCGCGGCGGCCCGGACCGGCAATGCGGCCGGTTTCGCCAACGGAGAAATTCGGGAAGTTGTAATGCAGGATGAATTTCTTTTCGCTTTCGCCGCCGGTGTAGGAATCGAATTCCTGCACGTCTTCGCCGGTGCCGAGCGTGGCCAGCGTGAGCGCCTGCGTTTCGCCGCGGCTGAACAGGGCCGACCCGTGAGCGCGCGGCAGGATGCCCACTTCGCTGGCAATCGGGCGGACGGCGTCAAAGGAACGGCCATCGAGCCGTTTGCCGTCGTTCAGAATCAGGCTGCGGACCGCTTCCTTTTGGATGGTATAAAAGGCGTCCTTGACGATGAAGTCGGTGACCTTTTCCTCGCCGAACTTTTCGACGAGCCTGGCGCCGACCTCATCCTGAATGGCTTTGACCGCGTCTTCCCGGGCGAGTTTGCCGGGTGTAAGCAGCGCCGGCACAACTCGGACGCCGACCAGTTTTTTAGCTTCCTGCAAAACTTCGTCGGGCACGACTTTGAGGGTAATCTCGCGCTTCTTGCGTCCGGCCTTCGAAACCATTTCTTTCTGCGCGGCGATGATGGGCTGGATGGATTCGTGGCCGAATTTCAGGGCGGCGTTAAAGTCCGCCTCGTTAATTTCCTTCGCCGAACCTTCGTACATCACGATGTCGGATTCGTTGCCGACATAGACGAGGTCGAGGTCGCTTTCCTTCAATTCGGTATGCGTCGGATTGGCGATGAATTTCCCGCCGACACGGCCCACGCGCACGGCGCCCAGCGGTCCGGCCCAGGGAATGTCGCTTAGCATCAGGGCGGTGCTGGCGCCGTTGATGCTCAGGATGTCCGGGTCGTTCTCGCCGTCAGCGCTCAGCACGATGCTTTGCACCTGCACTTCGTTATACCAGCCTTTGGGAAACAAAGGCCGGATCGGGCGGTCGGTGAGCCGCGAGGTGAGGATTTCCTTTTCCGTGGGCCGGCCTTCGCGTTTGAAGTAACCGCCGGGAAACTTGCCCGCCGCGGCCGCCTTTTCGCGGTAGTCCACGGTCAACGGGAAAAACTCCTGGCCTTCCTTGGCCTTGACCGCCGCGACGGCGGCCACGATGACGATGGTATCGCCGAGCTGGACGGTTACGGCGCCGTCCGCCTGTTTGGCGATTTTACCGGTTTCAATGATGATTTGTTTGTCGCCCACCTGGGCGGTGATTTTATCTGACATAACTTTTCGGACCCGTCACCGCCGGAGAAACTTCAGTGAACTCCGAACGCTTTCGGAGCTGAATGAAATTACCCAGGGGTGACGGATTTTTCATACGCGATGTGGTTGGTTAAGGAATCGAGCCATTCGCGCTGGCTGGCTCTAATCCGGTGGCGGAAGGCGGCCTCTTAAGGAAACACCGCATCTCCGCAAAATTCAGTGGCGCAGTTTCAATTTCTTTGTGACCGCCTGATAACGGTTCAAGTCGTTGTTTTGCAGATATTCCAACAGACGCCGGCGCTGGCCGACCATCATCAACAGTCCGCGACGCGAACTGTGGTCTTTTTTGTTGGTCTGCAAATGCTCGGTCAAATGGTTGATCCGCTGCGTCAGCAGGGCGATTTGCACGTCCGCCGACCCCGTGTCGCCGTCGTGCAACTTGAACGCTTCAATGGTTTTCGTCTTTGCTTCCATATTCGATTTAACGCGGCAGATTAGTTATTCACAACCCCGGTGTAAAGCACTTTCCGGTCCGCTCAATTTTGGGATGATTTGGCGGGGCAAGGCTGCCGACGAGCCGGCTCGCGAGGACGCTCCCCCACCGGGCTGCTCACATTCGGCGTTGCCAATGCCAGATCAGCCTGCGTTTCGTTTGCGGTGTCAGCTTGAAATTCTCGCCAATCCGAAGGCCTTCCACCCAAAAGATCCCGCCCGCCTCCGCCTCGGCGACGATCAGGTCGCGGCGGCGCGCGCGGGGAATTTTCTGGTTCACGAACCAATCCTGAAGCTTCAACGCCGACGGCATCCCAATCGGCTGAAATCGGTCGCCCGGACGCCAATGCCGCAACGTGACTTGGTCGCCGACCATGTCCGCGTCAAAAAATTCGCATCCGGTTCGTTTGCCCAATCGCGGGAGGTTCTTCACGCCGGCGAAATCCCAGCGAAATTGCACGCCGTCAAAAGCCGCCTCCCCTGCCCTGCCCGCCAGATTGACCGTGAGTTCGCCGGCCTTGAATTCGACCGGCGGCTGCGCCCGCAATTTCAACGAGCCGGCCGCATCGCGCGCGACGGAAAAATTCGGGCTGACGCTGACGAATACGTCCGGCGAGCGCCGGAGCCGCTCAACCAATTCAAAATCCGCCCAAACGCCGGCCCACCCCAGTTGCCATTGCAGCACCCGCCGCTGAACCGCAACCGGCAAGTTGATAAAACTGTAGGAGACGACGTAAAGAGTCTCAGATTTTTTAGTTTGAGACTCGTCACCTCGTCTCCTACCAAGCCATTGCCGCGCGGTTTCGCCGACGGCATCCGCCTCCGCGCCGATGATGTCCATCAGACGCAAAACGGTTTTCGTCAACCCCGGTTGATACTTTTTACGCAGCAGCGGCAGCAATTCCTGCCGAATGCGGTTGCGCGGCGCGTCGAGCCGGGCGTTGGTGGCGTCTTCGCGGAAACAAATTTTGTTTTCACGCGCGAATTCAAGCAATTTGGCCCGGGTCTCGCCGAGCAGCGGGCGCACCAGCGTGATTTTTCCGTCCACGGGCGAGGGCGAACGCCATTTCATTCCTGCCAGACCTTCGCCGCCTGCGCCGCGCAACAGGCGCAGGAAAAAAAGTTCCACCTGATCATCCGCATGGTGCGCCAGCGCCACGATGCGGATGCCGCGCCCGTTCGCGGCGCGGGCGAAAAATTCATGGCGCAGTTTTCGCGCGGCCATTTCGATGGAAAGTTTTGATTTTTCCGCGAACCGCTTTACGTCGGCGCGTTCGATCACCACGGGCAACCCCATTGCCGCGGCGGTCTGGCGGACCAGCCGTTCGTCGGCATCGCTGCTGCGTCCGCGGAGCCGGTGGTTGAAATGGGCAACAGCCAGTTTCCACCGGTGCCGTGCCGATAGCGCGTGCAGCAAATGCAGCAGCGTCATCGAATCCAGCCCGCCGGAAACGGCGACCAGAATTTTCCGGCCCCCTTTCAGCAGCCGGCGGGTCCGGATTGTTTCTTCGACGCGCTGAAGCAAATCGGTCACGTTCCGATGCTAGCGAATCGCCGGAGTGGAGCAAGCGCGGCGGAGGGTTGTGCGTTTCTCCCGATGGCAGGGCGGCTTCAGGGCAGCACTTGCACGCGATAAAATCGCTGCGGCGAAGAGCCGATGGCATTGGTATCGGATATCGTCAAATTACCGTTGGTGGCAATGAGTGGCTTGCCAAGTTTAATCCAGTTGGTCTGGAGCAAATTTGTCTTGTATTGCATTTGATAAACCAGGCCCGCCATTGTCCCCCAGGTAAGATTGAAAGTGCTGGAAGTTTGGGTGGTTGCATGGAACGCCGGCACTGGAATCGGCGTTACGCTGATGTCATCAAGGCCGAGGTAATAGGGGTTATCCTCGAATCCCAATTGGAGCACCGTATTGGGACCGGTGGCCGTGACGATGAATTGCAGATTGGTCCAGGAAGTGAACGGCATGTTGGTCCGGTTGAAGACCGTGGTTCCATTCCATTGCACGAGAAACTGATTAGGGGTTGCTCCCGATGAGTTGCTCGGATTGTCCAGCCACAGAGAGAGCAAATAGTTCTGTCCGGCAAACGTCGGCAGGGTTTGGGAAAGATAACCCAGCGAACCAGAAGGCCCCAGTGCCGCGCCGTAAGTGCCCGAATGGACAAATTGCGAATTGCCGCTCGTGACGGAAGTGTAAGCGGTGTTGCCGGACAGGGTCCAACCGGTGAAATCGCCGGTCTCAAAGCCGCCGTTTTGAACCAGGGGTTGCCCGTCGAGCAAAGTAAACGGCAGGGAAATCGTTCCGCCATTCTGGTTGGTGATCACCACGTTCGTATTGTAGATGCCGGCGGCAAGGCTGTTGGCGGCGGAATTCAAACCGACTGTGAATGTGGTTTGCGCGTCGGCCGCGAGCACGCCGCTGCCTGGTGAAACCGTGAGCCAGGAGGCAGCGCTGCTGACATTCCAATTCAGCGGGGCTGTCCCCTGGTTGGTCAACGAAAAGTTTTGCGTGGTCACGCTGAAGGGGCCGCCGAGCGGTCCGCTGGAAGTAAAGCCGCTGGACGGCGAGACGGCCAGCGGCTGGAAGACCTGCAAGCCAAACTGGCGAAGCTGCCCAACGCCCGTGGTTTGGTTGGTGAACCAGACATTGGCGGAATAAGTTCCCGCCGCCAGACTGTAGGCCGCGGAACTCAGGCCAGCCGTCACGGTGGTTTGGCCGCCGGAGGCCAGTGTGCCGCTGCCGGGCGAAACGTTGAGCCAAAGTGACGTGTTGGCGAGCGACCAGTTCAGAGAAGCCGCACCGGAATTGGTCAATACAAAATTCCGGGTGGTGACATTGAAGGTGCCGCCGGCGACGCCGCTGGCGGCAAAGCCGGACACGGGCGCAATGGCCAGCGGGTCGGGCGGGCCGGCGAGGGCGTTGATTAAATTTTGCCCGGCCGGTGATCCCCACCCGGTGCAAAGGTCGTAGCCGGCCACCGCGTAAAATTTGCCTGGACTGCCGCTCCAGGTGTTGTCGCCGGTCGTAGTGTCGTGAAAGTCGGTGGTGTAATTCGCGCTGTTTCCGATTGCATAAATGGCCGGGTTAAGGAAACCCATCGCCGGCTGACCGGCGGCCGCGGCCTGCTGATTGATCAAGGCGGTAAAGCCCGCCCACAAAGGCGCGGCGCAACTGGTGCCGCTGGCGTTCTCCTGTTGGTTGGTGTCCGCAACGATAAAAACATTCTGGGCCGTCAGCGCCACGTCGGGCATGTTGCGCATGGTGATTGAACCCTGATTGGCGGTCATGCTGACACCCTGCTGCCAACTCGGAATGGCATAGGTCTGACTGATGCCGCCGCTGCTGCCCCAGTCGCCGCCGTTGGGATTGGGCGTCCGGTCATTCCAGACCGTTTCCGAAACGTAGGCGCCTCCGGGACCGGTCGTGGTCAGCGCGGTGCCACCGACCAACGTGATGTTCGTGTCGTCCAACAGAAATGGAATCGCGCCGTTGAAGGCATCGTAATCGCCCGAGGCGCAAAAGAACGACTGGCCCTGTGACGCCATCTGCTTGAAAATGCCGTCCACGGCCGCATCGGGTGAGCCCCCGCTCCAGGAGCAACTGATTTGATTCGCCAGATTATCATTGGCGATGCGGCTTAACATGGTTGACCAGGCCGTCGAACCGTTGGGCGCTTCGTAAACGTAAATTTTTGAAACCGCCGGCGCCATGGAAAGGACCATCTCGATGTCCAGACACACCTCGCCGTTGCCACCGCCGGGAATGGAAACCCCGCCGTTCACCGGCACATTGGTCAGGCTGACCGGATAATTGGTCAGCCCGGCCTGCCTGAGATAAGCCGCGATGTCATTGGAAACGTAACCATCGAACTGCACCAGCGCGACGTTTTGCCCGCTGCCGTTCAGAGACACACCGGGAACGTATGCCGCGCGAAAATCATTGCCCATGTAAGTGCTGCCCGGGCCGGAACCGGAATTGGGCGTCGGCCCGGTTCCAGGCATGATCGCTGCGACTCTCAGCGAAGGATGCGGCAGTGAATAATTGTTCAAACCGCTCACCTGCAGAATCGGGACCGCCAGGTCAATCGCCGGTTCGACATCGGGCGCATAAAAATCGCGCGCCTCCCGTGGATGCCGGTACGTGTGCAGCGTCACGTGAAACACCCGTTCGATGTCTGCCACCGAGCCGCTCACCTCCAGCACCACCCGGTTCCGATGCCTGCCGGTCACCGTCAGACCATTTGCCTTCGCGAAGTCAATGACCGTTTGATAATCCTGCTCCGTCGGGCCGAATTGCGCCGCGAACTGTTCCGGGGTCAGATAATGGTGAAAGTTGGGGCTGGCCGGGTCGTAAATCTGGCGGAGCAAGTCATCCAGCGCCGCCTCGTTGCGCAGCGGCAGCCCGATGGCCAGTTGCAGACTTTTGGCCGCCGGCAGTTCACCCGTCGGCGGCAAATTAAAACGCGCCACCGCCGCCGGCACATGGCCGTGCAAAACCTGTATCTCCGCCGCCGTAGCCGGACAAAGCGCGCTGAAAAACAACGCCATGCCGACGCCCAATAATGGCTGGAATTTCAACATAAAGCGCGGGTGGGAAAGGGGGCAATGGGCTATGGCCAGAACCTGCCGGCGAGCGTCTTTGTTTTGATTTTCACAGGTTATTAGCAGCAAAACACGTTCCAGGTTATTAAGCGCCAAAAATATATGTTTGTAGCGGAATTTATGCTCAAATGGCGCGGAAATCAAATCGGTTGCGCCGGAAAATAATTGCCCGTGTTCGTCGGCCACATTAACGTCCTTCCGTGGCCGCCAAACTTACTATCCTCGGCAGCGGGTCCGGCGGGAACTGCGCCTATGTCGAAACCGCTGAGGCGCGGATACTTGTGGATGCCGGGTTCAGCCCGCGCCAGATTCGCCAGCGTCTCGCCGGCATCGGACGCACGCCGGAGAATCTCACCGCCATTCTCGTCACCCACGAACACTCCGACCATATTCAGGGACTCACCGGCATCGCGCAAAAACTCCGCATCCCCGTTTACTGCAACCGGGCCACCAAAGATGAATTTGAACGCATCCTCGAAGCCCGCTTCGACTGCCGGCTCTTCGACACCGGTGCGAGTTTTGAAATCGCCGACGTGCAGGTGGACACGTTCACCATCCCGCACGACGCGCAGGATCCCGTCGGTTTTCTACTCCACACCGCTGCCGGCAACATCGGGTTCGTCACCGATCTCGGTCACATGACGAAGCTGGTCATAGAACGCACGCGCGCCGCGAATGTTCTCGTCCTGGAATCCAACCACGACGTGAAGATGTTACAGGAATGTCCGCACCGTTCGTGGCCGCTCAAGCAACGTATCCTGGGCCGTCACGGCCATCTCTCGAACGAAGCCGCCGCCGAAGCCGTTGCGCAAATCATGTCCGCCGACCTGCGCCACCTTTTCCTTGCCCACTTGAGCCGCGAGTGCAATCGCCCCGAGCTGGCGCACTACGTCATGGCCGAACAGCTTCACCACCTCGGTGCTACTCATGTTCAACTTCAACTCGCCGCGCAGGATGCGCCGTGTGCGACGTTAAGTTTGTAGAATATCGTACCTAATCTGCCAGCGCCGCAGGTGCGGCATCTTTGTAGAACCCCGCCCCACACGAAATCAAAGCTCCGTAGGAGCG
>DATNHI010000081.1:0-4197 GCA_035605035.1 Verrucomicrobiia bacterium
GAACGGGCGGGACGCCCGTGCCACTAATCCGCCGCCAAGCCGATATTCTCCCTCCCGCAATCCTGCCTTGACTGGATTTTCCTGAATGTAGCGGCTGAATTTCTCCAATTGCTGTTCATTCCTGACGATGTGATCAAATGATTCGGGCTGCCAGAATTCACCGGCGCGGCCGAGCAGTTTGTTCGCTTCCTTGGCAGTGAATGATTTCCACGATTGCAGAATTTCCGACAATTTGTGTTCCATCGCCGGACGCACCAGCACGTGAATGTGATTGGGCATGATGACATAACTGCCCAGCAAATAGCGTTCGCCGTCAAAATGGCGCAACGCGTCTTCCACCAATTGTGCGACGCCACCGTTGCGCAACCAGCACTCGCCGATGCCTTGATCCAGATGCCGCTCCAGTTTTTCAGCGTATTCTTCGGCGATTTTTTCGGCCAACTCTTGTTTTTCCCCGTCGGAAACTTTGGTGGCCTGCCGCGCCTCGCGCAGAGCCGCGTCGCGCTCGTCGCGCCACTGTTTATAGACCTCCTGTGGCAGCGAATCGGCCAGCCGGAACGTAACGAAATAGGTCACGCCTTCCTGCTGCCAATGCGGAAGCGCGCGAGAATAGATGCCTGCCGGGCGGGATTTGTCAAAAGTAGTGAACGGCGGTAGTGGCACGGGCGTCTCGCCAGTGAGTTTCTGTTTTTCATCGAACGGGCGGGACGCCCGTGCCACTACGCTTTGTGCCGGCGCAAAATAAACCAGGCTTTCATTCACGTCCGGCTGCAGCACCTCGATGCCGAACTCGCGCGCCTCGTTGATGTACTGGCTCAACTTGGCGGTGTCCGCCATGTCGTTGGTCATCATCGCGCAAAAGAATTCGACCGGATAATTCGCCTTGAGATACGCGGTCTGATACGCCACCACGGCATAAGCGGCGGCGTGCGATTTGTTGAAACCATAGCCGGCGAATTTCTCGAGCAAATCGAAAATCTCATTCGCCTTTACTTCCGGGATGCGGTTTTTCTCCTTGCAGCCCTTGACGAAAACGGCGCGTTGCTTGGCCATTTCCTCGGGTTTCTTTTTGCCCATCGCGCGCCGCAGCAGGTCCGCGCCGCCGAGCGTGTAGCCCGCCAGCACCTGCGCGGCCTGCATCACCTGTTCCTGGTAAATCAAAATGCCGTAGGTTTCGCGGGCAATCGGTTCCAGCAACGGATGTTCGTATTGGATTTCAATCTCTCCGTGGCGGCGTTTGATGAATTCCGGTATCAACTCCATGGGCCCGGGCCGGTACAGCGCCACCAGTGCCGTGATGTGTTCGATGGAGCTGATCTGGAATTTACGGCACAAATCGCGCATCCCGCCGGATTCCAACTGGAATACGCCGAGGGTTTCGGCCCTGTTCAGCAGGTCGTAAGTCTTCGCGTCGTCGAGCGGCAGATGGTCAATGTCAATTTCAACGCCGTGCGTGCGTTTGACCATTTCGCAGGTGTTACGGATGACCGTGAGCGTTTTCAGACCGAGAAAATCCATTTTCAACAGGCCGAGGTCGCCGACCGGGTTCATGGCGTATTGCGTGACGAGCGTGCCGCTGTCGTCCTGTTTGAGCGGGAGCAGATTTACGAGCGGCTGGTCGCCGATGACCACGCCGGCGGCGTGCACGCTCGCATTGCGCGCGAGGTCTTCCAGAATCAACGCCGTATCAATCAACTCACGCGTAACGTCCTCGTTTTCGTAGGCTTCCTTGAGTTCGGGCGATTGCTTGAGCGCCTTTTCGAGCGTCATCTTCAAATCGAACGGAATCATTTTGGCGAGCCGGTCGCACTCGCCGTAGCTCAAACTCATCACCCGGCCCACGTCACGCACCACACTTTTCGCGCCCATCGTGCCGAAGGTGATGATTTGCGCGACGGAATCGCGCCCGTATTTCTCGCGGACATATTCGATGACGTCGGCGCGCCGGTCGTCGGCAAAATCAATGTCAATGTCCGGAGGATTGACGCGTTCGGGATTGAGAAAGCGCTCGAACAGCAGGCCGTAGCGAATCGGATCCACGTTCGAGATTTCCAGCAGATAGGTGACGATCGAACCGGCAGCGGAACCGCGCGCCACACACGCGATGCCGTGCTCGTGCCCGTAACGGATGAAATCGCCGACAATGAGAAAGTAGCTGGTGAAACCGGTCTTTTCGATGACGGTGAGTTCGTGCTTCAGCCGGTCCATCACGATTTTGAGGGCAGACGCAACGTCGGGATCTTTTAGGGCAGGACAGGCATCTTGCCTGTTTCCAGTTTTTTGATCTGAAGTTTGAGACAGGCTGGAAGCCTGTCCTACGTCGTAAGTGGGCAGCCGTGTCGGGTCATCAATGCCTTCGACGATGAATTCCTTCTCTTCGGCCTTGGCGTGAATGGTGTAACGGCGGAACAATCCTTCGGCCAGCCATTGCCGCAAATAACCTTCTCGCGTGAAATGTTCCGGCGGATGAAAAACCGGGAAATGCAAGCTTTTGCCATCCACCTGAATTTCCAAATTGCACTTCTCGGCGACTTCCAGGGTGTTTTTCACCGCGTCGGGCGTATCGGCAAAGCGCGCCTTCATTTCCTCTGCCGTGCGCAGATAAAATTGTTCCGGTTCATAACGCAGCCGTTTGGTGTCGGCGAGTTGCGTCTGGGTGCCGATGCAAATCAGGCAATCATGCGCATGCGAATGGCTTTTCTCGACGTAATGAACGTCGTTCGTCGCCACGAGTTTCAGGCCGAACTCCTTCGCCCACTGAATCAAATGGCGGTTCACCTTTGACTGCTCGGCGATGCCGTGGTTTTGCAGTTCGAGGAAAAAATTATCCGCGCCAAGCGTCTGCTTGAACCAGTCCACCGTGTCGCGTGCCTTGTCCAACTGGTCCTTCGTGATTAAATCGGGAATCTCGCTCGCCAGACAGCCGGACATCGCAATCAAACCCTCCTTGTGTGCGGCGAGCAGCTCCTTGTCAATGCGCGGCTTGTAATAATAGCCCTCCAGATGCGCCGCGGTCGTGAGCTGGATGAGATTTTTGTAGCCGGTCACGTCCTTCGCCAGCAGGCCGAGATGATGATAAACATCGCGTCCGCCGCTGCTGGTTTTCTTTTCCAGCCGGCTGCCCGGCGCGACATAAACTTCGCAGCCGATGATGGGTTTGATGCCCTTTTCGCGCGCCTCCTTGTAAAAATCAATCGCGCCGTAGAGCACGCCATGGTCGGTGATGGCCAGCGCGGGGAATTTCAGTTCATGGGCCTTGTCCACGAGCCGGTCGAGCCGGCAGGCGCCATCGAGCAATGAATACTCGGTGTGCAGGTGGAGATGAACAAAGTCCGCGTGCGACATGAGGACAAGTTACCGTCCGCCACGGCACCCGCGCAAGGCAGGGATGTTCACAAGCGCAAATTTCAATCCAACGACCGCAAATCGGGATCACGTTGCGCACCATGCCAGTAACGCAGGATGTCCACGGTATTTTCCCCCAGCCTCGGACGATAGAAAATGAGGTAAGGTCGCGAAACCAGCTTGTGCACACCAGGACGTTTGGGATACGGCGCACCGAGTAAGGGGAAGTTTTCCAGAATTTCCACGCGGTCAATCAGCGCGTTGCCTATGCGAGTGGCGCTGGCAGGATCATCTTTGGCAATGTGGCGGACAACCTCCTCCAAGTCCGCTATCGCTTGCGGCGAGAAGATTATTTTGCAGCCCATGAAGCCACCCGTTTGCGAACATCATTCAGGGGCACGCCTTCGCCGGCGTCAATTTCGCGGAGCGCTTCGTCCAGCGAGCGCAGCAGGCGGCGTTCTTCCCGGGCAGTCAGTTCCGGCTCGCTTTGGGAATTGAGCCAGAGTTGCAACGCCTTGCGTTCGCTGCCCGGAAGCCGAGCGACGGCGTCTTGAATTTCAGCCAGTGTGCTCATGGCAGTGGAAAATTACCGCGCCATTCCCATTTTTGCAAACGGCAATTCTCCTCATGGGCCTTGTTCACCAGCCGGTCCAGCCGGCAGGCGCCATCGAGCAGCGAATACTCGGTGTGCAGATGAAGATGAACAAAGTCCGCGTGCGACATGAACGCAGTTTAACTTTTCACCGCCAAGACACCAAGACACCAAGTTATCAACCACGGATGACACGGAGTAACACTGATAAAACCAGCGCGAATTACTGGGGTTCCCAACATGTCTCGCGCAGACGAATT
>DATNHI010000082.1:0-7789 GCA_035605035.1 Verrucomicrobiia bacterium
ATTGCCCCGCTTCGAGTCCAAAATAACCCGGCAGCACGCTGCCGTTGACGATGCCGCACAACCCCGGCACGTCCGCCAGTTTTTCCGTGTTCGGCCAGACCGCAATGTCGCACGTGCTCGTGCCGATGATTTTCACGAGCGTGCCCGGGGCGACCCCCGCGCCGACGGCGCCGAGATGCGCGTCGAACGCCCCGACGGCCACGGGAATTCCCGCCGGCAAACCGGTCCGCTTCGCCCAGGCCGGCGTCAGGCCGCCGACCGACCGGTCCACGGCACGGACATGCGGGCAAAGCCGCGAGCGCAAGGCTCCCAGCCTGGGATCGAGTTGTGCAAGGAATTCCGGGTCGGGATAACCGCCCCAGTTATCATTGAACATCGCCTTGTGCCCGGCGGCGCAAATCCCGGCCGTGAGCTTGTCGGGCGCTTCCGTGCCGGTGAGTGCCGCAGGAACGTAATCCGCCAACTCGACCCACGAATGGGCGGCGTCGAACACTTCCGGCGCGGTGCGCAGGCAATGCAGGATTTTGCTGAAAAACCATTCGCTCGAATAGGTGCCGCCGCACTTGGCGAGGAACTGCGGGCGGATTTTTTTTGCGAGCGCGGTGATCTCCGCCGCCTCGGCCACACCGGTGTGGTCCTTCCACAGCCACGCCATCGCCGCCGGGTTATTGGCAAACCGTTTGTCAAACGCGAGCGGCCGGCCATCAGCATCCACCGGCAGCGGCGTGCTGCCGGTCGTGTCCACGCCGATGCCGACGACTTGTTCCGGCTTGAAACCGCGCGCGCGCTTCTTCGCATCGGCCAGCCCCTTTTTGATCGTGCCCTCCGCACCCTTGAGATAGTCGGCGGGATGTTGCCGGGCGAGGTTCGGGTCGCGCGACAAAATCACGCCCGCTTCACCGTGTTCATAATTCCAGACCGCGCTGGCAACTTCATCGCCGTCCGCGACGTTCACGATGAGGGCACGGACCGAATTCGTGCCGTAATCCAGACCGATGGTGTAATGATTTGTCATTTTAATCCCCATTTAAAGCCGTTTGCAAAAGTTGGTCGCCGGCCGCAAAAATTTGCGCGGGATTATTTTTCCAGTCCGCCGCGCTGACGAGGTTCCAATAAACCGAGTAGCGTTCGTGATTCGCCTGGTAAAACGGAACCAGTGTCACATCGTTCGGCTGGCCAAGATTTTTGGTCTGAAAAACCAGTGGCTCGCCCGTCGGCTTGATCTTTTTCAGAAACGTTTTTGGGTCGCCGACCAACACCGGGACTTTCGGGTCGGGAATTTTCGCCAGATCCAGCTGGTTGCGGGCGTAAGGACTCGGCATTCCGTTCGTGCCGAGATTTCCGGCCAGCACAATCGGGCCATAAAGCACCGCGACAATGTTGCTCGCGCCCGGCAGCGGCTCGGTGTGCAATTTCATCGGCAACTGGATTTCCACACGGTCGCCGTTTTGCCATTCGCGATCGAGCGAAACGTAAGAGCCGGGCGCACCGGACATTTTTTGTTTTTGGCCGTTTACCCGCACGGAAATTTTTTCCGCCCACGCCGGCCAGCGGATTTTCAGCGCGAGGCGGGGCGAGGCTGCTGACGGGCCGGCTCGCGAGGACGCTCGCCCCACCGAATCAGTTTGAAACGTCAGCCGCGTCGTGTCGCTTTCAGGAAATTTTGTGTCCTGCCGCACGACGAGATTTTTTTCCGGCCACGACAATTCGGACGGAATGAACAGGTTGACGAACAGCGAATTGTCGCCGTGAAAATAAATGGTGTCGCCGTATTTCGCGTGATTTTCCATGCCGGTGCCGACGCAGCACCAAAAAGAATTTTCCGGCGTCGAATAGGTTTTGAAATGGCCGGGCTTGAGCGACATCAAATAAACGAACATGCCCTGCTCCGGGTCTTGCGACGCGAGAATGTCGTTGTAAAGCGCGCGCTCGTAAAAATCCATTTCTGTCGCGTCCGGCGACCACTCGAAAAGGTGGCGCGTGAGTTTGAGCATGTTGTAGGTGTTGCAGGTCTCGGCGGTCTCGACGGACAGATGTTTCGCAAAATCGTTCGTCGGGAAAAAATGTTCACGGTCGCTGTGGCCGCCGATGACGTAGGAACGGCGCAGCGCGACTGCCTGCCAGAAAAATTTCGCGATGACCGCGTCGCGCGCGTCGCCGGTCAGTTCATATTGCCGCGCCGCGCCGATCATCTTCGGGATTTGCGTGTTCGCGTGCAGGCCGTTCAATCTGTCTTCACCGCGCGCGAGCGGATCGAAAATCCGCTTTTGGTTGAACGCTTCCGCCGTTTTCAAATAATCCGCGTTGCCCGTGACGCCGTAAAGATTGGCCAGCACTTCGTTCATGCCGCCAAATTCCGTTTGCAGCGACGCCTGCATTTTTTCCTCCGGCAAATTGTCCACGCGGAATTTCACCCAGTTCGCCATGTTCGTCAGCACCTCGAGCGCCTGCGCATTGCCGCAAAGTTGATTCGCGTCCAGAAGTCCGGCCATGATTTTGTGCAGCGTGTACCACGGCGCCCACACCGGCTTGCGGTTCTCCACGCGGTCAATGAACGATTCGGGAAACGCGGACAAATAACCGGCATGTGAACCGTTCGTCGCGAGCGCGTTCTGGCATTCGGCGAATCCGGCGACAATTTTATCCACGCGCTCTTTGAACCGCGCGTCGCCGGTGCTGGCGAACATCAGCGAGCACGCGGACAAATAATGCCCGACGCTGTGCCCGCGCAATTCGCAGTTCGGGTCTTCCCAGCCGCCGTAAGGTTTTGCGTCCGTCGGCAAATTGGCGTTGACGCGAAAATTTCGCAGCAGCCGGTCGCAATCGAGGCTCAGCAAATAATTTTCGTCGCGCACCATCGCGTCGCGAAACGGACCGTCGAGCAAACGCACTTGCGACAGCGGAAACGGTTGCGCCGGCAACGCGACCGCCGGTTCGACATCGCCGCGCGCCCCCCACGCCATCATCGCCAACCCCAGGAAAATGCAGATTTGTCGGATCTTCATACGCTGACATTGTATCTGCCGGCGGCAATGATCATCAGGGGGCGAACAAGATCCGTCCCGTAATCAAGCCCGACGGTGCATTTTGCGCTCATGGCGGCGTGGTGTTCCGTTCAACTTCTCAGATGGCCCAGCCCCGGTTCAAGGCGTGATAAACCTCGTTCCAGCGCAGTTCCTTTTTGAACTCGGAGACCGTGGTTTTGTCGCCGATGAGCAAAAATTCCAGGTCGGCGATGGCCGCAAAATCCTCGAGCATTTCAGCCGTGACGGCCTGGCTGAAGCCGGTGTGATGGGCGCCCCCGGCGTAAATCCAACAGGCGCACGCGTCCTCGAAATTGGGCCGGCATTTCCAAACCGCTTGGGCGACCGGCAGTTTGGGCATCGGCTGGTCGGGTTTGACGACGTCCACTTCGTTGACCAGCAGACGGAACCGGTTGCCGATATCAATCAATGACGCATTCAACGCCGGGCCGGCAGGTGTGTTGAAAACGAGGCGCGCCGGGTCGGCCTTGCCGCCGATGCCGAGCGGATGGACTTGCAGCGAAGATTTGCCATCGGCGATGGACGGACAGATTTCCAGCATGTGCGCGCCGAGGACTTTCTTGCCCTTCGGATCGAGGTGATACGTGTAATCTTCCATGAACGAGGTGCCGCCGGGCAGGCCAGCGGCCATCACTTTCATGGCGCGCAACAGCGCCGCGGTCTTCCAATCGCCTTCCGCAGCGAAACCGTAGCCGTCGGCCATCAGCCGTTGGGCGGAGATGCCGGGCAATTGCGCCAGCCCGTGCAAATCCTCGAACGTGGTGGTGAAACCTTTGAAATGGCCAGCCCTCAGAAACGCGCGCAGGCCGAGTTCGATGCGGGCGGCTTCGCGGACGGAATCGTGCCGGGCGCCACCGGGGCGCAGGTCGGCAGCCATCTGGTAAGTGTCGGCGTATTCCTGGACCAGTTTGTCAATGGCCCTGGGGGAAACGCTGTTCACGGATTTGACCAGATCGCCGACGCCATAGCCATTGACAGCGTAACCGAACTTGAACTGAGCGGCCACCTTGTCGCCTTCGGTCACGGCCACTTCGCGCATGTTGTCACCGAAGCGGGCGAACCGGGCGCCCTGCCAATCCTGCCAGGCTGCCGCCGCGCGACACCAGGCGCCGAGCTTTTGCTGGACGGATTTTTCCTGCCAAAAGCCGACGACGACCTTGCGGTTAAGGCGCAAGCGGCTCCAGATGAAGCCGTGTTCGCGGTCACCGTGCGCGGCCTGGTTCATGTTCATGAAATCCATGTCAATCGTGTCCCACGGAATGTCGCGATTGTATTGCGTGTGCAGATGCGCCACCGGTTTGCGAAGCTGCTTGAGACCGTTGATCCACATCTTGGACGGCGAGAAGGTGTGACACCAGGTGATGAAACCGATGCATTTGGGGGCGTTGTTCGCTTCCTGACAAAGCGCGGTGATGTCATCCGGCGTGGTCATCACCGGTTTGAAGACGACCTTGACGGGAATCGCGGGCGCGGCATTGAACGCCGTTGCGATTTCCTGTGAATGTTTCGCGACGGCCTTGAGAGTTTCAGGGCCGTAGAGATGCTGGCTGCCGGTGACGAACCAGACTTCGAGCTGTTTGAGATTGATCATTTGGTGAACTTTGGTTTGTTGTTCGGTTCGGTTTGCCGGTCAGATTATAAACCCGCCGGTCACAAGGCAACATTTTACGGAAGCAAAAAGGGCTGTATGCCGGGGCACTTCTCGATTATCTTGTGGCAAGAGAAAGCAATCCAACGAAAGGGAAAACATGGCGCAAGCAATCATGGATCCTGAAAAGGTGCGGCGATTTGCCGACGAACTGCACCGCTTCAACACCGACCTGGAAAACCGGATCATCCTGCTCCAGGCCCGCTTCACCGCCCTCGGCGACACGTGGCAGGACCAGGAACACGAGAAGTTCGCCGACGAATTCAAACTGGCGATGAAGGCGCTGAAAAAGTTCAACGAACTCTCAAAGGAACACACGCCTTATCTTTTGAGAAAAGCCCAGCGCATCGAGGAATATCTGCAGCAACACTGAGGAACGCTATGGATTATCAGATGGTTGGATTATTGGATGGTTGGGTGGTCGGTCCGAACAACCGGTCTGTTTATCATCCATCCACCGATCCATCAATCCATCAATCCGTTTCGCTCTGACTATGGCCGAACGCGCCCAAGTCACTTCCGTCGAGGCCGTGGAATCCTTCCGGGCCAACCTGATTGTCTTTTTAAAGAGCGCGCGGGCCACGTTAGAGGAGGCGTGCGACGAGATTCTGCGCGCCCGTTCCTGGGTGCAGGATGACCGGCGGCCGCATTGGGAAAACGAAATGCGCATCCGGGGCCGGAAACTGGAGGAAGTGCGGGCGGAATTGTTCAGCGCCCGGCTTTCCAAATTCCAGGAATCAACGGCCCTTCGCCTCATGGCCGTGCAACGGGCCGAGCGCGCCATCCGGGAAGGCGAAACCAAATTGGCGGTGATAAAAAAATGGCACCGGGAATTGGAGAACCAGACGGACCCGTTGCTCAAACAGTTGAATCAGTTGCAGGGATTTCTGACGACGGACATGGGGCGCGCGGTCGCTTATCTGGCCCAGGTGGTAAGAACGTTGGAGGCGTATGCCTCGGTCACCGCGCCCGGCGCTGCCTCGCCACTGGCAGGACTCAAAAGCGGGCCGGGCAACGGAGAGGAAAGCGGATCATGACTCCGAGTGGGATCAAAAACCGGCTCGTGTCGCTTACCAAGGGACTGGCCACCCGTTGGGACGAAACCAGGAATTATTGGAAGGACGCCAAAAGCCAGGAATTTGAGCAACGCTACATGAGCGAACTTTACGCCAACGTGGACAAGACCGTCACCGTGCTTGAAAAATTGGACGAATTGCTGGCCAAAGTCAGGAAAGATTGTGAGTAGCCATCTGGGATTAAATGAAACGCTGGCGCTTCTGAACCGGCTCCGGAGCGCCATCCAGGATTTTGCCGCCCGCGAGGAAAAACTGGCCGGTGAATTTCGCGTCCGGTCAGCCGCCGAAGCGAAGGCGTTTGATGCCGACACGCAAAGGCAGGAGTCCCGTCTGGCAGTGGCCATCGCCGACGTCGAAGAGGACTTTGAAATTGAAAAGTCCAAATGGCGCGCCAAATTCGAAAAGCGGAAGGGCTGGATCAGCCAGGCCCATCTCGTCACCACCCGGCAAATTCGCGAGGGAGAAGGCGGCCGCGAAGGATACCGGAAACAACGGATTCAGGAAGGCCTGAGCCAGGCGGAACGGGACCGGGAATCCAAGCTGGCCAACACGGCGGCGGCACTGGAGGATGCCAAAATCAAACTGGCCGCGAGGCGTGAGGCTGTCGTTCCACTGGAAAAGGAAGCCCGCAAAGCCTTTCGTGGCTACGGCGCATTCCGCAGATTGCTTTCTCCCCATCGGCAATGGCCGGACCCGGGCCGGTTGCCGGACGAACAACAATCCCTGGACCAGCTCCAAAACCTGCCCGCCTCCATTCGCGCCGGATTGGACCAGTTTAAAAAATTTCCCCTGCCGCGATTTTTCAGTTTTTTTCCGATTTGGTTGCTGACCCTTCTGCTGTTAGTGGTCTTTGGCGCCATTTGCGTCATGTCGCCGCATCGGGGTTCCCATTTCAATTTCCCGATGACTCTGGCCGCAGTCTTTGCGGTGCTTTGGCTGGCCGTGTTGGCGGTTCACTTTTTTGGCAGAGCCCAGGCCGGGCCGGTTGGCAGGAAAATTGCCGACGACCTGGCAATGGCGCGCCGGTTGCACGACGTGTCTCTCGAAAAAGCCGAACAGCGCTGTCAGCAGGAACAGGCACGGATCCAAACCGAATTGGAGAACACCACCCGCCGGTTCAACCAGCAATGGAAGCAAACGGTCAAAGAAGCCGTGGGCACCCGCGGTTCCCGGGGACAGGCGGCTGACGAAAAAGCATCCCGCGCCCTGCAAAACAACGAGCGCCTCGGCCGCGCGAAATTGAGTCAGCTCGACCGCGACCACGCCGACAACGTTGCGCGCCTGCGACAGGAGCTGGAGACGAAGACCGGACAACTGGCCGCGGTCCACGAGGCGAAAGTGGCGAAAGTCAACGCGGACATCGAGTCCCGGTGGCAGGCGCTGGCCGGGGAATGGAAGAATTGCATCCAACCCATCCACGAAACCATCCGCGCCGCCCATGCCGCCGCCGAAAAAGATTTTCCCGAGTGGGAAGTGGCACGGGCCTCTGGCCCGTCAGAACCGCACGGGCAGGATGCCCGTGCCACTACGTGGAAAAACTGGACGCTCCCTGAGGAATTCAAAAACGTGGCAAAATTCGGGCGCATGGAAGTGGACACCGGGAAACTGGCCGAGGCAACCCTCAAGGACAAACGGCTGGCCCTGCCCTTCCCCGCCAATTTTTCCGTCCCGCTCACGCTCACATATCCGACCCAAGGCTCCATCGTTTTTGAAACATCCAAGACCGGCAGTAAAGAAGCGATGGCGGCCATCAACAACATCATTTTCCGCCTCCTTTCGACCCATCCGCCGGGCAAGTTGAGCTTCACCATTTTTGATCCGGTCGGCCTGGGCCAGAATTTCGCCGGCCTGATGCACCTGGCCGATTACGAGGAGAGCCACATCAACAGCCGCATCTGGACGCAAACCGCCCAGCTCGAGGAAAAGCTGGCAGAGTTGAACGAACACATGGAGAAGGTCATCCAGCTGTATCTCCGCAACGAATACGAAACGATCGCGGAATACAACGCCCAGGCCGGCAG
>DATNHI010000083.1:0-6555 GCA_035605035.1 Verrucomicrobiia bacterium
ACCCATCCGGCCTTTGGCCCCGGTAATGATGATTCTTATCATATTTGCAATGTTGGAGTTGAGGCTTCAGCCTGTTCGAACAAGTTAAAGCTTGGACTCAAACTCATTTCAAAATGCCGCACGCTTTCATGGTCGCGCGCAATTTCGCGCGGTTCGCCGCGCTCATCGGCACCAGCGGCAAACGATATTCTTCCTCGATGATCCCCATCATCGCCAGCGCCGCCTTAACGGGCACCGGGTTCGTCTCGAGGAACAAATCTTTGAACAAGGGTGTAAATTTCGCGTGTAACTGCCCTGCCCTCCTGGCATCGCCATGCCTGAACGCGGTCACCATCTGCGCCACCTCGCGCGGAATGACGTTCGACGCGACGCTGATGACCCCTTGCGCGCCCACCGCCATGAACGGCAGCGTCAGCGAATCGTCGCCGGACAAAATCTCGAATTTCGGGCAGACCGCCGCGCGTAATTGCGACACCCGGTCGCAACTCCCGCCGGCTTCCTTGATGCCAATGATATTTTTGCATTCCGCGGCGAGCCGCCGGACGGTTTCGACGCCGATTTCAACGCCGCAACGGCTGGGAATGCTGTAAAGCACGATGGGCAGCCGCGTTGCGCGGGCGATGGCGCGGAAATGCTGAAACAACCCTTCCTGCGACGGTTTATTGTAATACGGCGCGACCTGGAGCGAACCGTCTGCACCCACGTCTTCGGCGCGTTGCGTCAGATAAATTGCTTCTTTGGTCGCATTCGCGCCGGTGCCCGCGAGCACTTTGACTTTGCCCCGGGCGAACTTCACCGCCAGCGCGATGATGTTGATGTGCTCATCGTAATCCACGGTCGGCGATTCGCCGGTGGTGCCGACGGGCACAATGCCGTCCACGCCGCCCTTGATTTGCATTTGAATCAGGCGGTTCAGGGCGGTTTCGTCCACCCCGCCGTTTTTGAACGGGGTGACAATCGCGGTGCAAGTGCCGGTGAACATAATTCAGTCCAGCGCAAAGCATCGGCGAAAACGTCATGCTTGGCGAGTCTGAATTTTTTGTCCGATTTCAATGACTTGCCTGACATCACAAAAAGAGCATCATGCCATCGAAAAATAGTCTGACATGAAAGCGTTTTCTTTCTTTCTGGCAATCCCGGCGCGTTTGCCGGAATGTCAGTTTGTCGGCCGGGGCTTTGCGCGTTTCGATTGCAGAATAATATTAGACGAATCCGCCATGAAAAAAATTTGCTGCCTTCTGCCGGCAATGATTGCTCTGTCCGGTTGCTGCCCTCCACAGCCGCCTGCCAATCCGTACGCCAACGTCCAAACCAAAGCCGTGCTCAAGTATTTCCAGGGTCTGGAGGCACGTTCCGATAAACGCTTGTTGTCCGGCCAATTTTCCAATTTCGGCGACCGCGCAAATTTGCGCTTGCTCAACGACATCCACGCCAACACCGGTCATTGGCCCGCGATTATCGGCGCGGATTACGCCGGACGCGGCGGCATCAACGCCGAAGCGGCCGATCAGGCGGCTATCGCGTATTGGCGCCAGGGCGGGCTTGTGACCATCAGCGCACACATGTTACGACCCCACATTGACCAACACCGCGTTCGGCGGCTTGCGCGACAAGGACGTTGACTTGAACGCGCTGTTGGCACCGGACACTGCAGCGCACGCACGCTGGATGCAAGAACTCGACAAAATCGCGGGCGGTTTGCTCGAACTCAAGACCAACGGCGTCGTAGTCCTGTGGCGGCCGTTCCAGAAATGAACGGCAACTGGTTCTGGTGGGACGGCAAGGACCCGGCGACGTTCAAAAAACTCTGGCGGCAGGAGTTCGATTATTTCACGACGACGAAAGGCTTGGACAATCTGCTTTGGGTCTATGCGCCGAACCACGGCACCAACACCGCCGTGTATTATCCCGGTGATCCCTACGTGGACCTGGTCGGGCTGGATGCCTACACCGACTTCGCGGACACCAATCACATCCTCGGGTACGCGGAAGTTGCGCGGCTGCCGAAGCCGTTCGGGTTCACGGAATTCGGCCCGCACTCGCCGAGCAACCCGCCCGGCGATTACGATTACCGGCGGTTTCTCGAAGGTGTGAAGGCGAACTTTCCGCGTACGGTCTTCTTCATGAGCTGGAACGCGAAATGGAGCCTGGCATCAAACACGAACGTCACCGAAATGTTGAACGATCCGTGGACCGTGAATCGCGAGAACCTGCCCAAAAATCTGGCCGGCAGCCGGTGAAAGCAGAATCGTTTAACCACGAATCACACAAATTGAAGCCCAAGGAGGGCGACCGGTTCCCATACTTGTCGAGCATTGTTTCCACCGCCGAAATTTTCACTTCCACTTCCCTTTTGCGGTTGAGTGTGCCGCGGTAATTGCCGGCCATCGGATATCCCGGCTTTTTTTATCATTCGCACACTTGCTATTCAGCATTCGCCCACTTAATCTTTGCGCCCTTGAGAAAAAACGGTCGGCTGACAATTCCGCGCAAGACGATTTATCGCCTGTCGCTTTACCTGCGCTGCCTCGGGCGGCTGCGGGAGAACGGCATCGGCACCGTCTCCAGCGAGATGCTCGCCCGGGCCGCCGGCGTCAAGTCCACCCAGCTCCGCAAAGACCTGGCCTATTTCGGCACGTTCGGCACACGCGGTCTTGGTTATGACGTGACGGCGCTGTCAAAAAAAATCGCCGACGAACTTGGCACCTCGCGCCTGCAGCCGGTGATTCTGGTCGGCGTCGGCAACCTCGGACTCGCGCTGCTGTCGTATCGCGGTTTTGAAAAGGAGGGCTTTGAAATTATCGCCGCGTTCGACGCCGACCCGCGCCGGAAACGCGACAAGAAGACCAATCAGGCGATTTTCGGCATGGACGAACTGCCGGAATTCATCGCGAAGCAAAATATTAAAATGGCGATACTCAGCGTGCCAGCGGCCGTGGCCCAGGAAGTCGCAAACCAACTTATTCAGGCCGGCATCGTGGGTATTCTGAATTTCGCGCCGATCGTGCTGTCCGTGCCCGAAGAGGTCATGGTCAACAACGTCAACCTCGCCATCGAACTGGAAAACCTGAGTTATTTCACGCAGGAATGACCGGCCGAACGGCGGGGTTTTCAGCCGGAGATTGAACGAAGACCCGGCTGAGTTTTGCTTTGTGCGCCCTCGCCCAAAACCAGAGGCATCGCCGCGACCGGAGTTGAAACCAGTTCCAGTGAGCTTTTTGGCTTTCGCGCTTTTCTGACCGGTTTCGGCTTGCTGGTTCCTGCCGGAGGCTTTCCCTCCGCAGCCTTGGCACCCGTTTCCTCCGTCAGGTAAAGATAGCGGCCGCAACTCTCACAGATTTGGATGTCCGTGTCGTGCATCAACGTCGTGACGACGCCAATCGGCACGCGCATGTGACAGCCGGTGCAAACCTGGTTGCGGACGGCGGCCACGCCCTTTTTCCCCCGGGCCACCAGGCGGTCGTAGTGAGCAATGATTTGTGGCGGGATTTTGCCGCGCAGTTCTGCCATGCTGGCCTCGGCGTTTTTCTCTTTGATTTCTCCAAATTCGAGCGACTGAAGTTTAATTAGATTTTGAAGTAATTCATTCATAACCCGTGGTGATGTTATCTCATATTTGGCAAAACTCTGCAAGCCGAATCCATCCGTCCCAGCCATCGCAATAACCCGTCTATAATCGTAATTGGATGCGGCGGACAACCGGGAATGTAAAGGTCCACCGGCACAACGGCTTCCGCGCCGTTTCGTTGTTCGGCGTGGCCGAAATATGGTCCGCCGGAAACGGCGCACGCGCCCACGGCGATCACCAGCTTCGGCAAGGGCACTGCCTCGTAAGTCTGCCGCAAAGCCGATTCCATGTTGCGCGTCACCGGACCGGTGATGAGCAGTCCGTCGGCGTGACGCGGCGACGCAACGAATTGAATGCCAAACCGGCCGAGATCAAAAACCACCGTGTTCAGCACATTCACATCAGCCTCGCAACCGTTGCAACCGCCGGCGCTCACCTGCCGCAGTTTGAGCGAACGGCCAAAAAGTTTGCGCGTCTTTTCGTCGAGCGCCTTTGCCAGTTGAAATTCCTTCTCACCCAGCAACAGCGCGTCCCGTGACGAAGCGGCAAGGCGATGCTCCGTCGTGAAACGAATCGCGCCTTCCGGACAGGCCCGCTCGCATTCCGGACAAAAGAGACAACGACCGAGATCGAGGCGCACGCCTTTTTCATCCAGGGTAATCGCATCGGTCGGGCAGACGTCTGCGCAATCGCGGCAACCCGCCGGGCATTTCGCGGCGTCAATTTCCGGCCGGCCGCGCAAACGGTCAGGCAACACCGGCGGTTGGTTCGGAAAACCAACCGTGCGATGCCCCTGATGGGCGCGGGCCAGAAGCGCTTTTAGCATGGCGCAACCTCACAGTTGAAATCTGTAGGAGCCGGCGTGAGGAGGCTCATTCTTTCTCGAACGAGATTACTTTCGAGATTGATTTGAGCCTCGTTACCTCGTCTGCTACACAAAAATGGAATGCTCATAAATCATGGCCGCAGTACGACAGGTTGAAACTTTTGTTGCAAAGCGGGAAATCGGAAATTTGCTGGTCGCGCAGAGCCTGCGCCAGTCCCATCCAGTTGTGAAACGACGGATCCACGATCTTGTAATGCGCGAACTTGCCCGCCGCGTCGGTAAGCGCCACGTGACAAATTTCCCCGCGCCAGCCTTCCGTGAGCGACACCACGGCGTGGTTCGCCGCGAGCGGGCCGATTTCGGTCCGCACCGGTCCGTCCGGCAGCGCCTTGAGTTGATCGAAGATGAACGCGATCGAACGCTGAATTTCCATCCACCGCACATGCGCCCGGGCAAAAACCGTGCCGGTGTGATACAACGACACCGGAATCTGCGCGAACCGGTAGATGCCGGAAGGAAACTGCGCCCGCACGTCGCGTTCGATGCCGCTGGCGCGAGCCGGCATACCGACGAGGCCCAGTTCGAAGGCGGTTTCCCGCGAAACGGGACCGGCGTTCTCGAAACGCGACCGGACTGACGGCGCGTCCCAAAGCAGGTTCACCGCGTTGGTCACGTCCTTGCGGGCGAGTTCCAAACGCGCTTCCAAATCCGCCTGCCGGGCTTCGTCGAGATCAAACAAAATGCCGCCGGGCCGGACCAGTCCGCGTCCGAACCGGTTCCCGCAAATCAATGCCGTCAGATTCAGGAAGTCGCCGCGGATGCGTCCGCAAAAACTCGCCGTGGGCAGGTAGCCGACGTCACCGGCCAGGGCGCCGAGGTCGCCGGTGTGATTGGCAAGCCGTTCCAGTTCGAGCGCGATGGCGCGCAATGCCTGCGCCCGCGCCGGCACGCGGCAGCCGGCGAGCGCTTCAACCGCCTCGCAATGCGCCAGCGTGTGACCAACGGTTGTGTCACCCGCGAGAGTTTCCATGTAGGGAATTGTTCGCTTGTTCGGCCCGCCGACAAGCGCACGTTCAACGCCGCGATGCTGGTAGCCAAGTGAAATTTCCAGGTGATAAACCGTTTCACCGTGGCATTGAAATCGGAAATGTCCCGGTTCAATGATGCGGGCGTGCACCGGCCCGACCGCGACTTCGTGAACTTCCTCGCCGGTCATTGTGAAGAAATCCGTGACACCCGGCTGTGCGGGTGTTTCCGCGGAACGGTTCCAGGCATCGCGGCCATTGCGATACGAATGATGAAAACGAACCGGCTTCAGCCACGGATGGCCTTCCGGGCGGACGCCCCATTGCTCGGCGATTTCGCGTTCGAACCAGTGCGCCTGCGGACACTCGGGAGTTAAGGCGGGATATGCGTCGCCGATCTGCGTCGAGGTCACAGTCAGCGTTCCTTCCGCGTCCTGCGCCAGCACTGCGAACAATCGAAGACTCCCCCCAGCCAGCGTGACACCAAACAAGGCGCTGAGGTGTGCGCCGGTTTCAACTGCCGACAAAATCGTGTCACGGAATTCACTGAAAACAACCGACCGGAGTCCGGCAAGGTTCACTTTCTCTCCGTTGCGAAGGATGGCAATGGAATCAGCGTTCACGGCATCGTTCCTCCTGATGAACTGGTGAGCGTAGTGCCAGTGTGGCGGATAACATCGGCGGCGGCGTTCAAGGCTGCCTGCAATGACTCCGGCATCCATAACCCCAGCACCAGCAACGACCCCAGCGGAAGCACCACCAACAATGTCTCCAGTATTCCTGTGCGGCCCGGCTGGACGACCCGAGCCGCCTTTCCCCAGGCCAGCGGAATGGCGTGGCCCAGCGCCCCCACAAAAACCACCCCGGCTCCAAACAGAAACAACACCAATGCCAGAATGGCCCATTTGTCCACGGCCGCCTTGTCCACGGCCGCCTTGAGGATTTGCAGCTCGCTCATGAACAATGCAAACGGCGCCACGCCAATCAACGCCAGCAGGCTGCCGAACAATCCCATCCCCCAGGCCGGCGCCACCCGCATCGCGCCGGACAGTTTGCGCATGTCGTGTGTGCCGAAGGTTTGCCCCAGCCGACCGGCCGCAAAAAAGGCGAGCGTCTTGCACAGCGAATGGTTGAGC
>DATNHI010000084.1:0-2750 GCA_035605035.1 Verrucomicrobiia bacterium
TCGATGCATCAAGTCCGTTGAATGACAAACTGACGACGAGCTTGCGCCTGACCGTAACCAAAGCCGCGAAAGACAATCCTGCCGGCGTGGCCAACAGCGGTTATTGGGGAATTCCCGTGCTGCCCAAGGCAACGTATCATGCTTCTATTTTCGCCAGGGTCGAAAGCGATTTTCCCGGTCCGGTCACGGTTTCAATTGTCAGTGACGATGGCCGAACGGTTTATGCTTCTGAAAAGTTTACCGGGCTGACGACCGGTTGGAAGAAATTTGAAGTGACTCTCAAGACGGGCAAAGTGGTTCCTACCACAAAAGCACGTTTTCAGATCACCCTCGACCAGCCGGGAACCGTCTGGTTTGGATTGGTCTCGCTCTTTCCGCCAACGTGGAACGACCAGTCAAATGGCTTTCGCAAGGACCTGATGCAAATGTTGGTGGATTTGAATCCGAAATTCCTGCGTTTCCCCGGCGGCAATTACGTCGAAGGTGACACAATTGAAACGCGATTTGATTGGAAGAAAACCATCGGGCCAATCGAAGAACGCCACGGCCATCAGTGCCCGTGGAGTTATCGCTCGACCGATGGAATGGGGCTTTTGGAATTCCTTGAGTGGTGCGAGGACATGAACGCCGAACCCGTGCTGGCGGTTTATGCCGGTTACTCGCTCAAAGGCATGCACGTCAATCCCGGCCCTGAGCTTCAACCTTTCGTACAGGATGCGCTCGATGAAATTGAGTATGTGACGGGTGATACCAACACCCCGTGGGGTGCGCAGCGCGCGAAGGGCGGTCATCTCGCGCCGTTTAAACTGAACTATGTCGAAATCGGGAACGAAGACTGGTTCGACAAATCGAAAAGTTACGACCAACGCTACGCGCAATTTTATGACGCCATCAAGGCGAAGCATCCGCGGCTCAAACTCATTTCCACCATCGGCAACGACCAGCCCGAAAGCGCGCGCGTCCACAGCTGCAGGCCGGATGTGACGGACGAGCATTATTATCGTTCCGTGGACACGTTTCTGCACATGTCGCCGGGCTACGCGCAAAACTACGACCGCAACGGCCCGGAAATTTTCGTCGGCGAGTGGGCAGCCTATGAAACCTCGTTTCCTCCGTGGGACGACCGCTCCCGGCGCGAGCCGCCGACGCCAAACTTGAAGGCTGCGTTGGGCGATGCTGCGTTCATGGCGGCAATGGAGCGGAATTCCGACCTCATCAAGATGCAATGTTACGCGCCATTGTTGGTGAACGTGAACCCCGGCGCGCGGCAATGGCGGCCCGACCTCATCGGCTACGACGGGATTTCCGCCTACGGTTCGCCCAGCTATTACGCGATTCAAATGTTCAGCCGGAACCTTGGCGATGAAATCCTGTCTGTCGCGTCCGCGGAAACATCCGTCCAGGGCTCGGCCACGCGTAACAGCCAGACGGGCGAAATTATTCTCAAGCTGGTCAATCCGCAGCCGACTGCCGAATCGCTGAACATTGAAATCAAAGGCGTCGCTTCGCTTGCCGCAATAGGCCATGCCTTTACGCTGTCTGGAAATCTTGAGGACTCAAATTCGTTGAGCCATCCGCGAAACATTGTCCCTGTCACAACGACGGTGCGCGGTGTCAAACCCGGCTTCACTTACAAAATGCCGCCGCACAGCATCGTCGTGCTAAAACTGTTGGCGCATTCATGAAACTAAAATTGCGTTTCCACAAAATGATTGTCGGAATCATCGCGCGCGGACGCAAGTTCAGCCGCAAACATCGCGCGATTTTATCACGATCTGCCGGTGAGCGGGCCGCAGGGACCGGATTACACGTTGTTAACGACGACGAACCTCACGGGCGGGTGGCAGGCGTTATACACCATCAGTTCCACGAATTCACCAGTAACCGAGATGACGGAGACCAACACCTCTGACCCGGCGCGATTTTACCGCATCGAACTCGGACCGTGAAGGTAGCGGTTCGCCCATGCCAAAAACGTCGGCCAGTTCGGGGCGTCGGTGTGTCCGCCGTCATGCTGCCGCCAGGCCAGATTGCCGTCGGTCAACGCGGAATTGATCGGCGGCATTGGAACGGTGAGATAATTGCCGGGAACACCCAAATCTTTTTTGCCCAGGAACCGGTAAACCGGGCCGGCGGCGACCGCGGCCATGAAGCTGCCGTGCTGGTCCACCCAGGTGCCTTCCACGCCGGGGCGGCCCGACGCAGCGCCGTAACTGATAAATACCGGGCGGGGCGCGCAAAGGGCGATCAATTCATGCGCGTCCACCGGCAAATCGCCGGGCGTCAACGGGCCGCCGTATTTGAGAAAATTGCCCGCCATCCAATGGTATTCGCCGGTGCCGGTGAGATTTTCCACCAGTTCGCCCCAGTTGCGGCGGGACAATTTCGCGCCGCCTTCGCCGGAGGAACCGACCAACGCGATGGCAAATCGCTGGTCATAAGCCATCGTGACCAGGGTCGCCTTGCCGTACCGCGAAAGGCCTTCAATGCCGACCTGCTTCGCGTCCACCGCCGGGTCGGTTTCAAAATAATCCAGCGCGCGGCTCGCGCCCCACGCCCAGGCGCGCAACGCGCCCCAATCATCCGGCTTGCGCGGCTGGCCTTTGTTGCACAAACCGATGATGCCACGCGTCAGTCCTGCGCCATTGTCCGCCTGATAGCTGGTGGGGACGATGACGGCGTAGACCCATCCATTGGACAAAACCAGTTGTTGCCAATTCGGGCCGCCAAATCCGCCAAACCCGCCGAAA
>DATNHI010000085.1:0-12225 GCA_035605035.1 Verrucomicrobiia bacterium
CCAACGTCATCGAGCGCCTGTTCGTTGAAGTGCGCCGCCGCATCCGAACCATGTGCGCTTTTACTACCCGCAGCAGCTGTGAACGAATTCTATTTAGCGTTTTTGACCGAATGAACCAACATTGGACCCATCACCCGCTCCTAGCTTTTACACACAACTCTTGACGCCACCATACTTTGTTTTCGAGGGACAAGCTCTGCGGGTCCCCAAAATCCAAAAGACCAGGGACTAGTGTAACTCGTCTCTGCGAATTAAAACACCATCAAGCCGACGATTGCTTTTGTCTGCCGCGCAGTTATGCTGCCTTCGTGAACAGAAGGGACATCAAAAAACCGTCCGCCGACCCGGAGCTGGACAAGCGGATTGAGGAACTCATCAAATTCAAGGGCGGCGGCTACAACGAAGGCGAGGTCGCCGACATCATTGAAAACGCGCTCAAGCTGTTGACCGACGTGAAGGACACCGGCGACGTGCGTGTCATCCAGACCGCATTGCGCGAATTGCGCTACGCCTTCCGGTTATTCGCGCCGTATGCAGGCGTCCGCAAAGTCACGATTTTCGGTTCCGCGCGGACGCAGCCGGACAAGCTGGAGTATCAGCAAGCCGTTGATTTCGGGCGTAAAATTGTGCAGGCCGGGTTCATGGTCATTACCGGCGCCGGGCCGGGCATTATGCAGGCCGGGCACGAAGGGGCCGGGCCCAAAAACAGTTTTGGCGCCAACATCCGCCTGCCGTGGGAGCAGGCGGCCAATCCCGTCATTCGCGAGGACAAAAAGCTCATTTCGTTCAAATACTTTTTCACGCGCAAACTTATTTTCATCCGGCACTCGGACGCCATCGTGCTGTTCCCCGGCGGGTTCGGCACGCTGGACGAGGGTTACGAGGCCATCACCCTCATGCAGACCGGCAAAAGCCAGCTCATGCCGCTTGTGCTGATAGACCGTCCCGGCGGCACCTATTGGAAGACGTGGGACCGAAATATCCGCGAGCATCTTTTGCGCAACCAGTTGATTTCGCCCGACGACCTGAATCTTTATCACATCACCGACGATACCGATCGGGCGGTGAAAATCATCACGCGCTTTTACCGGAATTTTCAGTCCAGCCGGTTTGTGAAGGATTTGCTCGTGATCCGGCTCAAAACCGCGCCGCCGGCCTCCGCCATCCCGCGGTTGAACAAGAATTTTGCCGACATCATCAACGGCACGCCCATCAAAGTTATCAAGCCCACGGCGGAAGAAGTTGAAGACAACGACAATCTGGACAAGGCGCGCGTCGCCTTCGGTTTCAACCGCCGCGATTACGGCCGTCTGCGCCAGTTGGTTGACGCGCTGAATGAGGTGTAAAGCCGACGGCAAAGAAATCAAAAGCGCGTAGGGCTGGCATCTTTGTAGTTCAAAAATTCCAAAATGGATCAAGCTCCGTCAGGAGCGACATCATCCGGGAAGCAAACGGAGTCTGCCGCTCCTGACGGAGCTTGATTTTGTTTTTTCGCTGGCAACTACAAATATGCCGCGCCTACGGCGCTAATTTCCTGCGCTCTCGACAGCCCGCGGCTGGATTGTTAGCGTTCGGCCATGAATTTTCTGGTCACCGGCGGCGCGGGCTTCATCGGCTCGCACGTTTGCGAACGGCTCCTGCGCGACGGCCACAAGGTCTGGGCCTTCGACGACCTCAATAATTTCTACGACCCGAAATTCAAGCAGCGCAACCTGAAAGAAATTCAAGCCATTGCCGGTGGGCGCGCCGCTGCCGCGGCGCACCGGCGGCGCGGCAGCGCCGCCGCCACCCAATCAGGATTGCCGTTTGAATTCGTCCGCGGCGACATCACCGAGCGCGCCGCGCTCGACGAAATATTTTCCTCGGTCAAGTTTGACCAGGTCATCCATCTCGCAGCGCGCGCCGGCGTGCGGCCCAGCCTCGCCGACCCGGCGCTTTACCAGCGCGTGAACGTCGAGGGCACGGTGAACGTGCTCGAAGCCGCACGCACGCATCGCGTCAAAAAGATCACCATCGCCTCGTCCTCGTCAGTTTATGGCATGAATTCCAAGACGCCGTTTGCCGAGAGCGATCCGATTTTCTCCGCCGTGTCGCCCTATGCCGCCAGCAAGCTGGCGTGCGAGGCGCTCGGCCACGTCTGGCATCATATTTACAAAATGGACGTGGCCATGTTGCGGTTCTTCACCGTTTATGGTCCACGCCAGCGGCCCGATCTCGTCATTTACAAATTCGCGAAGCTCATCAGCGCGGGCAAACCGATCTCGGTTTTTGGCGACGGCACGGCTGCGCGCGATTACACGTTCATCACCGACACGCTCGATGGCATCATTGCCTGCACGCAAAGGGAATTCGGTTACGAACTTTTCAACCTGGGCGAATCGCAGACGATCAAACTGAATGATTTAATCAAGTTGCTCGAAAAATTGCTCGGCAAAACGGCTGTGATTGACCGGCAACCGGTACAGCCCGGCGACGTGCCCATCACGTTCGCCGACATTTCCAAGGCGCGCGCAAAACTCGGCTATCATCCGCAGGTAAAAATCGAGCAAGGGCTGCCGAAATTTGTGGATTGGTTTTTGAAAAGTAATGGATAAACTCTCTTCATGACCGTTGCCGCTACGTTTAAACGCCCGACCCTGGATGAAGCGCTGACCGCCTGGAAACAACTCCTGGCCCAGCGCGGTTTCTCGACCGACCTGCTCTGGCTGTTCGAGGAAAATTTGTGCCTGGAGAAATCGCCGGTGGCGCAAAGCCGGTTTCACTTTGCCTTTCAGACCCGGTTCACTCCGCCGCCGGACGACGCGCTGGACATCGCGTACGAGCATTTCGCCGGAACCGGGGCGCGTCTGGTCTTTTACCGCGCCGGCGTCTGTCGCGGCAAGTCCCTCTGCATTTTGCTGTGCGATTCCTGGTTCGACGGCAAGGGCGAGAGCGAAGGGTACCTGCATCGCGACGAATGGCACATGTCGTTTCATCCCGCCCTCAACGAGGAAATCGAGGAAATTACCGACTTGAGCCGCTGGTTGCGGCGGGCCAAACACGGGCGCAGCTTTCACGACCTCGATTTCTGCATGACGCTGGCTACGGTTGATGAAATCCGGAACTACGGCCGCCCGCTCGCGCCCTACGAACGTTTTGCCCAGACCATGCTCAATCGCCTGCGCCGGTTTTTGGGACAGCCCGCGTGAAATCCGCGCGCCCCCACCGTTTTCGTGTCAAGTCCCCGGACTGTTTTGTTCCGATGTGAGTCGTTCCTGTTCCCGGCGAAGATTGGCCCGGTGGATGCTGGAAACCGGGCATGGCTAAAGTTGCCTACAGTGTGAAAAAGCGAAGCGGTCTCGACTTCGTCCACACCACGATTGCTCCGGCCAATCGTTCGGAACAAGCGCGGTTCGGTCTGCTCGACGGCACGGTCATCGCTTTTTTCGTGCTCCTGTGCGCGACGGGGCTGGCCCTCCTGTTAAAACAGTGATCCGCCCCTCGCGGTTGTGAGCCGATGCCCGCGGTTTTTTGAAGTGTAAAAACCGTGAACCGGCGCGCCACAAAATCCCGATTACTTCTTCATCGCCGGTGGGTTGGTCTTGTTTTCCTTTTTGAACGCCGAGCGCAACAGCCAGTGGTGTTTCAATCCCTGGACAAAATCATCGGCGTCCATGACGGTTTTTGAAATGGTGCCCAACATATTCGTGTTGGCCTGCACCTGCGCGTTGAGGTTGCTGGTAATGTCGGCCAGTTGAAACAGAATCGCGGTCAGGTTGGTGTCGGTGTCGGCGAGGAGCGCGTTGGCATTGGACAGCGCGCCCTGCAACTGCTCGTTTCCATTCGTGCCCAGCGCCCAAACCATCGGGCTGCCCGGCTCGCGCAGTTGCGCGCTGATGACGGCAAAATTTGTGATCACCGGCTGCGCGGCGACGATGGTCGTATTCAAATTGGCGGTCGCGTTTGCCGCATTGTCCAGCACGGCGGCGAGTTTGTTGGTCAGGGCGAGCACGTTCGGCAGAGCTTGCTGTATCTGCGAGACCATTGCCTGCAACTGGTCGGTGACGGGTGGCGCTTCCACGGCGCGCAACCAGGCGGTGTCGTCGCCGGGCTTGAAAATTTTGTAATGGCGATACCGTCCGTCCCACGCCGCCACGATGTGGTCGCGGTTCACCTGGTTGTCGTAAATGTAAATAGAATTGGATTCCAAAACCGCGGTCGCGAGCAGGGGCGCATTGGTTCCGTTGAAAACCTGTTCCAGCGGAGTGTAAGCCGCAAAAAGCAGATTGGCATTCGCGTTGGTAATGTCCTGCGCGAGCTGCCAGTCGCCGGGCGCGACAGCCGTCAAATTTTTTGCGTCGTCCAAAGTGTGAATGGAAACCGGCTGCGTGACGACCAGCGCGTAGCCATTCGTCGCGCGGGTGACTTCCAACTGCCGTTTGCCAAGAAAATCCGCCGCGTTCACTTTCAAATACGAACCGCCGGTCCAGAGGTAACGGAAATACGGGTCAACGATTTCAAAACTGATTTTCACGTTGTGCGGATCGTACGGCTGTTGCGGCTCAACCCGGGTAATTTGCCCTACCGCAAAACCCATCATGAATACCGGGTCGCCCACGTTCAAACCCGCCGAGCTTTGGACGTAGGTGAAAAACGGCGCCTTGATCTTGAACCAGCCTTTGCGCTCCGCTGTGTGGTAAATATAGTAGCCGAAGCCGAACAGCAGCAGCGCCGTCGCCAGAAACACAAACCAGCCCACCGCGCGTTCCATCCGGCTCAGGCGCGTGCGCAATTGCGGGGTCAAATCCTGCAAGGCCATAAAGCTTCAGATTGTTGTCTCAACCGCCACGGCCAGCAATTCTTTTACGACGGGGTCGCCGGCCGATGCCACGTCGTTCCACGAACCGAGCGTGCAGAATTGCTTGTCACGCAACAGCGCAAACTTTCGGTGCGCACCCTGCCAGGGACGCAGATCGTCTGTGGTCGCGACCAGCGTCATCGGCTTGCCACCGCGCCACTCGTGTCCGTGCCCGAGCCGGTCGAGAAACCGCAGCCACCAGTGCAGATGCCGTCCGCCCAGCCGGCCCAGCGGGTTATCCAGCAACAGCAGTTCCGGCTTGAGGATCAGCGCCCGGGCCAACGCCGCCCGCTGGCGCCAGTTATCGCTGATGCTCGCCGGCGTAATATCGGCCAGCGGCGTCAGTTCCGTCAGGTCCAGCAGCGTCTGCACCGCCACCGCCACCGTGTCCGGCGGCAAATCGCGATGATATTGCAGCGGCAGCGCAATGTTTTCCCGGATCGTCAGCTGATTGAACAACTGTCCGGACTCGAAAACAAACCCCACGCGCAACCGCTCGGGCAATTCCGCCTCGCCGAGCAACTGCGTTTCCATCCCGAACAATTTGTAACTGCCCTTCACCGGCGTCATCAAGCCCGCGGTCATCATCAAAAAATCGCTTTTGCCCGATTGTTGTTGGCCGGCGATGACCCAGAATTCTCCTGCGGCAACCGACCAGTTTACCTCCTCGACCACCGTAAAGCTGACGTCGCGCATCGTGGCGACGCTGGCACCGCGCATTTCGATGACCGCCATGTTTTGCTTTTCGCTCATGTCAGCAGGTAAAGCACGATGAACAGCGCGTCCACCAGCACACACACAATCACGCCCTGCGTCACGGCGCGCACCGCGACGCGCGAAACGTCTTCCAGCCGCAACGGCTGCGCCAACCCGTGATAACACGTCACGATGGCTATGAAAAATCCGAACGCGACCGTTTTCAATGCCAGCAACGCAAAATCCAGCCAGCCCAGCGCCTCGGCGATTTGCCGGAAATAATCACCCGGGGTCAGCGGCACGTCCTGCAGAAACGCAAACAGGTAGCCGCTCCCGAGTGCGCCGATGATTAAATAAACCGTCAGGGCAAAGACGCCGACGGCCATACCGATGACGCGCGGCACAATCAAATAATGCACCGGGTCAATGCCCAAAGCTTCCAGCGCCTCGACTTCGCCCAGCGCGCGCGCGGTGCCGAGTTCGATCACGTGCGCCGTGCCCACGCGCGCCAGCACCAGCATCGCCGCCAGCAGCGGCCCGAGTTCGCGCACGATGACTATCACCATCGTCGTGCCGAGATAATCCGTTGCACCGAATTTTGCCAGAGCCGAAACGGTCTGGCCGATGACCAGGAATCCCAGCGCCAGCGCCACGAACAAAAACATCGGCAGCAGCGCCACGCCTGCCCGCGCAATTTCCTGCCGGATGCGCGGGCGGATCACATTCCGCGCCACGCCGGATTTTCGCAGGATGACCCCCAAAGTAATGAGCGCAAACGCGCCCAATCCCTGGACGGTCAGCAAAAACAGGAACAGCTTTCGGCCCAATAAATCCGTGTAGGATTTCGGCAGGGCCGCGCGGCGAAACAAATGCGTGTTCGTCAACTCGAACGCCTTTGCCAGATTTCCGCGCATGGCAGCAGCGTAAAACCGCTTTGAGCGCCGGTCAAAGAGGATTTGCATTTTTGAAAAAGTGATTCATGCTTTTGTCATGAGCGCGCTTGAAATTCAACAAATGCCCCGGCGGGAAAAGTTACGACTCATGGAGGCATTATGGGCGGACTTGAGCCGGGACGAAGAAACATTGGAATCCCCGGCCTGGCACGCTGATGCCTTACGCGAAACGGCGGAGCGCGTGGCGAGCGGCGAAGAAAAAATGTTGGATTGGGAGCAGGCCAAGTCGAAATTGCGCAAGGGCGGAAAATGAATCTTCGCATCCTTGAGTCCGGCCTCAATGATCTGGCAGACGGACGGGATTTCTACGAACAGCAGGGTGAAGGTCTGGGCGGCTATTTTCTCGATTCGCTTTTCTCAGACGTAGATTCGCTGATTCTTTACGCCGGGATTCATCGGAAGGTTTTTGGTTTTCATCGGCTGCTGTCCCGACGGTTTCCGTATGCGGTTTACTATCAATTTGAAAACGACCAGGCTGTCGTCTATCGCGTGCTGGATTTGCGCCAGGACCCGCGCAAAATTCGCGCCGCGCTAAAATCGGAACGGTAAATTTTGCATGACGCACGCTGAAGCCCAAAAACGCCACGCGGAACTCGCCGACGAAATCCGGCGGCACGACCACGCTTATTACGTCGAAGGCCGGCAGCTCATCAGTGACCGCGAATACGACCAGCTTTTCAAGGCGTTGCAGGATCTGGAGAAACAATTCCCCGATCTGGTCACGCCCGAGTCGCCCACGCAACGCGTCGGTGGCGCGCCCAGTGAAAAATTCGCCCGTGTCAAACATCTCGTGCCGATGCTGTCACTTGACAAGATTGAAGCGGCAGAACAACCGGATGAAAAAAAGGAGCCAGACTGGTTCAAACGCAGTTGTGCACAGGACGAAAATACTTTGGCGAAGCTTTACTCGTCCGACCCCAAAGCCACCACCTTTGACTCAACTTTGCGAAAGCAACTCGGCCGTGACAAAATCCAATACGTCATGGAACCCAAGGTGGACGGTGTTTCCATCAGTGTCCATTACCGGTACGGCAAACTGGCGCTCGGCGTCACGCGCGGTGACGGCGCGGAAGGCGACGACATCACCGCCAACCTCAAAACCGTCAAAGCGATTCCGTTGGAGTTGAATTTGAAAAATCCGCCTGCCCTGTTCGAAGGGCGCGGAGAAGCGTACATGCCGGTAAAGGAATTCGAGGCCATCAACAAAAAACTTGAGGCCGCTGGCGAAAAACCATTTCCCAACGCCCGCAACGCCACCGCCGGCACGCTCAAACAGCTCGATCCAAAGCTCGTCGCGCAACGTCCCATCCGCGCCGTGTTTTACGCCACGGGCGCGCTGGACGGCATCCAATTCAAGAGGCATTCCGAAATGCTCGAAGCTCTCGCCAGGTTCGGTTTGCCCACGCAAAAACTCTGGTGGGTCTGCGACGGCATCGAGGAGGTCTTGAAAATTTATCGGGAAAAAGTTGTTGCACATTACGACGAGGACAAAGACTTGCGCCGGCAGTTGCCCTACGAGATTGACGGCATTGTGCTCAAGGTGGACACGCTTGCCGACTGGGCGCGCGTTCCCGGCCGCGCACGCGCGCCGGGCTATGCCATCGTCCACAAACCCGTGCCGTGGATTACGCCTGCGGAAACGGTGTTGAAAGGCATTACCGTACAGGTCGGGCGCACTGGCGTACTGACGCCCGTGGCCGAACTTGAACCCGTCTTTGTGCAAGGCTCGACGATTTCGCGCGCCACGCTGCACAACGAGGACGAAATCCGCCGCAAAGACATCCGCATCGGCGACACCGTGGTCATTCGCAAGGCCGGCATGGTGATTCCGGAAGTGGCCGAGGTGGTCGTAACCAAACGACCGCCCGGGGCAAAGGAATTTGATTTATTCAAGCATGTCGGTGGCAAATGTCCTGCGTGTGGCGGACCAATTGCGAAGGATAAACTTAGTGGCACGGGCGTCTCGCCCGTCAGTTCCGATTCGCACGGGCAAGATGCCCGTGCCACTACTGCCGAAGAAGTCGCTTGGCGCTGTCAGAACATTGCGGGTTGTCCGGCGCAACAGACCAGGCGTGTGGAGTATTTCGCACACCGCAAGGCGCTCGACCTCGAATCCCTGGGTGGCATTGTGGCCGAGAAACTGGTCGAACGCGGCCTGGTCAAGGAACCGCTCGACTTGTTCGATTTAAAGCTCGAACAGCTCGGCAAGCTTAATCTCGGCACCGATGACGAACCGCGCGTCTTCGGCGAAAAGAATGCGACGAAGATTCTCGACGCACTTCAACGTGCCAAGACCGCGCCGCTCTCGCGCTGGATTCAAGCGCTGGCGATTTCTGATGTGGGCGAAGCCACTGCCAAGCAACTTGCGGCCACGCATGATTCACTGGAGGCGCTGGCTCATTCCGAAGTCTTGCGCGACATCCGTGATCTGGGCGCGAAAGAAACCGATCGTGCGGAAAACAGTCCGCGCTCGCGCAAGAATCCGCCGAGGAACGAAACCGAAAAGGCCGCTCGTGAAAAACGTGATGCGCAACTCAAAGCCGGAATTGCTGAAATTGAAGCGCGATTGGATGCGGGCGGTTTGAAGGCAAAGCTGGTTGAAGTCGGCCCGGTCGCAGCGGCGAGCGTGCTGGATTATTTTGCGTCGGCTGCCGGAAAGAAAGTCCTCGCCCGCATCCGCGAACTGGGTATCAAACCGCAAAACGAGAAAGTCAGCGCCACCGCGAAAGCGGTGGGTGCCTTTGCCGGCAAGACATTTGTGCTGACCGGCACATTGCCGACAATGACGCGCGAGGAAGCCACCGCAAAGATTGAAGCCGCGGGCGGCAAAGTGAGCGGCAGCGTGAGCAAAAAGACGGATTTCGTTTTGGCAGGCGAAGAAGCCGGTTCGAAGTTGGAAAAGGCCCAGCAGCTCGGCGTCAGGATTTTGAACGAGGCGGAATTTTCAAAGATGTGTGGCAGCAGCGAATAGGGAACCGTCCAACCTGTGATGCCACAAAGCCTGTCGCATTGTTTCCCCCGGATTTTGCTTCTCAAAGTCAGCCCAATAGCTTATCCTATAAACTCTTATGAAAAAGTGTCCCTTAAGCTCCATTTTCCTGCCGGCAATTATCTGCTTTACGACAACGGTAATTCCGCTGGTCAGTTCGGCCGGATCGGTCCAGGCGCCGTACGAAATAGGAACGTGGGAGGGATTCCGCCCGGCGGCCATTTCCTATACCTTCGATGATAATTTGCCCAATCAGTACGCCATCGCGGTCCCGATGTTTCACCAGGCGGGTTTCACGATGACGTTGTTCACGGTCATCAATTACTGGACCACGTTTACCTGGTCGCAGGCCCAAACCGCCGCATCGTACGGAGACGAAATTGCCAGCCATACCGTGACGCATACCAGCCTTAACACAGTATCGGCTACGCAATTGACGAACGAACTGGCGAATTCCCAGAGCGCCATCAATTCCCACATAACCAATGAGTCTTGCGTTACGTTGGCCTACCCGAATTGCGCGGTTCCAGCCAACGAAGCACTTGTTGCGCAATACTACATTGGCGCCCGGGGTTGCTCCGGGCAATTGGTGTCCAGTACGCCCTCGGATTTTATGAACATCAGCTCGTTTGTTTTGGGCAACACCGGGTCATACACAACCGGCGCCAGCATTGACAGCCTGGCGAACAACGCCGCCGCGGCCAAAGCCTGGTGCGTGTACCTGATCCACGAGCTCGACAGTGGCAGTGGCTATTCCCCGCTTCCGAGCACGGCGTTGCAGGCCAGCGTTGATTACATGCGTACCAACCAGGACAAATTCTGGGTGGAGACCTTTGGCAACGTCGTTCGCTATATCAAGGAACGAAACGCGTCATCAGTCGCCGAAACCACCAACTCGAACAATAGCATCACCGTTCAAGTGACCAATAGCCTGAATAACTCGATTTATAACTACCCGATTACTTTGCGCCGGCCGTTGCCCGCAGGTTGGCCGGCTGTCGCCGTCTCGCAGAACAACCAGCCGATCACCGCAAAATTCGTTACCGTCAATTCGACCAATTTTGTGATGTTTGACGTCGTGCCCAACGGCGGGGATATCATCCTTTCGAAGACGGTCTTGCCGTTTTCCCTCAGTAACCCGGTGCTGACGACTCCCGCCAGCCTGAGCTTTCGTCTGAATGGCCAGACTGGTGTGACCTACACGGTCTATGCCTCGACGGATTTGTTGAGCTGGTTGCCGGTCCAGAGCAACCTGCTGGTAGGTACCTACACCGACCTGACGGTGGATGCTTTGAACGACTCCCAGTTTTACCGTGCCCAGTGGTTGCCTTAGATTTAAGGTGCCGGGCGGCAAGGTGACCGACAGCGTGAGCAGGAAGGCGCCAGAGGGCTGGCGCACTCCAGGACGCTTCGCGCTGTTCGGGAGTCACCGGCATTTGCGCTGGCGTCTTGGATTATACCGAGGACTTTTGCCGCTTTCGCTTTCTTTGAAATTCATCTGTAACCAAATAGACCTCTGATTCGTCAAGGATGACACCATGAATACAAAAAATCTCGAAACAGCCGCAAAATCTGCGGTTTTCGTCACCGTCCTGTCCTGCGCCGTGAGCCTTCGTGCCGCGACGCCAGCCATGCCACAAACCTTGGGCGGCTCTGTCGCCGGCCCGAATCAATACCAAACGGTCGCGTTCAGCGACACGGCCGAGGCCGGCATGTTACGAAGCGCTTACATCATCCTGGCCACCGGCGATCACGATTACAAAGGCCACCGGGTACGGGCCATGCACCAGATTGAGGCCGCGGGCGATTTGCTGGGCATGAATCTCCGCGGCGACGCCAAGGACAAACAGCCGCAGCCTTTGTCCGATGCCAAGCTGCGCGAGGCCCAGGGGCTGCTCCAAAATGTGCTGAACTCCGCCGAAGTCAAAAGCCAGAAGCGCATCAGCAAGCACATCGTCGCGGCCATCAACCAGCTCAGCACGGCTCTGTCCATTCGCTGAGGAAAATTCGCAGGACAGGCGTCGCGCCTGTCTCTGACTTTGGATTGTCCGCCTTGGGCGTTGGACAAGTACGATGGCACAAGGTATTGCCGAACGCGGAATGAAGTTTTTAAGATGGAGACAGGCGCGACGCCTGTCCTACGTGTTTAAGTGGTTGATTTGGCGAAACGAGGCTACAAACGGGTCGGCTCCCGGTTACTTTGTGGTAATTCCGTCCAGCACCGGCGAGTTCCGAATGGTGATTCCCCGGACGTTATCGGCCAGGACCGCCGCCGGCACGCCGGAAGTGAGTTGCGCTTTGAAATTGTCCACTTCCAGCCCGTCCACATCCGAACAAACCATCGCGGGCCGCAGGTCGTCCGACGCGAAACTGAGGCTGACGTTGGCCAGTTCCAGGCCGCGAACGTGGCGGGCAAAAACACCGTAGGCGGGCATCACTCCGATCCGGCTGGGTTCGGGATAGCCGATGCCGAGTTCGCGCGGCACGCGCGCGGCTTGTGCCTTCGTTCCGCCGCCTTTGAAGTCGAGCCGGATGTTTTCGAGCCGCACGCCTTCGATCGGTTGTCCGGGAGTGCCGGTAATTTGAATGCCGCTCATCGGGTCAATCCCGCTGGCAATGACATTGGAAATAAAAATATTCCGCATCCGGCTCGGCGTGGTCGCGTCCGGCCCTCGCTCGCGCTCGCCGGTGGTGAGGTAAATCGGGCACGCAATGACATCCATCATCGTGATGTTGTTGATGGTAATGTT
>DATNHI010000086.1:0-5433 GCA_035605035.1 Verrucomicrobiia bacterium
CGCGCGGGGCGCGGATTGAAACAGCGAAGGCGGGACCGCCGCCACTACAGGCTCAATGTCGCCCCGCGCACGCGCGCGGGGCGCGGATTGAAACACTTCTGACGAGCGCAACCCCGCAAAGTAGCGCACGTCGCCCCGCGCACGCGCGCGGGGCGCGGATTGAAACAAGAGCTACGCGGATTATGTCCCCGGCAGTTCGCTTGTCGCCCCGCGCACGCGCGCGGGGCGCGGATTGAAACAGGTTCGCCCAGTTATTCAACGCCTGTCCGCTCTTGTCGCCCCGCGCACGCGCGCGGGGCGCGGATTGAAACAGCCAAAGGGAACGTCTGGTGCTTTCTCTCCACCGTGTCGCCCCGCGCACGCGCGCGGGGCGCGGATTGAAACGCCGCCAGCCAGGCCGGTCTCCTCCAGCCGGGCAAGTCGCCCCGCGCACGCGCGCGGGGCGCGGATTGAAACGTCATCACGTTCGCCGGCCCGCGCGTGGGCAACGTCGCCCCGCGCACGCGCGCGGGGCGCGGATTGAAACAGGTTTGAGGCCGTCAGGAAGTTGAATGACGCGGTGTCGCCCCGCGCACGCGCGCGGGGCGCGGATTGAAACTTGAGCTTCGTCAGCGCCTCGGCGTGGCCCGGTCGTCGCCCCGCTCGCACGAGCGGGGCACTCGTCGAGCTGAAGCTTGAACTCCAACCGGAAGCGCAATTCAGTTTTCAACTTTCCATTTCCCGCTACACTGGCGGCGATGCACTGGCTGCAAACGCTCGACACGAGCCTGTTTCTGTTCATCAACCGGTCGCTGGTCAATCCGTTCTTTGACTGGCTCATGCCGCTTTTAAGCAATAACGTCTTTTTCTTTCCCGTCCTGATTGTCCTCGGCCTCGGGTTGCTGTGGAAAGGCGGTGTTCGGATGCGACTGTGCATCGTCATGCTGGCCGTCATTCTGCCGCTGGGCGACAACTTTGTCATCAATACCGTCAAGCACGCCGTGGGCCGCCAGCGTCCGTACGCCGTCCTGCCGGAGGCGCGGGTGTTCGGCCATGTCGGCGAAGGTTACATCGCTCCCGCAACCGGCGGCAACGGCGCAGAAATGTCGGCCAACCAACGCACCGGCACCAGCATGCCGTCGTCGCATGCTTCAAACTGGTTTGCGGCCACGATGATTTTTTTCATTTATTACCGGCGCAGTGCGTGGTTCATGCTGCCGCTGGCGCTGGCGGTTTCATTTTCGCGCCTTTACAACGGTGTTCACTATCCCAGCGACGTGCTGGCCGGGGCAATTCTGGGCGCCGGCTACGCGGTGGCACTGGCGATTGCGTTTGACGCCTTGTGGCGGTGGGCGGGAAAGAAATGGTTTCCGCTCTGGCACGCCGGGTTGCCCTCCTTGCTAAATCCAGTCCTCAGTCCACGGTCCACAGTCGCCAGCCCGGAACCAGACGCCGTGATTAAATCGGAAATCGGAAATCGGAAATCGGAAATTGAATGGCTTCGCCTTGGTTATCTCGTCATTGCGGCGCTGTTTGTTGCGCGCCTCGCTTATCTGGCCAGCGGCATGATCGAACTCAGCGGCGATGAAGCGTACCAGTGGCTGTGGTCCAAACACCTGGCGCTGTCGTATTACAGCAAGCCGCCGCTCATCGCCTACACCCAATGGCTCGGCACGCACCTGTTCGGCGACACCGAACTGGGCGTGCGCTTTTTCGCGCCGGTCATCGCGGCAATCTTGAGCGGGCTGCTGCTGCGTTTTTTTGCGCGCGAAGCCGGGGCCCGCACCGGATTTTTTCTCATTCTGATCATGACCGCCACGCCGCTGATGTCGGTCGGCGCGACGCTGATGACGGTGGACCCGCTCTCGGTTTTGTTCTGGACGGCGGCGATGCTCTCCGGCTGGCGCGCCCTCCAGCCGGACGGAAAAACTTCGCACTGGCTGTGGACCGGCTTGTGGCTGGGCTTGGGTTTTCTGAGCAAATACACCGAGTTGCTGCAATGGCTCTGCTGGGCTGTCTTTTTGGTTCTGTGGAAGCCGGCACGAATCCATCTGCGCAAACCCGGACTGTATCTGGCGCTGCTGGTGAACCTGCTTTGCGCCCTGCCCGTCCTCATTTGGAACGCGCAACACAATTGGATCACGGTTTCCCACGTGGCCAACGACGCTGGCGCCGGCGAGCAGTGGCATTTCACGCTCCGCTATCTCAATGATTTTATCGCCAGCGAAATGTTGTTGCTGAACCCGGTTTTTCTCATTGGCGCGCTGTGGGCGGCGATTGCCTTCTGGCGTTTCCAGCGGGACGACCCGCGGATGGTTTACCTGTTCAGCATGGGCGCGCCGTTGTTTCTCGTCTATTTCCTGCTCACCTTTCATTCGCGCGTGCTGCCTAACTGGATCGCGCCTTCCGTGCTGCCGCTGTTCTGTCTGATGGTGATTTACTGGCAGAGACGAACGCCATTCCTTTTCAGGCTCGCCAAAGCCGGGTTGACGGCGGGCCTCGTCATCGGTTTGCCGCTCGTCGTGTTTCTGCATGAAACCAATCTTGCACAAAAAATCGTCGGCAAACCGCTGCCGCCCAAACCCGATCCAATCACTCGCGTGCGGGCATACGATGGCGTTGCCCGATTGGTCGGTGACGCCCGCACGAACCTGCTGGCCGAAGGCAGGCCGGTATTCATCATCGCCGGGCATTATCAGTTGGTGGGCGAGGTTTCCTTTTACCTGCCGGAAGCGAAAACCAACGTTGTCGCCAATCCGCTGGTCTATTTTCTCAAGACCGACAAGCCGATAAACCAGTTTTATTACTGGCCGGGTTACCAGGGTACGCATACCGGACAAAACGCGATCTACTTCACTGAAATCGGCGGCCCGCCGCTTGTGAACGGCTGGGTTTTCAAATGGCTGGCCGGCGAAACGAACCTGCTCCGCTACGAACCACAACCCCAGCCGCCGCCGCCGCAATTGCTTCGCGAATTCGAGTCTGTCAAGGATTTGGGACTGTTCGATGTCTTGTATCGCGGCCGCGTTTTCCACACCATCCAGCTCTTTGAATGCCGCAACCTCAAATGAAAGAGCCACGCTGTCGCCGGTGACGGTCCTCCCCGTTTGCGATTATGACCTGGCGGCGACCCTTGATTCCGGCCAGGCATTCCGATGGCAACGAAACACGGACGGCCAGTCCGCGTGTTCCAACTCGTGGACCGGCATTGTTGGGAAAAATCGCGTGCGGTTGACGCAGGCGCCGGACGGCATTATCGCTGAAACCGCCGGGCCGGTCACCGGTTGGCAATGGTTGCGTGATTATCTGCAAACCGACGTGGATTTGGGTGCCGTGCTCAAAACTTTTCCCGACGACGCCCCGATGCGTGACGCCATCGCCGCCTGCCGTGGCTTGCGGGTGTTGCGCCAGGACCCGTGGGAGTGCCTGGCGTCGTTCATCCTTTCCTCGACCAAACAAATTGTTCAAATCCGGCAAATTGTCGCGCTGCTTTGTGAACGATTTGGTGAACCGACCTCCCTCTCCTCCCCCAAAGGAGGAGAGGGCCGGGGAGAGGAGGCCAATTATTTTGAAACTCAAATCCCCTCACCCCGGCCCTCTCCCCGCTCGGGCGGGGCGAGGGAGGAGAATGGAGTTTACTTTGCTTTTCCCACCCCCCAACGCATCGCCCGCCTGACCGAAGCCGACTTGCGCGCGTGCAAAATGGGATTTCGCGCGCCGCACCTGCTCGCCGCGGCGCGGCAGATTGCCGATGGCAAATTGGATTTGGAGCGACCCCGTCGCCTGCCGCTGGACGAAGCCCGGATGGAGTTGATGAAATTGCGCGGCGTCGGCGGCAAAATTGCTGACTGCGTCCTGCTGTTCGCGTACGGATTCGATTCCGCGTTTCCGGTGGATGTCTGGGTGGAACGCGCGTTACGCAAACTTTATTTCCCACGCCGCCGTGTGACGGCAAAGCGGTTACGCCATTTCGCCGCGACGCATTTCGGACCGCACGCCGGTTACGCCCAGCAATATCTTTTTCATTACATGCGGACGAAAACAAAAACAGCTTTTCCTTGATAGAAATCCGCCGGTCGGCTTTCATGCTCCTATGAACACACCAGACAATCCGGCAGTGAAATGGTTCGGCATCCGCAGCGTCTTTTTTTTCGGCCAAAAGAAGGACGGCACCAACATTTTTGAAGAGCGCGTCGTGGTCTTTTCCGCGAGCACCGAGGAAGAGGCTTTTGCCAAGGCGGGAGAGGAGGCGAAGCTATATGCCGCCGCCAACGACATGGAATGGCATCCCTGGCAGATTGCCTTTGAGCAGGACGGCCGCCCATTGATTGAAGGCTACGAAGTCTGGTCTGAACTTTACGAATCGTCCGAGGACCTTCAAACCTTCGTCAAATCCCGGTATGACAATTACGAGTTTCATCCTGACAGTTGAGGACGAATATTCGGATACGCTGCTCTGCCGTTCTGCCGCGACGCATTTCGGACCGTACGCCGGTTACGTGCAGCAATACCTTTTCCATTACGTGCGAACGAAATTAAAATAGCTTTTGCTTGATGAAAATTGGCGGGTTTGATTTCATAACTTCATGATAAAGGCCAAAGATAGAATAGTCACCCGTGCACGGCGTCGTGCACGCTCTCTGGCCTAATAATACTGTTAGGCCGTCATTCACACGCGTGAAATCGAGCGCAATCATTACATTGTTGGTTTTTTGCTCGTTGCTAGTTCGGGCGACGGATAGCGTTGGGAAGATTTACGCGGCAATCGAGCGTGAGGACGTTGAAATGGCCAGAGCCGGTCTCAAGGCGGACACCAACGCAGTGAACTACGTGGGCGAAAAGAATTACACCCTGCTTCATTTTGCCGCCGAACACGGATCATCCAACGGCACCGAAATTGTGAAATTGCTCATAGCCAATGGGGCAAAAGTTGATGCCAAAAACCATATCGACCAAACTCCATTATTTGTTGCTGCGATCCACAACAATCCCGCGGGAGCCAAAATGCTTATCGCGCATGGCGCTAAAGTTGACGCGCGTTCAGGCTACGGCATGACGCCATTGCATTACGCCGCGCGTAACGGCTGTTGTGATGTAGCCGCGGTGCTAATTGCGAACCATGCTACTATAAATGCGAAGTGTCCTGATGGGACGACACCACTCGATTTAGCCCTGGCGGAACGGCAGTGGGCTAAGTCAAATGGAGACACCAATTTGATCGAGCAATGCGAGAAAACAGTAGCGCTCCTTCGAGAAGGTCACGCGAGGAAATGATTCGAGAAATTGAATGGAAGCACCGGCCTAACAAATCGTGAGGCTGTGTGAAAAGTCTGGCGCGGGGCGAGTGATGGGCGGGGGAAAACATTGGCCGGCGGTCCGAAAGTTCGGGTCGCCGGTTTTTAATTTCCACAGATGGGATCCGTGCCGACGGCGGCCAAGGAAGATACCAGAGCC
>DATNHI010000087.1:0-14833 GCA_035605035.1 Verrucomicrobiia bacterium
CGGCTTGAATCGGTTTGACCGTCCCGGCGACACCAGCGGCAGCCGCCGGGCCGCCGCCGCCGGAGCCGAAGGCGCCGAACAAAACGTTGGTGACCGGCCGGTTCATGGCCCGGCACATGAGCAGCGTGAGCAGCGTGCCGGACGAACCGACGAGCGTTCCGGCCACGATCATGGAAATGTTGTTGATGGTAAAGCCGTCCGCCGCGACCGCGAGTCCGGTGAACGAGTTCAACAGCGAGATGACCACCGGCATGTCCGCGCCGCCAATGGGCATGACCATCGCCACGCCGAACACAAGCGCGAGCACAAACATCACAACGAACGCCGTGGTATTGGTTGCCACCCAGCCGGTGAGATAAACGCACAGGCCGAGAATCACGGCCAGGATGAGGCCGTTTAAAAGGTTCTGGCCGGGAAACGTGTGCGGCTTCTCAAATTTCCCCTCCAATTTCAGAAACGCGATGATGCTGCCGGAAAAGGACAGCGAACCGATGAGCGTGGCGAACAACATCGTCACCGCAACAAAAGCGGTGATGTCCTGGTTTTGTGCGCGCCGCAGAAATTCCAGGCTCGCGACCAGCGCCGCCGACCCGCCGCCCAGCCCGTTGAACGCCGCCACCATCTGCGGCATCGCGGTCATCTTCACCGAATACGCGCCGATAGCGCCGATGATCAAACCGATCACGATGCCGACGACCATGAGGGTATAACTCAGGTTCCAGCCCTGCTTCAACAGCGAGGTCTCCCCGGTTCCAAGCAAAGGTATGGTGGCAACCAAGGCAATCAACATGCCGAACGCGGCCAGCAAATTGCCGTAGCGCGCGGTTTTCGGCGAACTCAAGAACTTAATGCCGAGAATGAACAAAACTGCGGCCGCGATATAGGTAAGGGCGATGGACGAGCTCATTTTTTCTTCTTCTTGAACATTTGCAGCATCCGGTCGGTGACCATGAACCCGCCGAAGACGTTGGCCGAACCAAAAACTACAGCAACGAAGCCGAGCGCGATGGTCAGGGTGTTGTGTGCATCTGCCAGCACCAGCATGCCGCCCAGCAGGATGATGCCGTGAATGGCGTTGGTGCCGGACATCAGCGGCGTGTGCAACATCGAGGGCACCCGGGAGATCAATTCAAACCCGAGAAAAATCGAGAGGACAAAAATGAAAAACACCAGGATTTCAGTGCTCATAAATTCAACTTGGTTTGGCCGCGAGCTTCTCGTTCACGATTTTTCCGCCGTGCGTGACCAGACAGCCCTTGATAATTTCGTCGTCGAGCTTGAGGACGAAACTTTTATTCTGTTTGTCCCAGAATTCCTCGAGGAGGCTCGTCAGGTTTGCGGAATAAACCTGGCTGGCGTGCAGCGGCGCGCGGCCCGGCAGGTTGGCGAGGCCGACGATTTTCACCCCGTTGCGGTCGGTCACCTGGTCCAGCACCGCGCCTTCGACGTTGCCGCCGCTCTCAATCGCCATGTCCACGACCACGCTGCCCGGCTTCATCGCGTTGAGCATTTCGGCGGTGACCAGAACCGGCGCCTTGCGCCCGAACACCTGTGCGGTGGTGATAACGACATCTGAATCGCCGCAGGTTTTTTTCATCGCGTCGCGCTGCTTCTGGATTTGTTCGTCGGTCAGCGCCTTGGCGTAGCCGTCTTTCGTCTGGCCGGTTTCGCCGAGGTCAATTTTAAGGAATTGCGCGCCGAGCGATTTGACCTGTTCTTCGACGACCGGCCGCGTGTCGTAAGCCGTGACTTTCGCGCCCAGCCGTTTGGCCGTGGCAATCGCCTGCAACCCCGCGACGCCGACGCCGATGATGAACACTTTGGACGGCAGGATGGTACCCGCGGCCGTGGTCATCATCGGAAAAATCTTGTTGGCATAGCGCGCGGCGAGAATGACCGCCTCGTAACCGCCGAGGTTGGCCTGTGACGACAGCACGTCCATTTTTTGCGCGCGGGTCGTGCGCGGAATGAATTCCATGCTGATGGCACTGACGCCGCGTTCCGCCAGCTTCTGGACCAGTTCCTTTTCGTTGAACGGGTCGAGCAAGCTCGCGTGGATGCAGCCGGATTTGAGCTGGGCGATTTCCCCGACCGGCGGCTTGCGCACGCGCAGCACGATGTCGCCGGACCCCAGCAGCGCCTTGCGGTCGGTGGTGATCGTCGCGCCGGCTTTGACGTAGGCGTCATCGGGAAAACCGGCGCGGGCGCCCAGGCCAGCCTCGACTTCTACTTGCGCGCCCAGTTTGACCAGTTTGGCCGCGCTGTCCGGCGTCAACGGCGCTCTGGTTTCGCCTGGTTGCGTTTCCTTTGGAACGGAAATTTTCATCGCTTCAAAAAACGTGGCGCGCAATGTATCAGACCGCGCGCGCCGGAGGGAACTCAAAAATCGCTTTTTTTAGGCTGGTTTTGGCGGCTTTCCTCCGGCGAACTCTTTTTCCGCCGCTTTTCCGCCGGCAGCTTTGGCGGCGCTGATGAACGCGCGCACTTTTGCGGGGTCCTTTTTCCCGGGCGAAATTTCCACGCCGCTGGAAACGTCCACGCCGAAGGGCCGAACCTTCCGAACGGCTTCGGCCACATTCTCCGGCGTCAGTCCGCCGGCGAGAAAGATCGGTTTGCCGAATTTCTGCGCGGCAACGGCCAGGTCCCAATTGAATTTCTCGCCCGTCCCGCCCTCCGCCTCGGGAGAATACGCGTCCAGCAGCCAGGCACTGGTCTGGTATTGTCTCAATTCCCCCAGTGTTCCGGCGTCTCGCATCCGAAACGCTTTCATGCTCATCACTCCGAATTGCGCGCAATACTCCGGCGGTTCGTCTCCGTGAAATTGCAACAGATTCAACCCGCATTCGCCGATGGCGCGTTCCACCTCCGCCTTCAGTGCGTTGACAAAAACCCCGACCCGCAGGACGAAGCCCGGCAATTGTTTGGAGATGCCGGCGGCGGCGGTAATCGTCATGTGCCGCGGGCTTTTTGCGCAAAAGACAAAGCCCAGCGCGTCGGCGTGCGCCTCGATGGCGACCTGCGCGTCGGCCGGATTCGTGATGCCGCAAATTTTGACCCAGGTGCTCATTTTCCTTTGTTGCTCGCTTCCGCGCCTCCAAAACAAATCGTAAATCGTAAATCGTAAATTGCAACATTCTGTGTGTCTCCCTCTTCCATTTTTGTCTCGTCGTTTTGCGGCTGCTTTCCGCAGAATGGAAACGATGCCGCGGACGATCTATTTGGATTACAACGCCACGACGCCGCTCGACCCGCAGGTGCGCGAGGCGATGCTGCCTTTTTGGGGCGAGATTTGGGGCAATCCCTCGTCCGTGCATCACATTGGCCAACGCGCCCGGGCGGCCTTGGACGGTGCGCGGGGCCGGGCGGCGGCGTTTCTCGCCTGCAAGCCCAGTGAACTGATTTTCACCAGCGGCGGCACGGAGAGCAACAATCTGGCGATTTTCGGCGCGGCCCGGTTGCTCAGGCCCAAGGGCAAACACCTCATCACGTCGGCCATCGAACATCACGCCGTGCTCCACTCCTTTGATTACCTTGAAAGACAGGAGGGGGTTGAAGTCTCCAGGCTGCCAGTGGACCGCCAAGGGTGCGTGTCGGTCGCTGATTTGCAGCATGCTCTTCGCCCGGACACCGTGCTGGTTTCTATCATGGCGGCCAACAACGAAATCGGCACCCTCCAGCCGGTGGCCGAGTTGGGCGCCGTCTGCCGCGAACGCGGGATTGTTTTCCACACCGACGCGGTGCAATGGTTTGGCAAGGAACCGGTCGGGAATATCCACCAGTTCAACGCCGACCTGGTTTCGGTTTGCGCCCATAAATTTCACGGGCCAAAAGGCGCCGGCCTGCTTTTCGCCAGGTCTCCGCTGTTTCCCGATCCGATTCTGTTCGGTGGCGGTCATGAAAATGAACGGCGGGCCGGAACAGAAAACCTGGCCGGCATTGTTGGCCTGGTTGCGGCCCTGGAACTCTTTGTCCGACCGCCGGTCTTTGATCCGAACCGCCTGCAACCACAGAGTCGGCGGCTGATTGAGAAGGCGGAGAAGGCCGAAGGCGTTGATTTTGTCGGTCCGCGGGACAAACGGCTGGCCAATACCGCCGCTTTTGTTGTGCAAGGAGCGGACAGCACTTCTCTGCTCGCGGGCCTGGATTTGGAGGGGGTCTGTGCCTCCAGTGGTTCTGCCTGCTCGGCGGGATCGCTTGAACCATCGCACGTTATTACCGCCATCGGCCGCCAGGATCAGGCGAATGCTCTGGTCCGTTTTTCGCTGGGGCGGGAAACGACAAACGAAGAAGTGGAGACCGCCGCGGCAGTTTTCCATGCGGTTGTTCGACGTGTACAACATTGCTGAAAGGGCGCCCTTTCCCTGTGAGTGGATTGTGGGAACTGTGAAGAAGAATGAGAATGGGGAGTTTTCCACCATTCGCAACCACTTCCGTTTTTTTCTTCTCCTCAGCTTTCTCTGTGTTTGCCTTGACAGAAAAGGTTGTTTGCCTTATTCACAGTGCATAATATTAAGAACATTTTAACAAAGAAAGAACCTATTAAATAGCGCATGAACCTTACCATCGCGAAGGAGCAAATTTTAAATGGCCTGCAAGCGGTGCAGAATGTCGTCAGCGCGCGCACAACCCTGCCCATCCTGTCCAACGTCCTCCTGAGCGTTGAAGGTGAAAAGATGGAGTTTACGGCAACCGACCTGGATGTAACGGTGGCCTGCTCGGTTGAAGCGAAGGTAAAAAAAGGCGGTACGGCGACCGTGCCGGTGAAAAAACTCTTCGGCATCGTTCGTGAATTGAATGGAAGTGAATTAGACATCGAAGTGGATGATAAAAATATTTGCAGCATCCGCTGCGGAGCTTCGTTTTACAAAATTCACGGGCTGGCGGCGGATGAATTTCCGCCTCTGCCAAAGTTCAAGGATGATAAGAAAGTCACACTGCCGCAGGAAACGCTCAAGGCAATGTTGCGCAAAACATCGTTTGCCATCTCCACGGATGAATCCCGTTACGTGCTGAACGGGATTTATATCAGCTTGAAAGATCATAAAATGACCGTGGTGGCGACGGACGGACGCCGGTTGGCCCTGGTGGATGAAGAAGTGGACATCGCGGAAAAGAGCGAAGGCGAGTTTATCATTCCGGCAAAAGCCGTCAATGAATTGAACCGGCTGTTGCAGGACAAGGGAGAAATCGTCGTCAAACTGGGTGAAAATCAGGCGTCATTCGCGTTGAAGGACGAAAAGGGATTTTCCGTGCTTGTGGTGACGAAACTGATTGAAGGAAACTACCCGAACTATCGCCAGGTCATTCCCTCGGAGGTGAAGGAGCGCGTGCCGCTCGCGCGGGAAGAATTCCTGCATGCCCTGCGTCGGGCCGAAATCATGACCAGCGAAAAGGCGAATTCCGTAAAACTCGCCTTCGGCAAAAACAACCTGGCCATCACGGCCAATTCGCCGGAAGTTGGCGAAGCGCGCGAAAGCCTGGCGGTCAACTACAAAGGCAAGGAAGTCGCCATCGCCTTCAACCCCAAATATCTCATTGATCCGCTCAATGCGTTGACGGAAGACGAGGTTTTCTTTGAATTGACCGACGAACTCAGCCCGGGCGTCTTGAAAATCAACGGCCCGTTCCTGTACGTCGTGATGCCGATGCGATTAAGTTGAGAGACAAAAGCTCCGAAAAAGCGAAAAGAGCCGGGAAGCCCCGGCTCTTTGTGTTTGTAATCAAAGGGAAAATCAGTGTTTGCGGCGCAACGCCAACAGCCACGCAAAACCGCCAACCAGGCCAAAAGCAAGGGAAGCCGGTTCCGGTACTTGAGACGCCGACACAACGAAGTTATCCACCCGGTCCGTGCCCGCAATGCCGGGAGCCGTGGAACCACCATTTGCTTGACTGGCCGAAGTCGTAGCGTCATCAAACACGCGGAAGAAAAGCGTGGCCTGGTTGTTCAGAGCGATTATTGCACTCAAGTTCTCCGTAAAGGTGGTGGTAAGGACAGGAGTGCTTGCACTCCAAGTATTAGGAGAAGCGTTTACTAAAACCGTGTAATCACTTCCGTATGTGAAATTAACACCATCAGTACTGTAGCCGAACTTGAAAATCCCAGGGCCAGTGCTGCTGCTGATTTGGTCGTAAGAAACGGAGATGTTCTGAAAACCGAGGGAGCTGACTTGGAATTGAAAAAAGTCGCCGACCCCCCACGTGTTCGCGCTCCAAGAGTGCGGCGAGCCATTGCCTGCGGGGATCGACCAGACAGAGGCAGAGGATGCATGGCCGGCACTGGCAGTACCTAAACCAAAATCGGCGCCGACGCCGCTTTGACTTGCAGCAGGAGTATCACCGGCCCCGATTATACTGTTGGTCGAAGCCGCGGATTCGAAAGTCCAATTGGCAAGAATATCTGCCTGGGCGGACACGAGCGAAGCCGCTGCTACGGCGGCTGCAAGAACAACAAAAGATTTCATTTGGTTTGCCTTTCTAATTGCAACGAAAGTGTTGCTTAACTTTGGTCACTTTTGTAACAGAGAGCCGCAAGAAAGACAAGAACAAAAACGAGGAACTGTTCACAACTTATTCACAGCCCGGGTCACATTTGTTCAACCACCTCAATTCCAAGCGATTCCAAGCCGAGTTTCAACACCTGGGCCGTCAAGTCGCAGAGCGCCAGCCGGCTGGCGCGCGACGCGTCGCCGGCTTTGAGCACCGGACAATTCTCGTAGAACGCGGTGAATTTGCCTGCCAGTTCGTAGAGGTAGTTGCACAAGAAATTCGGACGAAATTCCTCCGACACCGCTTCCAGCGTCAGGCCAAAATTCAACAGATGCTTCGCCAGCGCGATCTCCTCAGATGCAGTGAGTAGGACAGGCATCTTGCCTGTCTCTAACTTTTTTTCGGACGGAGACAGGCTGGAAGCCTGTCCTACGTTGCCTTTCCGGAAAATGCTCCGGATCCGCGCAAAGGCATACTGCAAATACGGCGCGGTGTTGCCGTTGAGCGCCAGCATCTTGTCCCAACTGAAAAGGTAATCGCTCTGCCGGTTCGGCAGCAGATCGGCGTATTTCACCGCGCCGATGGCGACCACGCGGGCGATTTCTGGCCAAAGTGCTTCCGGGACTCGTTCTTCTTCCGGGCGTTCAAGCTGTTTCGTCTTTACCACGATGAAGGCGCGTTCTTCTGCTTCATGCAGCAAATCGGCCAGTTTCACCGTCTCGCCACTGCGGGTTTTGAATGGCTTGCCGTCTTCGCCGAGAATTGAGCCGAACCAGACGTGGGCCAGCTTTGGCAACTGGGAGCTGGGAGCTGGGAGCTGGCAGCGCCATTTGCGGAACGCGGCGAAGATCTGCTGGAAATGCAACTGCTGCCGGCCGTCGGTGACGTAAACTATTTCGTCCGGCTGCCAGGTTTTCAGCCGGTATTCGAGCGTGGCGAGATCGGTGGTCGTGTAGTTGAACCCGCCGTCGCTTTTGCGGATGAGCGCCGGGTGCTTTTTGAGGTGGGGATTGTCATCGAAGAAAATCGCGATGGCGCCCTCGCTTTCCCGCGCGATTTTTTTCGCGAACAATTCCTCCACGAGGGGCTTGAGCCGCGGATTGTAAAAGCTTTCACCGAGCGTGTGGTCGAATTTCACACCGAGCCGGGCATAGATTTCGTCGAACTGCCTTTCCGAGAGCGCAATCATCTCACGCCAGATTTTCAGGTTTTCTTCGTCTCCGCCCTGAAGTTTGACGAGTTCCTGTTTGGCCTGTTCCCGAACGGTTTCATCGGCCACGCAGGCGGCGCTGACTTTTTTGTAGAGCCTTTCCATCTCGGCAATCGGATCACGGCCGAGCGCCGCGCGGTCGAGATGCGCTTTCCAGCCCACCAACAGCATCCCGAACTGCGTGCCCCAGTCGCCGATGTGGTTGTCAGTAATGACGCGTTGGCCGAGCAGGCGCAGCGTGCGCGCCAGGCTGTCTCCGAGGATCGTGGAGCGAATGTGGCCGACATGCATCGGCTTGGCCACGTTCGGCGAACTGAAATCAATGATAACCGTTTTTGGCTTGTCGGCTTTGGCAAAAAAAAGGTGCTCCCCGCGCGCTGCGGAATCAAGCGAATGGGCGAGCGCAGAAATTTTGAGCCGGAAATTCAGGAAGCCGGCGCCGGCGATTTCAACCTTCTCGCAAAATTCCGAAACATCGAGCCGGGCAACCACATCCGAAGCCAGCTGCCGCGGATTCATCTTTCGCGCCTTGGCCAGCGACATCAGCGCGTTGGACTGGTAGTCCCCGAACTTTGGATCGAGGCATGGCCGGACTAGAATGCTGGCGGGGTCCGCGTCGGACAAAATTTCACGAACTGCGGTTTGCAGTCGGAGTTCGATTTGCTTGTGTGGCAACAACGCAACAGGTGATTTTGCCCGGCCCAGAGAATTTTCGATGATTTCATTCAAAGCCGCGACGTCTTGCACCTGCTCAAGAGCCTGCCGAAAATCAGCTTTGTGAAGTAACTTGGCGATGTTCGCCAGGGTGTGAAGATGCTTTTGAATCTGTCCTTTAGGTACCAGGAATAACAAGACGAGTTTCACCGGTTGATGGTCCAGTGCGTCGAAATTCACGCCGGTTTTCGAACGACCGAGCACACTGACGGCTTCTGGGACCAGATCCGTGGTCGCATGCGGCAAACCCAAGCCGAACCCGATGCCGGTGCTCATGGACTGTTCCCGCTTCTTGATGGCAGCGACGATGACATCCCGGTTTTCGGGTTTGATCTTTCCCGTCGCCACGAGATTGTTGACCAACTCCTCTATGGCTTGCCAACGATCGGTGGCTTCCAAATCAACAATCACTTTTTCCCGTAATCGCGGATGATGGTGAGCATGGCGGCGGCATCAGGCGCCAGTTCGAGTGCCTGGCGGAAATCGGCCTTGTGCAGGAGTTTGGCGATGTTGGCCAGCGTGTGCAGATGCTTTTGGAATTGGCCTTGCGGAACGAGGAACAGCATGACGAGTTTCACTGGCTGATTGTCGAGCGCATCAAAGTTCACGCCCGCCTTTGAGCGCCCGAGCGCGCCGACGACTTCGTAAATCAAATCCGTTGAGGCATGCGGGATGCCAATGCCGAACCCGATGCCCGTGCTCATCGAGGTCTCGCGTTTCTTGACGGCGGCGGTGATGGCGTCGCGATGCTCCTCCGGAATCTTGCCGGTGGTGACGAGATTGCCGATCAACTCGTCAATGGCTTCCCACCGGTTCGTTGCGCGCAAATCGGTGACAATTTGCTCCTGGTTCAAGATATCGCCTAAGTCCATACCGTGCGAAAGAGAGGATTTGAACCAAACCGCGCGACAATTCAAGACAGAAATGTTGACAATGCAACGCGCCGATGTTCAAAGCCATTGCTGCAGGCGCTGTAATACCTGTCCGGTGCCCTCCAGCCACCACCCCAGCGCGTTCAATAAACCAACCTTCGTCGTCAATAACGGGACGCCAAACAGCAAAACACACACGTTGCCGAGAAAAATGATCACCGCCGAAAACAACCAGCCCTGGGACGTGATGTCCGACTGCCGTGTTTTCAAAACGTGCCAGGTCAGCGTCACGTGAAACGCATACGCCGCACCGATCAGCAGATGAAACCAGACCAAATAACTTCGCCAGTCCCAGATCAAACGGCTGAGGGAGAACCCGGCCACCACCAACGCGGCGTAGAGCGGGAAAAAATAAGGCGCCAGCGCAATCAGGAAATTGCTTTTCGAGACGACGACGTGGCCGCCGCCGGAGGAAACTTTAAGTTTCTTCAACTGCCCGCCAAAAAGCCAGGCCCACAGGGCGTGCGTCAACTCGTGTCCGAAGACGTAAATCCACATCGGTTTGGGCAGCAGCAGGAAGATCACCAGCCAGCACGCCGCGCCCGCCAGCAGCGGCACCCAGACCATGTCCGCACTTCCGCTGGCGCAAAGCACCTTCCACAACGCTATCGCCGCGCCGGCGCACACCGGCAACAGCAGGATGGCGATGAGAAACTTGATCCACTTCCGCACAGGCGGAATCGTAGGACAGGCGTCGCGCCTGTCTCAAATTCAAAAACCCGAAAAAAATTGGAGACAGGCGCGACGCCTGTCCTACAATCGTATGATGACACAAGACGAAGTCCTCCGGATTTTCCGCGACACCGGCGCGCTGCTCGAAGGCCATTTCATCCTGCGCAGCGGCCTCCACAGCCGCCAATACTTTCAATGCGCGCTCGCCCTGCAGCAAATGCCCGTCGTTGAAAAACTCGGGCAGGCACTGGCCGACAAAGTCCGAAAGACGGGCGCGGTGACCGTAATTGCGCCGGCGCTCGGCGGGCTGGTCATCGGACAGGAAGTCGCGCGGCAACTGGGTGTGCGGTTCATCTTTTCCGAAAAGGAGGACGGCAAACTCGTTTTGCGACGCGGATTCAAAATCTCGCCCGGCGAGAAGATCCTCGTCGTCGAGGACGTGGTCACCAAAGGCGGTCGCGTGCAGGAGACGATTGACATTGTCCGCGCGCACGGTGGAAACGTCATTGGGGTCGCCGCCATCGTGGATCGCTCGAACGGCGCGGTGAATTTCGGCGTGCCGTTCACCAGCCTGATTTCGCTCAAGGTCGAGGCGTTCGAGCCGGGCAATCTGCCGCCCGACCTGGCAAAAATTCCGGCGGCCAAACCGGGCAGCAAATGAGAATGTAGCCACCGAGGTAACGAGGCGGAAACTTCCATCCCCTCCATCCGCCTCCTCACGTCGGCGGCTACAAACATTTGGGAAAACTGTGCCAAACGGCACTCGGACTGTGCCATTCCGTCCCTTTTGGCACAGTTTTTCAGCTGTTCGAAAAGGACAGAAATCGCCAGTTTGTCCTTTGCTTTCAATGGTTTTATCACGTTCTCTGCTTCACGGCATTGTCGCTGCTTGGAAAGGGGCGAGAAGTTGTTTTTAACCACAAGATTTTATGGCAAAAGTATTAGGCATTGATTTGGGAACCACGAACTCCTGCATGGCGGTCATGGAAGGCGGCGAGCCGCTGGTTCTGGAAAATTCCGAGGGCAAACGCACCACGCCATCCGTCGTCGCGTTCACCAAAAATGGCGAGCGCCTCGTCGGCGAGGCCGCCAAGCGCCAGGCCGTCACCAACTCGCGCAACACCGTCTATTCCATCAAGCGTTTCATGGGCCGCAAATTCGACGAGGTGTCCGAGGAAATCAAACGCGTCCCCTACAAAGTCGTCAAGACGTCCAACGGCGACGCCGCCATCGAAGTCGAAGTGGACGGCAAGCCGAAACAATTTACGCCGCCGGAAATTTCCGCGATGATTCTCGGCAAACTCAAAGCTGACGCCGAAATGCGCCTCGGCGAGAAAATCACGCAAGCCGTCATCACCGTTCCCGCTTATTTCAACGACTCGCAACGCCAGGCCACCAAAGACGCCGGACGTATCGCCGGGCTTGAAGTGCTCCGCATCATTAACGAGCCGACCGCTGCGTCGCTCGCCTATGGTCTCGATAAAAAGAAGGACGAGAAAATCGCCGTCTATGACTTGGGCGGCGGCACATTCGACATTTCCGTGCTGGAAATCGGCGACGGCGTTTTTGAGGTGAAGGCCACCAACGGCGATACCCACCTGGGCGGCGACGATTGGGACGGCCGTCTCATGGATTGGATCCTCGACGAATTCAAAAAAGAGAGCGGCATGGATTTGCGCAAGCAGCCTGACGCGCTCCAACGCATCAAGGAGGAAGCCGAGAAGGCCAAAATCGCCCTCAGCTCCGCGCAGCAATACGAAATCAATCTGCCATTCATCACGGCCGACGCGAGCGGGCCGAAGCACATCCAGAAATCACTGACCCGCGCGAAAATGGAACAGCTTTGCGACGAACTTTTCGAGCGCACCATCAAGCCGGTCAAAGCCTGCTTGAACGATGCCGGCATCGAAGCCGCGAAGATTGACGAGCTGGTGCTGGTCGGTGGTATGACCCGCATGCCGCGCGTGGTCGAGACGGCGAAAACACTCGTCAACAAACCGCCGCACCAGGGCGTGAACCCGGACGAAGTCGTCGCCGTGGGCGCCGGCATCCAGGGCGGCGTGCTCAAGGGCGAGGTCAAGGACGTGCTCCTGCTCGACGTGACGCCGTTGTCGCTGGGCATCGAGACGCTGGGCGGCGTGTTCACGCGGCTCATCGAGCGCAACACGACCATCCCGACGCGCAAATCGGAGATTTTCTCCACCGCCAGCGACAACCAGCCCGGCGTGGAAATCCACGTGCTCCAGGGCGAGCGCCAGTTCGCCCGCGACAACCGGACCATCGGCAAGTTTCATCTCACCGACATTCCGCCCGCGCCCCGCGGCGTGCCGCAAATCGAGGTGACGTTCGACATTGACGCCAACGGCATTTTGCACGTAAGCGCCAAGGACCTCGGCACCGGCAAGGAACAGAAAATCACCATCACCGCCAGCAGCGGTCTCGCGAAGGACGACGTCGAGAAGATGCGCAAGGACGCGGAGGCCCACGCCGACGAGGACAAGAAACACCGCGAGGAAGTCGAGACGCGCAACGAAGCCGACAGCGCGGTCTATCGCTCCGAGAAATTGCTCAAGGAAACCGGTGACAAGATTTCCGGTGACGACAAGAGCAAGATCGAAAAGGCCATGGCGGAGGTGAAAGAAGCGTTGAAAGGCAGCGACGCAGCGGCCATCAAATCCGCCGCCGAGAAGCTGAACGAAGCGTGGCAGGCCGTTAGCGCCGAGCTTTACAAAGCCGCTGCGGCCAAAGCGCAATCTGAAAAGGCGCACGGCGCCGGCGCATCTGGCGGCGAGCCGCAGGGCGAAGCCAAGTCCGACGACAAAAAGAAGGACGAAGGCGTGATTGACGCCGAAGTCGTGGACGAGAAGAAGTGACGAAGTCGCGGTAGCGTCCTGGAGTGCGCCGGCCCTCCGGCGCTTTGGCAGGCATGAGGCAATCGGACAGAAAAGCGGCAGAGGGCTGCCGCAGTCCAAAACCTGGCGAGGCTTAGGGCGATAAAATTTAATTCGTCGCGGGTGCGGCGGGATTTGATTACGATTAGCGGTTCAAAAACAGAAAATGAGTGCCGGGAAATCCAATGTGCGCATGACCGAATGGGACAAGGACAAGACCTGTCGCCTCGGAACGCGGTATCAGTTCTGGCTGAAGCTGTCCGAACGGCCGGACCCGGACTGGCAGCATTGTTTCCGGGAAATCTGCGACCGGATGGCGACGCAGCAGCCGTTCTGGGCCGACCTGATGGTGCCGTTCATTGAACGCGACCCGTCGTATGCCCGGGTGCTGGGCGACCCGCGCGAGTTCGAGGGCGTGCTGTATCCGCGCCTGAAGGAAGCCATCCGGCGGGCCAACGAAATGTTTGATGAGGAAAAAGAAGGCGAACGGCGCCGGGCTTTGCAGATAGGCGCCAAACGGGCGGAAGACGAGCGAATCATCGCCGAGTTGAAAACGAAATTTCGAATGGAATGAGTTTTCCCATCGCGGGTGCGGAATTGGAGTTTTGAAAACCGAATGTACCAGACACAAACAAATTTGAATTTGGGGAGCACACGCGCCCGCGCGTGTTCGGGTGGACGCCTCGTCGGCCAGATGTTCGACGCGAGGCGCGGCGAACCGCACCCGGGGCGGGTGCGCTCCCCGAAACAAAAACAATTTTCCCGTCGCGGGTGCGACGGGAGTTAATTACAATAAACAAACCAACAACAACCAAAAGCAAACTATGGCACTAAACGTTAAACCGATCGGCGACCGCATCCTGGTCGAGCCGGTCGAAGAAAAGGAAGTCAAGAAGGGCGGCATCATCATTCCCGATACCGCCAAGGAAAAGCCGCAGGAAGGCATCATCATCGCCCTCGGCACCGGCAAAACCAATGACGACGGCAAGAAAATCCCGTTTGAGGTCAAAAAGGGCGACCGGGTGCTCGTCTCCAAATACGGCGGCACGGAAATCAAAATTGACAACAAGGAATACAAGATCCTGTCCTCGGACGACATCCTGGCCATTCTCGACTGACATTCACCCAACCATCAACTTTTAACCAAGAACCAAAAAATATGGCAGCAAAACAATTATTGTTTGATGAGGCCGCGCGGCAGGCGATTTTGCGCGGCGTCCAGAAGCTCTCCAAGGCGGTCGTCGCCACGCTCGGACCCAAGGGCCGCAACGTGGTCATTGACAAGAAATACGGCTCGCCCACCGTCACCAAGGACGGCGTGACCGTGGCCAAGGAGATCGAACTGGAAGATTCCTACGAAAACATGGGCGCGCAGATGGTCCGCGAAGTCGCCAGCAAAACCAGCGACACCGCGGGTGACGGCACGACCACGGCGACCGTGCTGGCGGAATCCATTTACCGCGAAGGCCTGAAGTTCGTCACGTCCGGTGCCAACCCCATTGGCATTCAGCGCGGCATTCAAAAGGCCGTGGAGGCCGCCGTCGGCCACCTCGACAAAATCACCAAGAAAGTGAAGGACAAGGACGAAATCCGCCAGGTCGCCGCGGTGTCGGCCAACTGGGATTTCGAGATCGCCGACAAAATCGCCGAGGCGATGGACAAGGTCGGCAAGGATGGCACCATCACGGTCGAGGAAGCGAAGTCCATTGAGACGACACTCGAAGTGGTCGAAGGCATGCAGTTTGACAAGGGCTATCTCTCGCCTTATTTCGTCACCGATTCAGAAAAATTGGAGTGCAAGCTGGAGGATTTTTACATCTTGATTTTCGAGAAAAAGATCAGCAATCTCAACGACTTTTTGCCGCTCCTTGAGAAGGTGTCCAAGGCTGGCAAGCCCATGCTCGTGATTGCCGAGGAAGTGGAGGGCG
>DATNHI010000088.1:0-3469 GCA_035605035.1 Verrucomicrobiia bacterium
AGATCAGCCAGCAGTTTTTGGAAGCGTCCAAATGCCTTGGCTGCCGACAGCGCTTGCGAGGGTTTTTCCACCGCGTCATAGCCACGCGCGGCTTCGATAAAAATGTAGGCGCGCCAGAAGTTGCCAGTGTCGTCGCGGTAATAGGCCGCGCCATCACGCGCCGGAATGAGCGTCAGCACACGGCGGCTGGGGTCTGGCTCGCCGGCCACCTTGCCGACGAGATGCGTGGTTACTCGCTGGATATTTTCCATGAGCGCCGCCGGGTTTTTGAATATGCTGTGGTTGACCCGCTGGAAAATATAGCGAACGCGCGTGCCGCCCTGATTGAAAACCACGCAGTAGGTGTCGTTGATGTGGCCGCTACCATAGGGTTCGCCCTCAAGGAACTCGCCGTAGATTTGGAAGTTACGCGCGATGGCGCGAATGTCTTGTTTCAGTTTCATATTCAAATCCAGAGCTTTTCAGGATAATTTCCGCGAGCGATAAGCTGGCGAATACTTTCAACGACAGTCGGCCGATCTTCGCGGTAGGTTACGCCAAACCACGACTCCGGCGAACGCAGCACCTTGCACGTCGCCTGGCCGCTGGTCACGAGTTTGTCCACGACGGCGGGAATGTAGCATTCGGATTTCTGCTCGCCGCCGGCCTTTTTCAAGAACTGTTCAAACGCCACCTTGAGCTGCGGGAACAGAGCGGGTGTGAAACCCCAGAAATTCATCGAAACCGCCTCAGCCCCGGTGAGCTCGGTGATCTTGCCGTCCGCCCCGGTGTCCTTTGCGGCGGCACCATTACGTTCAATCTTCGTCAGCTCCACAATGTGCGTGAGATAATTGTTTGCGTCCACCTGCGAGACGCCACACGCCACGCTGCCGTGGTCGGACAAGGTATTTTTCAAAACAAAACCCACCATCGCGTAGTCCGGCGAGCCGGAGGTCAAATGCTGTGCCATGACTTTGTAGGCGTTCTGACCGTAGAAATCGTCGGCGTTGATGGCGGCGAACGATTCGCGGATGGCGTCGGCACCCATGAGAATGGCGTGCGTGGTGCCCCAAGGCTTGGTTAGGCTGGGCGGCACGGTGAAGCCAGGCGGCAACTTGTCGAGTTCCTGGAAAACGTATTCCACCGGGGTGCGCTTCTCGAAACGCGCGCCTATTATCTCGCGGAACTGCTGCTCGATGTCCTTGCGGATGACGAAGACGAGCTTGCCGAAGCCGGCGCGCATCGCATCGTAGATCGAGTAGTCAATGATTGTCTCGCCATTGGGCCCGACGGGGTCAATTTGTTTGAGCCCGCCATAACGACTGCCCATGCCGGCGGCGAGAACGAGGAGGGTTGGTTTGCTCATAATTCTTGAATTGGTTTTGAAGTTATTTCGCAGCCGCAAAATTTCAATATGCCCCATTCCTGCTGGCGGTGAAAATCCGCCACCGCGTGCGGGGAGGTGGAAGAAACCACTGGCTCACCGCCGCCACGAGTATAATCGTAGCGGCTGAAGGAAAAGTACCACCGGCTGCCCGCCATCAATCTGGCCCGGCGGAGGACCGCGCCAACCGGGATGGCCGCATGGACAAACCATCTCTGGTTTTCTGGTTGCACCCAGGTCACGGAACGAAACACGTTTCCCGACAGCAGAAATTCGTCAAAGACATTGGCCGCTTGGGCACGCCGCAACGCCTCGGTGCTCGGAATCCGCAGTTGCAACCGCAGGTTGTTTGGCGTGACATGAAACTCGATGTATTCCGGCCAGTCGGCTGGCCGCAGGAAAATTTCAAACGTGTCCCCCAATTCCCACATCCGCTGGTTCACCTCCGTGGCACTGGTGAAAATGTCTTGGTCGGTCAATTCCGCAAGAATCAATAACGAATCCCTCCGCCAGCCGACACGCACCTGTCCCGGAGCAAAACCAGGCTCCACCTCCGTGCGCCATGCTTGCCCTAAGTCAAAAGGGATTGCGTCCGCAAACGCCGCGTGCACTTTATCCAGATTGCTGGCTTCAAAGTCCGGCAAGGGCAAACACCGAATCATTGGCCTTATCGGAGTCATCGCCGTTTGAGATGTTTGAGATTCGTGAGTTTCCATCATGGATCTCCCTAAAATTGTTGCCAAGCCGGCTTGTTGGCGTAGACCCAGCGGTAATAATCCGCCCGTTTCAATAGAGAGGCCGAGCTTGGGTCGAGACAAACCTTGACCGTCGGATGCAGTTGCAGCACGGAGGCGGGGTTGAAAGCGGTAATGGGTCCTTCCACAGCCTCGGCGATGGCGCGGGCCTTGTTGGCGCCAAACGCCAACAGCAAGTTCTGGCGCGCCTCCATGATCGTCCCGATGCCCATCGTGATGCAGTGGTGCGGCACCTGATCCTTGCCGCCAAAAAACCGCGCGTTGTCTTCGCGCGTTTGCATGGTCAGCGTCTTGATACGCGTTCGCGACGCCAGCGACGAGGTCGGCTCATTGAATCCAATGTGCCCGTCCGTGCCAATGCCCAGCACCTGCAAATCTATGCCGCCCGTCGCGCGAATTTGTTGCTCATATTTCGCGCAGAATTTTGGAATGTCCTTCGCCTGGCCATCGGGAATATGGACGTTCTTTTTGGTAATGTTGACGTGCCGGAACAAATTCTCCCACATGAAGCTGCGGTAGGACTGTGGATGCGTTGGGGCCAGCCCGATGTATTCGTCCAGGTTAAACGTTTTCACCTTGCTCCAGTCAAGCTTCATACGGATCAATTCGCGATAGAGCAGCAGCGGCGTGCTGCCCGTGGCGAGACCGAGCACGGCGCTTGGTTTTTCCTGCAACAGCCTGGCGATGATCCTCGCCGCCACGCTGGTCGCGGCCTTGGCAGTGGGTTGAATGACGATTTCCATGGGTCAGATTGTTCCGAGGCGTTTGCCTAGCTTCGTTTTAACGTCGGCGTGGAAACGGTCAATGTAGCCGTCGACAAACTCCACGATGTCCTTCGTCTCATCCGCCACCGCCGGCGTCAAGTCCATCCCGAAAATCAACTGGTTTGACTTGTCCGTGGCATGCGACTCGAAGAACGTCGCGTTCGCCGCGCGCCGGCCCAGCGTGGCCAGGTCGTAGCGCTTGCCGCCGGCGATTTGCGAATCAAAAACCCCGTTCAACGCTGCCGCCAGATTGTCGTGGCCGCTGACGTCCATCAGCGACTTATCGGCGTCGGGCAGCCAGTCGAGGCTGCGCCAGACTTCGCAACCAATGACTTTTTTGGGGCGCTGCTCGCACGGCAGTTCGCGCATCGCCTGCAACGCCACGATGACCACGCCGACGTGCGTGTCGTGCTTGTCCGCCGGGTTGTGCGTATAGACCACCTGCGGCCGCGTCGCGGAAAAAATTTCCTTCAAATCATTTTTTAGCGACGGGTCGGTCGCACTCTTCACCGCCCTGCTCGGATAATCCAGTTGAATCATCGCGCCGTAGCGCCCGACAACGGCGGCGGTGTTCTGCTCGGTGCGGC
>DATNHI010000089.1:0-4396 GCA_035605035.1 Verrucomicrobiia bacterium
TGGCGAACGTCACCGGCGGTTTGACCGGCCCGTGCATCAAGCCGATTGCCATTAAACTGGTTTGGGACGCGGCGCAGGCGGTGAAGATACCCATCATCGGCATGGGCGGCATCCAGAGTGCAGCGGATGCCATCGAGTTCATGATGGCGGGCGCGACGGCGGTGGCGGTGGGCACGGCGAATTTCTACGAACCGCAGACCGCATTGCAGGTGATTGCCGGCATCTGCGAATTCATGAAGAAAAAGAACCTCAGCGATGTGAAGGAAATCACCGGCTGCGTAGAGACGAAGAAATGAAATTACAAACGAAACAACCGACAGGCAGGGCGGGCAGTCCCCTGCCCGCCGAATACATGTACGACAATTGCGGCGCGCACGGAGTGACGCGCCCTACCAACGCCTGATTCAAATGTTCGAACATCGTTCAAAACCGTTGTTGCCGCGCAAGGAGTATTACCGGCGCATTGCGCGCCATGCGGCGTTTGGATTTTCGATCATCGCGGTTGCCCTCGGCATCGGCATGACCGGCTATCACGTTTTCGAAAAACTGCCATGGATTGACGCGTTCGTGAACGCCGCCATGATTCTTTCCGGCATGGGTCCGGTCGCCACGCTGCAAACCAACGGCGGCAAGATCTTTGCGGGTTGCTATGCGCTCTTCAGCGGCCTCGCCTTGATTGCCATCCTGGGCATCATCTTCGCGCCAGTTGTCCACCGCTCGCTGCACAAATTTCATCTGGAGGATGAAGGCCGTCTTAAAAAGGACAAAGACACCAAGGTTTTGCGTTGAGCTTCACATGCACCCCGGTATTCTCTTTCCGTCAAAACAACGCGAAATATCTACCAACGGATTGATTGTTTGAAATCAAAAACCGTCGCTTAAAAAGCCGTGTTGCTTGAAAGCAGGATTAAGGTGAAGCGGAATTGTTTGTCGAGTGTTTGGCCATTTCAGCGGCAGCCTTCAAAAAGTCATCATTGTCTATAGTGTCTTTGGTCACCCGGCTTCTTATCTCTTGCACGCTCTGGACGCGCGCATCAGTGGTCGGTCTGTCCTTATAGAAAAGAACAGGAAAATACACCAAAGAGCCACCCGGTGAGGGGCTGTGTCTCCAAGCGCCGCCCTCACAGATTTCCAGATATTTGTATTCATAATTATTTTCGTCCGCGATCCGCCTACATCGTATTTGTTTGGGCGCCACAAGTCTGTGTAAAAAAAGGCGGAATAACTCTTGACGGCAGACGTATCTGTTGTCCTAATGCCCGGCAAGTGGTTTCAAGCATTCAAGGGTTCAATTTATGAGTGATACAACATCAGCACTACACGTTCTTACTATGGCCGCAGAGAGTGCCACTGCCATCGGCGTTGGCATTGCCGCATGTCAGCTTTGGCTCAACCGCAGGCAGGCCATCACGACTTTCGAGGACTCGCTTGCCCGTGAATATCGAGAGTTGGCGGCCAAACTCCCGACCAAGGTGTTTCTCGACGACGGCTTATTGTCAGACGAAGAATACCGCGAGGCATTTGATAAGTTTTACCAGTACTTTGACTTCTCAAACGAGCAAGTCTTCCTCCGCCAGAAGGGTCGCATCAGCCAGCCGACTTGGATTTATTGGCGCGACGGTATTCGCTCCAATGTTGAGCGTGCCGCATTTTCTAAGGCATGGGCTGACATCAGTAAACGCATCGGCGGTGATTTCAGTGAGCTTCGCCATCTCATTGAAACGGACTTTGAGCAAGACCCCCGTGAGTGGAGCTGTGACGCCAATTCGCAATCGAAATCAGATTAGAAAACCGCAACCTATCGAAGCTGTTTTGTCATCGGGATAATCGCGACGATCGGTGCCATTCTTCTTTTGCGCTTCGCGCACGACGCGTTATGCTGTCGCCGATGCGTTTTGCTTTCACCAAATATCACGCGCTCGGAAATGACTACCTCGTCATTGACCCGAAGAACCTGCCGTCGCCCTTGACGACCGCGCAGATCAAAACGATCTGCCATCGCAATTACGGCATCGGCTCGGACGGCATTTTGCTCGGTCCCCTGCCCTCGAAGAAGGCGAAGTTCGCGCTCCGCATTTTCAATCCCGACGGCAGTGAGGCGGAGAAAAGCGGGAACGGCCTGCGGATTTTTTCGCGCTTTTTGTGGGACCACAAACTGGTCGGCAAGGACGAGTTCGTCATGGAAACGCCCGGCGGCCTCGTGCGGGCCACGGTCATGGAGCGCGGCAAAACCGTGCGCGTCGAAATGGGCCGGGTCAGTTTCTGGAGCGACGAAATTCCCGTGGCCGGCCCGCGCCGCGAAGTCATCAACGAGGCGATTCATCTGCGCGGGCAACAGTTCAATTTCTGCGCCGCGACGATTGGCAATCCGCATTGCGTGTTGCTTTTGCCGAGAATCAGTGCCGACCTGGCCAGGCAGCTCGGCCCGTTGCTGGAAACCCATCTGCGTTTTCCGAACCGCACCAATGTGCAGCTCATGAAGGTGCTCGACCGGAACAATATCCAGATTGAAATCTGGGAGCGCGGCGCGGGTTACACACTGGCGAGCGGCAGCAGCAGCAGTGCGGCGGCGGCGGTTGCGCACCGGCTCGGCCTGTGCGACCGCGAGATTTCCGTCCACATGCCCGGCGGTGTCATCGCCATCGAAATCGGCGGCGATTTTGCGATTCGCATGACCGGCCCGGTCACGAAGGTGTCCGACGGCGTCATTGCGAAGGAAATTTTCGCCGCTTTCCCCGGTTAGCACAAAAATTCACACGACACCTGCCAATGAATCTCGTAGCAGCGGACGTGAGTCCGCTCCGCCTTGCTACCGGGGAAGTCAGAGCCTCCTCACGTCGGCTGCTACTTCATAAACGGACAGACGGAATTTTTATGCGGAGCCCAGCGGCCTGCGCTCCCCGAACTGATTATTCATTTGGCCGGATTTTGTAATTGTTACGCGAGAGGCAAAGGTTAACCTGTGTCATCATTATGAAAAAACTCCTGATTGTTCTGGGTGTTCTGGTGGTGCTGGGCGTTCTGGCTTTGGTGCTGATTATGGCCGCCGGCATCAACTACAATCATCTCGTTAAATTGTCGCAGGCCGTGGACAGCCAATGGGCGCAGGTGCAGAATGTCTATCAACGCCGGGCCGACCTCATCCCCAATCTGGTCGCAACGGTTTCCGGCGCGGCCAATTTCGAGAAATCAACCTTGACCGAAATCACTGCGGCGCGGGCGTCGGTGGGCCAGGTGAAAATTGATCCCAACGCCGCGCCGAGCGATCCGGCAAAGCTGGCGGCCTTCGACCAGGCCCAAGGCCAGCTTTCGTCGGCCTTGTCCCGGTTGCTGGTCGTGGTCGAACGGTATCCGGAGTTGAAGGCGACGCAAAACTTCCGCGATTTGCAGGCGCAATTGGAAGGCACAGAAAACCGCATCAGCGTCGAGCGCCGTGATTTCAATCAGGCGGTCCAGAATTACAACACGGCCATCAAATCATTTCCGGAATTGTTATATGCCGGCGCCTACGGTTTTCATGAGAAACCCTATTTTGCCGCCACCGCCGGAGCGGAGACGCCGCCTAAAGTCCAATTCGATTTCAACAAAACGGCCCCGGCGGCAACCAATCCTTGAGCTGTGCGCTATTGCTGCGCCATCCTGGTTTTGCTTTTCGGCTTCCGGCTGTTCGCGGATGAAGTCATTCCGCCCGCGCCGGCAGCCTATTTCAACGACTATGCCCACGTCGTCTCCGCTGCCACCGCGGCGCAGTTGAACCAGACGCTGGAAAACTTCGAACGCCAAAGCTCCGAGCAAATCGTGGTGGCCGTTTTCCCGAAGATGCAGTCGGACTCGTCCATCGAGGATTACACCGTGCGCGTGGCGCGGTCGTGGCAGGTGGGGCAAAAGGACAAGAACAACGGGGCGGTGCTTTTCGTTTTCGTGCAGGACCACAAAATGTTTCTGGAAGTCGGCTACGGATTGGAAGGCGTCCTGCCTGACGCGCTCTGCAAACGGATTATTGACGAGCAGATAGCGCCGCGTTTCAAAGCCGGCGACTTTGACGGCGGCCTGACGGCAGGCGTTCAGTCAATCCTGGCGGCGACCAAAGGCGAATACAAGGGAACCGGTACAACGGTGGCCGAACGGCACACGACATACGTTCACAATGACTGGGGTGAAATAATTTCATTCATCATCTTCATTTTAGTGGTGATTTTGTTCATATCCGTCCGTACTACGCTGTTTGGCTATGGCGGCATTTTTTATTCCGGTGGTGGATGGTCGGGTGGCGGTTGGGGTGGCGGAGGCTCTTCCGGTGGCGGAGGTTTTGGCGGCGGCGGTGGATTTTCAGGCGGCGGCGGCAGTTTTGGGGGCGGCGGCGCGGGAGGAGGATGGTAACCCATGCATCCCAAAC
>DATNHI010000090.1:0-2177 GCA_035605035.1 Verrucomicrobiia bacterium
ACGATTGAATCCAACTTGGCAAGCGCGGTGGCGCGAGACCGCTCAAAAAGCGAATCGCCGGTATTGCGGAGGGAGCGGGATTCAGGAGGAGTGCCGGCCCATTTGACGCCGAGGTTAAGGTAGAACCGTTTCCCGTTAATTTCGTAACGGACGTACCAAGTATCGCGGAGCGATCCATCCCGTTGCGTTCTCAATTCGATTGGCATGATTGGGTTCCTTTCCGAATCGCTGTTGAGTTGCATTTGCCTGCTTTTTTAACGCCGCGAACACCCCGTAACCGAACGAACATTATGACCGATGGAAAACCGCACAACCGACCACACGTCAACGAAAATCGCAATAAACCGGCCAAATATTTTGAGAGGGGAACCGCATTTTATCCTGTATTTACAATGGTTTTTAAGTGGCGCATCCGGCAGGACTTGAACCTGCAACCTTCTGATCCGAAGTCAGAAGCTCTATCCAATTGAGCTACGGATGCGTCGAGGAAGGGCTGTGGTTGAACTGCGGCAACGGTTTCACGGCGCACTTCACCCCGCAACGTTAAACCGGAGAGGGTGTTCAGGTCAACTTCTGCCGGGGATTCGATGGGCCAAAAGGTCGTGGGTTGACCGGGGTGCGCAGAGGGACGCGGAGATTGTCTTGCTGACAATTCGTTTTGCCCGGCGCATGGTAGGGGCCGGCAAGAACGCGGCCAGAACAAGCGAAACCGGGAGGCCGCGTCTTTGGTTTTGGAAAGCAGCCGCGGCTCTTGGCCCGAAAGATGGCATGCAACTCAGCGAATACAGTTTGTTGGCGCTCAGCTCGCTCTTCGTGATTCTGGATCCGATCGCGGTGGTGCCGGCGTTTATCGCCATGACGCCGCAGGACACGCCGGCGGTCAAACTGCGCATGGCGCGGCTGGCTTGCTGCGTGGCGGCGGGGGTGCTCATGCTTTTTGCGGCGGCGGGGCCGCTGATTTTCAAGGTGATGGGCATTACTTTGCCGGCGTTTCAAATGGCGGGGAGCATCCTGCTGTTGCGCATCGCGCTGGACATGTTGTACGCCAAACGGTCGGCCGCCAAGGAAACAGAGGAGGAGGTGGCGGCCGGAGCAGCGAAGGACGACATCGCGATCACGCCGCTGGGGGTGCCGATGCTGGCCGGGCCGGGGTCCATTTCCACGGCCTTGATCCTGCTCAATCAGGCGACAGGGGTTTCCCAGGTGCTGGTGCTGTTTGCTTCGATTGCGGTGGTTTGTTTTTGCAGCTACTGGGTTCTTTGGCTGGCGGTGCGGGGAGCGCACTACCTGAACCCGCTGGCGCTCAAGTTGGTCGCCCGCTTGTTCGGGTTGTTGCTGGCGGCGGTGGCGGTGCAATTCATCATCAACGCCGTGGTGGAGCAGTTTCCCATGATCAAGAAGTGACCTCTTGGGGAATGCAGGCTATCCGCGGCGCGTGATTTTCGGGTGCAGCAGGCCGACGAATGGGAGGTTGCGGTATTTCTCGCCGTAATCCAATCCGTAGCCGACGACAAATTCATCGGGGATGGTGAAGCCAACATAGTCGGCGGCGAGGTCTTCCAGGCGGCGTGCCGGTTTGTCGAGGAGGACGCAGATTTTGACGCGGCGGGGTTGGAGGGCGCGCAATTTGGCCAGGACGCGCGCCAGGGTCCGGCCAGTGTCAAGTATATCGTCAACCAGCAGCACGTCCCGGCCCCGCACGTCCAGACGCAGTTCCTTGGTTATAATGAGGCCCCCGGGACCGGTCCCTTCGCGGTAACTGGACACGCCGATGAAGTCCAGCCGCAGAGGCAGCGAAAGGAGCCGGAGCAAATCCGCCAGGAACATGACGGTGCCGTTGAGGAGGGCGACGATGACCAGGTCGCGCCCGGAGAAATCACTTTCAATTTGGCGGGCGAGGGATTGGACGCGCCGGGCCAGACGGGCGCGCGAGATCAACACGGAACGAATGTCGCGGCGCCACGCTTGGGGCGGCCGTTGCGAATGGGCGGCTTTTTTCAAATGCGTCTTTAGCCTCGGACGTTGAGTTTAAGTTCAAAATGGCAGGATGAAAGCGAAAAGTCGAAAGCGGAAAGTTGGACGTTGCGCTGGGTGGGAGGTGATTTGGAGCAACTGTAAAGTGTTGGAAATCATTACGATATGACTTGTCGAATCGTAAGTTGTTGGAGATCAACATG
>DATNHI010000091.1:0-5352 GCA_035605035.1 Verrucomicrobiia bacterium
TGCCCGAATATGGTGGCACCATTGGTCAGTGTGAAACCGGATAATATCGCACCGTCAGCCAAATAAACACATCGCACAGCACCAAAATCATTGGTGGTTCCAGGAACCTGGTATCCCTGAATGATGGTCGCTGCGGGACCATTGACGCTTTGCACGGTGACGCCCTCGGCCACGACTACTCGATTACTAAGTGTGCCACCAATCGCAATCCGTCCTCCAGTCTGGTAAAGGCCATTAGTCACGAGCACCAACGATCCTTGATTTGGCACAGCCACGTCCACCGCATCCTGGATGTTCGTGGCCGCAGTATCCCGGGACGAATAGGGCGACACAGGATTGGTGCCGTTTACGTTTACATAACACACCATTGGGGGCGCCACGTAAACTGTGACCGTCGCGCTAATGCCGCCGGGATTACTGTCGTTAAACGCCGTCAACACCACCGGATAAACCCCAACCGACGCCCAACTATGTGATATCGAAACTTGATTGCTCACCGTTGTCCCATCACCAAAATCCCATACGGTGGAAGTGGCGAGACCGCCCAGAAACAATCCTGTAAAATCCAAGGAAAATCCCACAGCCGCGTTCGTACGATTTGCTTCAATATGGGCGAGGAACTGAACCCCCGTTTGAAACTCATAAGCGCCCATGTCCACAACCCCCTGCACGATACGCGGGTTGCCATCGAGATCATTGGTGACGGTAACATATGCGTTATTGCCGGTGTTAATACAGGGGGAATTGGATTGCAGATGCAGATCGCCGCCAGCCAGATTTACGAATAATGGTTCAGATGTGATATTGCCTGCGCCGCCGGGATCGGGCGTAGTGCAGGAGAAATTAACGGTGCAACTGCTGTCGAAATTATCGTCGCTGTTATAATAAACAATGGAATTATTTAAAGTACAGGCCGTTACCCCACCACCACTATAGGGACCAGAGTTACCGGTTACCGTGCAGTTATTCAGGGTGCTGTACCCTGCTCCCCCACATGCCAGTTGCGCCGAGTTGCCATTTACTATGCAATTGGTAAGCGTGCTGACATACGCTCCTCCAAATGCCGAAGCAGAATTGGTCAAGATTAAACAATTGTTCAGCACACAAACGTATGCGCCACCGCCAAAATCGGAAGCTGAGTTTCCCATCAAGGTGCAATTATTTAATGTTGAATTTGCCGCACCCCCTCCAATAAATCCGGAGTTGTTAACCAGTGTACAGCCATCCAGGGTTCCCGAATATGCTCCGCCACCGTAAGCATACATCGATGCCGAGTTGGCCGTCAGAACACAATTGGATATGATAGCACTGGTGGATTCACACCACGCGCCACCTCCAGATCGCTCATAACTCAAATCCCCGGAAGCGCGGGTGGCTCCATTCGTCAGGGTAAATCCAATTAAAGTTGCCTGATTCGTTAGATACACGCAACGGACAGCGCTGTCACCGAACACGGGGTTGCCTTGAATTATTGTAGCCGCTGATCCATTGATACTCTGTACGGTCACAGCTTTGTTGATAGCCACACGATTGGTCAGCGAACGATAAACGACACGGCCCCCCATTTGGTAAACACCATTTGTGACGAAAATTTGGTCACCTGGATTAGCGACATCAACGGCGTCTTGTATAATAGTCGCGGCCGTCGCCCAATTCGTAAACGGCGGCGTCGGGCTGGTGCTATTTACGTTCACGTAGCGAACTGTCGCCAGAGAGGGTAAAGTTTGCAGCGCCAAAACGGTTGCTGCCAAATAGGAAAATTGAAATTTCATAGCTGTCTCTGAGAATTGCCTGTTTTTACAATTTTTGCCTCTGAAATTCAAGAACAATCCCGTCTGCGAAACTGGTCGGATTTGGACTTCGGGAAAGCAAAAACAGTAAGGCGCACCATTTAGTGGCCGATGCAGACGTCCCGGTGGAATGCCTTACCTTTCGGCTCGCGAGTACGCTCGCCCCACCAAGAGACGCGGTACTGCTGTTGGTTTATTGAATGTAGTGTCGGCGCTATGCGCCGATTCCGAGCCGCAGGCTCGACGCTACAATTCTTGCGCACTGGCGCGAAGGGGTTATAATCTCCATCAATGAAACTTGCGATGGCGGTTTTGGTTTATGTGCTGATTGGCCTGGTCCTGAGTTGGGGCATTCTGCTTCTGCTGTCCGGCAAGCCGTGGCTGTTCATTATCGCCTTCCTCGCCTACGTCGTTGCGTTCGGCAAGATCGGGTGCACGTCGCGCTGATGTGCAGGAACTGGGGTCTGGCGTCTGGGTGCTGGGGTGCGCAGGTTGATTCCGATTCTTTCCCGAGACCCGAAACCCAAGTTCCCAGAACCGATTTCACTTCGCCGGCACGGCAAATTTCTGTTGCATGGCGGTCTGAATTTGCGGCCACGACCAGCAATCGGCCCCTTTCGTTCCCGCGGCCACACCGGTCGCCAGCGCCGTGGAAACGGACGTTCCCTGATAAACGTAAGGTTGGTTGTTGTAATAGACCACGTTCGCGCCCGGCAACGCCATGGAAACGAAGTTTCCATAATCCGCATACGGCGCGATTTGGCCGTTTTGCGTGGCGGTCACGGCGTTGACCCCGGGTATCGCCGCCGGATAAGTCGCGGAGGCCACGGGTTCGTTACCTGCCGCCGCGAAGACCATGATGCCATCTGCGATGGCTTGTTTGATCACGGAGTCGAGCACCGAGCTGTCGCCGCCGCTGCCGAGGCTCATGTTCAGGACGTTCGCGCCATTGTTGACTGCGGCCTGGACACCCAGCGCCACGTCCCAACTTGTGGTCATCGGGTTCTGGCCATAGACATCCACTGCCACCACGCGCAAGGAACTGCTTCCGTGCCCCGCCTGCGAGGCCGAATACAACAGATTGTAGAGCATCCCGGTGGCGTGAGTAGGATTGGCCGGGTCGGGCTTGGCATCACCGGCGACGGGAATTGATTTCACAACGAACTGATCAAGCTGGCTGCCCAGCGATTGCAGAGGCGTGTCTATCAGGCCAACGGTGACATGGCAGGGGTCGCTGGAATCGCTCGTCGGATCCAGTTTCAAGGAAAGTGGAGCGACGGAGGAGTTGGCCATGAGTTGCGGCGACGGCGGCGGATCGAAATAATAATTGTAATCCACAGCCACCACGTCGGAGTTGTTTTTCAACTGGGCCAGCGCGGCATCGGTCGCCGCCGCATCGCCAAACTGTAGCCGGTAAATGCCCAGCTTGTCGTCGCGCCCGATGATTTTTGCGCCAATCGCTTTCGCCAGCGCGTCCATGTCCGTGCCGGGCTTGACTTTCACGAGCAGTTCGTTGGGCACGTGTTTCGGCGGCCCGCGCGGCGCGCGCACCGGTTGCGTCGCGTTTTCCATCCGGGTCGTAAAAACGTAGAGGCGCGCCGGCCCGTTAGTCCCTGGCACGAGGGCGAAATTCAATTTACCCAGCAGCATCCGGAGCGCGTCATTGGAAGGCAGCTCTTTGAATTTTACCGACGCGTTGCGCGTTGCGCCCGTCTCGACAAAGATGTGCCAACCGGTCTGGCGGGCCACGTCTTCGAGCAACGGCCAGAGCGGTTCGCCGCGGATGTTGGCATCCACGCGGTCGGCGGCCTTGTGCCAGACGAGCAAATTTGAATTCGTCTCCGCAGCACGCGCGCCCGAACCGCACGCGAGCAGCAGGCTGAATAAAATGACGAATGACGAATGACGAATGACGAAACGAGCATCGAAACGCCATTCGTCATTCGTCATTTGAAATTCTTTCGTCATTCGGATTTCGCGATTAGTCATTTTTGGATCACCGCTTTTACCCACGCCTGATTGTCTAGATACCAGCGAATGGTTTCGCGGATGCCGTCTTCAAACTTGTGCGCGGGCACCCAGCCAAGTTCGTTTTTAATCTTGTTGGCGTCAATGGCATAACGCCGGTCGTGACCAGGGCGGTCTTTCACAAACGTGATAAGCTTGCGCGAATTCCCACCCGGTCCGGGTTTCAGTTCGTCCACGATATCGCAAATCAATTCCACGATGCGAAGGTTCGCCCATTCGTTGTGGCCGCCGATGTTGTAAGTCTCACCGTCGCGCCCGCGTGTGAGCACCAGCCACAACGCCTCCGCGTGATCGCGCACGTAAAGCCAGTCGCGCACATTCATGCCATCGCCATAAACCGGCACCGGTTTGCGCGCCAGAATGCTTTGGACGGCGACCGGGATGAGTTTTTCGGGGAATTGATACGGACCGTAATTATTCGAGCAATTCGTGATGACGGCGGGCAGACCGTAGGTGTGATGATACGCGCGCACGAGCATGTCGCTGGCGGCTTTGCTGGCCGAATACGGCGAGTTCGGCGCGTACGGCGTCTTTTCCGTGAAAAACCCCGTCGGGCCGAGCGAGCCATAAACTTCATCCGTGGACACATGATGGAAACGGACTGCTGATTGTGGACTGCTGACTGTGGACTCTGAACTCAACCACCGGGCGCGGCAGGCTTCGAGCAGATTGAACGTGCCGACGACGTTGGTGTGAATGAAATCGTCAGGCCCGGTTATGGAGCGGTCCACGTGCGATTCCGCCGCGAGGTGCATGACGTGAGTGATGCCGTGTTGCTCAACGACGCGCCGGACGGCGGCTTTGTCGCACAAGTCCACCTTTTCAAACGCATATTTGGGGTGGCGCGAAACCTTTTCGAGATTTTCCGGGTGCCCGGCATAGGTGAGGCAATCAAGGTTCACCAACCGCGTCACCTCCGGCCGGTCAATGACGTGATGGACCACGTTTGAGCCGATGAAACCCGCGCCGCCGGTAACCAGTAAATTCATTTTTGATTTATGATTGATGATTGATGATTGACACGGCGATTTGACAACAACGCGCGTCCTCAGCAGTCAAATCGTAAATCGTAAATCGTAAATCGCAAATTCTCATTCCGGTTTCCAGTTTCTGAGTGAGTCTTCCAGCGCTTCCACGACCGGACGCAACTTCACACCCGTGGACAATAACCTGGAAACGTCCAGCACGCAATTCGACCGGGGCGTCTTGACCGCCACCCGGTAAAATTCCTCGTCGTTCGCCCAAAACTCGAATCGCTTCGCCGGTTTCAGGATTTTTTGAATCAGGGCAATCACCTGCCGCGTCGTGACGAAACCCGGGTTGGTCACATTGTAAATGCCGAACGGCGCGCGACGCTCCCACAAGTCCAGACACGCCTTCACAAAATCCATGCGATGCGAAATCGAGTTCACGTTATCATAAGCCTTCGGGTAACGTTGCATCTTGCTCAGGTAATTGCGCGCGCTGTCAAATTCATCGAACGGAATCCGCAGGCGCCAGCGGTAACTTTGGCCGATGCTGCCAATGGCTTCCT
>DATNHI010000092.1:0-9079 GCA_035605035.1 Verrucomicrobiia bacterium
CCGGCCGGTGTTGGCTACCTGGGCCTTGCCGAAGCCCAGCGCGTGCAAATCCAGCGAGCCGACGAAGGCGTCCAGGAAACGCACCGGGTTTTCAGGCGCGATGTAATCTTCCAGCCGTTCGGGGAACAGCAGGGTTTGGGACCGGTCCAGTCCGGCACGATGATTCATGCTTGTCAGACGCCGCTCAAAGCGCGATGTTCAAATTCATGACCGACTTTTCACACAGCCTCACGCCTTGGAAGCCTCCGGCAGTGTCGGTGCTGAGAAAGGACGATTGAAAGTCCCCGCCAAGTTGCTTGAATCCGCCGCTGCCGTTCTTGTAGAAACATTTGGTGACGGGACCGGCGCCTTCGATTTTAAGTTCGATCGAGGCGACGTTGTCGGGGAGTTTTTCCGACGCCAGAACGCTGGGCTGTGCGCCGCGACTTCCGCTGCCACCGAACCCGCGAAAACCGAAGCCGCCACCACCGGCGGCCTTTTCCAGCGAAATTCCGGCAAGGCGGCCGGACTCGATTTTGACGCCGATGGCATAGTAATGACGTTCGTTTTGAAAGGCGGCCAGGCCGGCGGTGCAGTTGACGGTCTTGGGCTGGGCCGTCAGCGTGACGGCGCAGGTGAAGTCGTTGTTCTGCTGGCGGACGGCGAGGAAGGACGGGTTGCCCTGGCCGGACAAGAGGTCGGCGCGAGGTTCCATGAAAAGGGTCTTGGCCTTCTTGGAAGTGAAATACCATTTTGAGGTTGGCGCTCGCAGACCCACCCAGCGGAAGGCCAGCGTGTCCAAGGCGAAATTGTCGGTAAAGGCGATGTTGCCGGTAGTGGGCACGGCGGCGGGCTTGCCGGCCGGGAGGTTGGGTTTCTTCACGGTCAAGGGAACAGGCGTGTGCGGCGGCAGGATGGTGGGCCAACCATTCTCCCATTTGACCGGGAGCAGGAAGGTCTCGCGGCCGGTGTTATAGAAATCGTCCTGATAAGGCTGGCAGCCGAGAAAGACGGCGAACCATTCGCCATTTTGCGTTTGCACGAAATCGGCGTGGCCGGTGCAGGTGACCGGGTTTGGGCGTTCCGCCGGAAGGTCGCGGGCGGTAATCATCGGGTTGTTCGGGCCGGGGACGTATGGCCCGCGAAGAGCGTCGGACTTGAATATAACTTCGGAGTGGGCGGGGCCGGTGCCGCCTTGGGCGCACATGAGGTAATAGCTTTTATTGATTTTGTAGAGATGAGGGCCTTCACACCAAACAGGATGTTGCGCGATGTCGGTGCCGCCGTTGACGAGGATGGTTTGCTCGCCGACGACCTTCTTTTGTTCGAGGTCAACTGCCTGGAGCCGGATGGTCCGCTGGCCATTGTATTCGGCCCGGCCCTGAGGCGGTTCGTCGCAGTTGACGACGTAGCATTTGCCGTCGTCGTCGAAAAAGAAGGAAGGATCAATGCCGCCGACGCTGCGGAGCGGGATAGGGTCGGACCAAGGCCCTTTGGGGTCTTTGGCGGTGACGTAGTAGTTGCCAATGCCGCCCACGAAGGTGTTCACCACGTAGAAGGTGCCGTCGTGATGGCGGATGCAAGGCGCGTAGGTGCCGGCGGAAATCTGCCCGCCGCGCATGGCGAATTGCGACGGGCGGTCAATGACGTTGCCAATCTGCGTCCAGTGGACAAGGTCTTTCGAGTGCCAGATGGGAATGCTCGAAAAATAATTGAAGGCGGAGTTGACGAGGTAGTAATCGTCGCCGACGCGGCAGATGGACGGGTCGGGATAGAAACCGGCGATGATGGGATTGAGGTATTCGCCGGCCTTGGGAGTGATGGCGGTCTTGCCGGTGTAGATGAAAGCGGAGAACCGCACCCAGGTCGAGGTATCGGGAGCGTCAACAGCATTGATCGTGAACGTCAGAAACACAAAAGCGGCAGTGGCAAGAGTGATTTTGAACATGTTGATCCTTGAGTTTATTTGGCGGTGAAGGCCATATACGAGTGTGGCAGCACGGTAAACGTGAAAGAGGTGCGCGGCGGCGGGGCAACCGGACCGCGACCGCCAAAGCCGCCACCAAAACCACCAAAGCCGCGAGCGGTTGTCGGCGCGGGGGTGATGACCTTGCTGGTAAGCAAGTCCTGAATTTGCGCCACTTTGCCGGCGACCGAGACCGTCACCTCCGCCGCCGTCGGCAAATAATTCTGCACAATAAATGTGTTGTTGTCATAACGAAACAAGGCGACTTGAGCGGGCGCGCTATCAATGCGAATCGGCTCGGCAGACCCCAGCGCGGCGCGAATCACGGAGAGCACCGCGGGCGGGAGGGCATAAAGGTCTGCGGGATCGTTGGGGATGGTCAGGACATCGAATTTGCCCTTGGAGTAATCGCAGGAGAGGAGGATGGGATACGTTGTGCCACCGGGGGAAATCCCCAAAGCGTCGCCCCACGCGTCATGGGTCAGGATGTTGAAATACTTGATTTCGGGAATAAGGATGTCGCGCGAGGCTTCGAACGGGACGGGGGCCGACAGGGCGTTGGTTGGTGACGCGCCGGCACCGCGTCCAAAGCGGCGGCCTCGAAATGGCGCGCCCGGCCCACCGGCAAAGGAAAACTGCCTCACGGGCACGGTGGCGCCGGTGATTTCGAGTTCGCAGATGTCTTCAATGCCTTTGCCTTTCATGGCGCGCAGGAAACCAGAGGTGACACAAACTGATTTGCCCGCTTCAAGCTGGTCTTTAATTTTGTGAATGATGTCTGGATCAAACTTGGCCTGTTCGGTCAGCAACACCACGTCGGCATTGGTCGGGAAATGCGGCAGGATGTCCATCGGCAGACCAATCATGCCCAGGTAATCGTGGAGAAATTCTTCGCCGGTGGCGTGATACGGCGTATAGGTCTTTATCCCGACGGGCTTGCCGACTTGAATCAACACTTTGTCCACCTGGCCGAGGGTGTAGGCGGCGATATCGGCGAAAGCGGGACTTTCATCGGGAGGAATGGTTTTCTGGACTTCGGCGAGGTTGAGGCTGGTGGGTTGATCGGCCCACGCGCGATTGGTGCCGAACCTGATGGTGAAAAGCATGCCAGAGTAGTTGAAGCAGCACATTTCGGGGCAGCGCGCGAAGACGGTATCCAGAAGCTCTTCGGAGTAGCGGTCAATCGGGAAGGCGCCGCCTTGGTCCACCCAGCCGCCCTGATTGACGCCGGGTTTGAGGTTGTCCATGAATCGCATGATGTCGTAGCTCAAATAGGGTTGGAGGTGCTGTTCCTGTCCGACCCAAAGACGGGATTCTGTGCCTGAGAACATGCCGTCGGCGATGAGCGGGACCTTTTCCGTGTCGTTGCCCATGCCGGCGTATTGGTCATACCAATTGGCCATTTTGATGATGACCTTGCATTTGGGATTGACTGCTTTGGCCGGTTTGACAATGAGGTCCCCCGCGACTTCGCGCATGGTTTTCAAGCGGTATTGTGTCCAGGATTTCTTGCCTTTGGCCTTGATGTCGTAATCCGTCTTGCGGTCGAAGAAGAAGTAATCGTCGAGCAGGATCTCGTCGAAATGGCGGGCGGCCAGTTCCACGGCTTTTTTGGCGAATGCGCGGTTTTCCGGGTCGGCGTAATCGAAACCCTGATAGCCGTTGGCTTCACTGACGCTGAAAGCCAAGCCGCCGCAGACCTGCGCACCCTGGTCCTGGTAGAACTTTTTGAGTTTTTCAAGGTCAGCCTCGTCCACGAGCGTGTGATTACGCATGACCTCGATGTAGATTTTGTCGATCTTGAGGTTACGCGTCAGGTTGGACCAGGACTCGGCGGGGTCAAGATCGCCGTCCATGAGGCTACGCACCGTTCCCTCGGTCGCATACGTGGAGACGATGAAACTCTTGTAATGGCCTTGGGCCTGAACTGGGGTGTCCCAGATTGCCAACACCAGGAGCACGGTTGGGAAACGAAGCAGCGATGGCAGATGTTCTTTCATGATGTCGAAGACCTTTTGTTATTTGTCCTTTGCCTCGGGTGTAAACGTCAGTAGATAGACGCTGTTTTCGAGCATCGGAAGCGTTGAGGAATACTCACCATTGACGGTCACACTCGATTCTGAATCCGGTTTCCCGGAGGACAGCGCCTTCAGTTTCGCCACATCCTGGCGACTGAGATCCATGGGCCGCCCCATTTCGATGAACTCGGAATACGGATCGTTAAGTTTGTAGCCGATGCGGTAGGTGTCGAGCTTGTATTTGCCCGCGGGAATGTTGGTGAGCTTGACGTTGACCGGAGCAATTTCTTTGGCGACCAGCGGCTTGGTGAAGAACGCCTGGTCGCTGGGCTGGCCGTTGACGCGGCCCTGGATAGGATCAGTGAGATTCCAGAAGAGGACCTGATAGCCGCCCTTGCCACCGGTGCAGATGTAAGACTGCGCGTCGGAACTCTTGATTTCGGTGGGGCCGAGCTGGGCGAGGCACCAGTAAGCCCAGTAGGCGGATTTTTTGATGCCTTGGTAGTTGATGAGGCCGAACCCGCCGTGGAAGGGACGCCAGCCGGGGCCGTTTTCCTCGAAGACGTCGGTGAAGGTCCAGTAGCTCATGGAGCTCATGGCTTCAGTGTTGCGGAGCTGCTGGAGGATATAAGGGGCCTCGAAATAGGTGTCGTGGATGGGGTCGCGAGAAGAGTAGGAGGAACTCCACTCTGTGATGTAGATGGGGAGGTTGGTCTTGGCGGAGTTTCTGATGGTCGGGATCGGGCGGTTGGCGCCTCGGGCAACAGCGTTGAGGTCACTGCTGAGGTAGAGGAGGCTTTCGCCGGTTTCATCCAGGCCGGTCGGGCCGCCGGCCAGGCCGTAGGGATGGAAGCTGATGAAATCGAGCGGAAGGTTCTTTTGGGTGGCATCGTTGATGAGTTCCCTGAACCAACCAGGGCCGGCGGGACCGCCAACAATATAGTCGGGATTCACGGAGCACACGTCCTTGGCGGTGTGCTCGTAGAGCTCCAAGTAGGCATCACGGGCTGGCTTGCCCGGCGGCGGCTGGAAGAAAATGCTAAGCTGGGGCTCGTTCCAGATTTCGAAACGCCACTTTTTGACTTCATCAACGCCGTAGCGGTCGGTCCAGTGTTTCACGAGAGCTGTGATCAAGGCGTCCCATTTGGCGTAGTCCTTGGGTGCCGAGACGTTGGCTTTCCAAAAGAAGATGGTGCGGTTCCCCGAGGCCAAGGCGTTGGGCATGAAACTTATTTCGACGAACGGCTTCATGCCGATGCTCAACAGGAAATCGTAAACGTCGTCAATATATTGCCAGTTGTAGCGTGGGTTGCCCGCGGCATCCTCAGAATAAACCCCCAATTCATCGTGCAACAGCCCGTGCATCCGGATGTATTTGAATCCGATTTCACGGCGGCAATCTTCGAGTTGTTCCCGCCAGCCGGCGCGCAAACCCTCTCCCACCCGCCCCGCGCCGACACAATCCTGCCAGACCATGGAACTGGGGCCTTTGACCTGGGTGAGATCAGCCTGAATGACGCGATTGCTGTCGTCGCCACGGACTCTGGCGACCAACATGAGCATTGTCTGAATTACGGCAACTGTTCTTAACTTCATAATTGACCTCCGGATGAGAATCTTTTGCACTGGCGCTGGGTTCTGGCAACGACGGCCAATGTTCCCAGTGCCAGAAGAACGGCCAGCGTTTTCACATTTTTTTTCATGTTCAAGAAGACTGGTGCCTCCCCGAAAGCTCGTAAAAAGGCGGAGCAATGGGGAATCATGGCGCAACCTGTGTTCCAAAAACTTCCAGTTCCGCCAGCGCGGCAGATTGTCCAATCGGAGGTCCGACGATCGTCGCTCGCACGAACCGTCCGGGAAGGGAACCTCCTGGTACGACGTCCGCGCGGTCTGTGCTGCTGATTGCCGTGTGCGTTTGGTCAACGAGCAACTTCCAGTTCGTTTCGCCGTCGGCCGAAATCTCAATCTTGTAGCGCCAGTTGCCCGGGCGCGGGAACGTCAGCCTGGTTTTGCTGACGGTCACGATGCGTTCCAAATCCACTTGGAACCACGCGTTGGTGTCACCGGCGTCGGCCTGCCAGAATGTCGCAGAATTCCCGTCGTTGGCGAAACGTGCGCTGTGGCCGGGCGCTTCGCTGCTGGCGCGCGTCGGATTGTTCCTGCCCAAAGTGAGGAGTGAACCGGTCGTCGGGGTCCCGGTGAAGCGCACATAAGGACGCGGTTTCACGGACGGCGTTTTGCCGGGGATGAATTTTGGTTCACCATGCGAAATGATTTGAATCGTCGCGTCTTTCAGGTCGGGTGAAGTCGCGCGAATTACCGTTTTGCCCGCGCAATAGGAACGAAACTCAATTGCCGCCATGCCGTCACGAATCGTGATGTCCGAGTCCGGCGCGAAGGTGATGCTGGAACCCGTCGGAAATTCGCCGGGGCCGGATTCGATGGCGAGGGTCACGGTGGGACAGTTGCTGATGGGTTTGCCGTCTTTGTCCACCACGGTGACGACGATTTGCGCGTCGTCCGTGCCGTCCACGGAATTCAGCGTCGTTTTGTCCGCCGTGAGTTTTAGTGCGGCGGGATTGCCGTTGCTTGGCCAGGCCGGCGGCGGGACATGCAAATACGTGTTGCGATACCAATACCATGAGCGCTTCGGCAGCCGGAAGTAATCCACAATGCCCATCGCGCCGAAGCGCCGGCCGGCGAGGCTGCCGTGGTCGAAGCCGCACCAAATCGCTTCGCCGCTGCGCCACGGAATACGCCAGGAACCGTTTGCGCTTTTCTCCGCCCCGGGCGTGCTCGGCAAATCGCCCCAGCCGGGCTCATATTTGCCGGGACGATCCGAAATGGTCGAACCGTATTCGGTGACGACGCTGGGAATTCCCGGATTCACAAACAGCCGCGCGCCGTCGCCGTTGTAGCCCGCCACGTCGCCGAGTTTGTCAATGTTGCCGCGCTGACAGCCGCCGATGCCCGCCGGCCGCGTTGGATCGAGTTCGTGCGAATAGGTGACAAGTTCACGCAAGAAGTTTCGCACCTTCGGCATCACCGAGCCGCTGCTGAAGAAGACCTCATTGTCCATGCTCCAGACGATAATGCTGGGGTGATTGCGGTTGATGCGGATCATGTCGCGCAGGCTGGCTTTCACGCTCGCTTCAAAATCGGCGTCGTCCGCCGGGTTCGTCGGATACGCGCTCGAAGCCCACGGGCTCCTGAAGCCGGTGGTGCCCCAGAAACAATTTTCCGACCAAAACAACATTCCAATCTCGTCGCACGCGGCGGCAAACGCCGGTGCGTGCGGATAGTGCGAGCCGCGAATGAAATCGAACCCGGCGCTCTTCATCAACTGCACGTCGCGGTAAAACCCGCTGTCGGCCACCGCGTCGCCCCAGCCGGCGTGATCCTGATGAACATTCGCGCCTTTGAAATAATAATGCTCGCCGTTCAGGAAAAATCCCTGGTCGGCGGTGAACTTGAACCAGCGGAAGCCGAGGGGCGACGTGTAATCGTCCACCGGCTCGCCGCCGTCCAGCACGAGGGTTTTCACCGAATACCTGTTTGGATGTTCCGGCGACCAGAGTTTTGGATGGGCAACCGGCGCGCTGGTTTGGTCAAAAACATTGGTCGCATTCGCCGCGAGGGTCTGCGTGGATTCCATTTGCGCGACGGTTTTTCCCTTCGCGTCCACCACACTTGTTTTCACGGTGACCGATTTCGCCGCGCCGGAGTCATTCACCACTTCGGTCTTCACGTTCACCGTGCCGGACTTCTTTGAAACCTGCGGCGTGGTGACAAATGTGCCATACCACGCGACGTGCACCGGCGCGGTCACGACGAGCCACACGTCGCGATAAATGCCGCCGGAAAAAACGTGCTCGCCAGCGCGCGGCGCCAGGCGGGGATCCCAAATGTTGTTCACGCGAACCGCCACGACGTTGTCGCCGGTCTTCACCGCATCGGTCATGTCGAAGTTGAAACCGGTGTAGCCGCCTTTGTGTTCGCCGACGCGCCGGCCGTTCACGAAAATTTCCGCGACTTGAAACACGCCGTCGAATTCCAAGTTGACGCGCCTGCCCGACCACGCCGCCGGCACGTCGAAATGTTTCCGATACCAGCCGTAACCGACGTAAAATCCGTCCGCCGCGAAATCCGGCGTCGAGAACGAGTGCGGCAGATTGGCGTCAGACCAGTTCGTATCATCAAACTTGGTGTCGAGCGCGCCGGGGACATCGCCGAGTTGGAATTTCCATTCGCGGTTGAAATTAGTGGTTTGTCGTAGATCGGCAGCGGGCAGAGCAAACGTCGAACAAACAGAAATGAGAAACCAGAGTAGCAGGAATCTTCCAACTCCGCGGCTTGGACCCGGCTTTCGGATCGAAAGATGAGCATTGTTGGAAAGGCCCGAATGAACCACCTTGCTGCTGCAATTTTCATTCGCGCGCACAGTGCTACGATGATTTTGCCGCGGGTTGAAGTTCGGCATCGAGTTGAACTGCCTCGCCGGGCTTCAGTTGAGTTTCTGCGGTGCGGTCGCCATATCGAATAGTCGCCTTGCGACCCCCGTCCGATTTGATTTTGACATTGGCCAACTTTCCACCGCTCCAGGCCAGGTCAACCTCGAAACCGCCCCGCACTCGCAGGCCGGTGACGCTGCCATTCGGCCACGCAGCCGGCAGTGCCGGCAACAGTTCGATTTCAAATTTTTGCGCGGCGCCTTCGGCTGCCAGTGGCCGGCTTTGCAGCAGCATTTCCTCAATGCCGGACGCACCGCCGAAGTTGCCGTCAATCTGGAACGGCGGATGAAGGTCGAACATATCCGGAGCGGTGCGCCCCGGACTCAACAGGAATTCCAGAATCCGGTAGGCGTGGTCGCCATCATGCAGGCGCGCCCAAAGGTTGATGCGCCAGGCCGTCGCCCAGCCGGTGGATTCATCGCCGCGAACCTCCAGCGATTTCTTCGCCGCCGCCGCAAGTTTCGGCGTGTCATAAACATTGATCTGCCAGCTCGGATAAAGTCCGTAAAGGTGCGACACATGACGATGATGGACATCTTGACCGGGCGCGTAATCCCAATCCTGCAGCCATTCCTGAAGCTGTCCCTGCGAACCGATTTGCAGCG
>DATNHI010000093.1:0-7788 GCA_035605035.1 Verrucomicrobiia bacterium
TCACTTTGAGTTCGTTCATCGCCCCATTGTGCCCGCATTCCGCGAACACCTGGGGTGACGTTACGTCTCAAAGGATGGGTGATTTTAACCCGCAAATTGGTGGGTGACTTTGCCCGCAAACTGACAACCAGCATCGGAGGCGAGGCGTTCTCATACTGCACCAATTTGACTGACATCACGATACCCGACAGCGTGACCAACATCGGCAGCCAGGCGTTCTATTACTGCGGCAGCCTGACCAACATCACGATAGGCACCAACGTCATGAGCATCGGAGACTACGCGTTCGATTTCTGCTCCGGTTTGACCAGCATTACGATTCCGAACAGTGTTGCCAACATTGGCAGCGAAGCGTTCTATTATTGCGGTAGCCTGACCAACATCGCGACGGGCACCAACGTCACGAGCATCGGAGACTATGCATTCGCTTCCTGCTCCGGTTTGACCAGCATTACCATTCCGGACAGTGTTGCCAACATCGGCAACGAGGCGTTCTATTACTGTGGCGGCCTGACCAATGTCAGTATCGGCACCGGCGTCACCACCATCGGCAGAGACGCTTTCGCTTTCTGCTCCAGTTTGACCGGCATTACAATCCCAAGCCGTGTTACCAATATTGTTGCCAACAGCTCGGGAATCGTGAGGATCGGAATTGGGGCGCCGCTTTCAAATGGCCCCATCGAGATGGTTGCCAACTGCGGCCGCTTGAACGCCATTACGGTGGACGAACAAAATCTCTTTTATAGCAGCACCAACGGAATTTTATTCGACAAACCCCAAACCACACTCCTCGAAGCTCCGGGCGGCTTCGTCGGAAGCTATGCCGTCCCCGACCGCGTTAGCAGCATCGGGGCCGAAGCGTTCCAGAATTGCGCCAGTCTGACGAGCGTTGCCATTCCAAACAGTGTTACCAACATCGGGACGGCCGCGTTTGCCGACTGTGGGAGTTTGACCGCGATGGCGGTGGACGGGCAAAATATGATTTATAGCAGTATCAATGGAATTTTGTTCGACAAGCCGCAAACCACGCTCATTCAATTTCCGGGAGGTATCGGCGGAAACTATACCGTTTCCAACGGCATCACCAGCATAGGAAGCACTGGGTTTTCTGGCTGCTCCAATCTGACCAGCATCACCATTCCGAACAGCGTCACCAATGTTGGAAACTCCACTTTCGTCGGCTGCTTAAATGCCGGAATCTTTTTCGCAGGGAATGCCCCCGGCATCACATCATCTGCCACATCACCTGGTTTCGTTGTCATCCGGGTCTTCCCAATTTTTGGCAACAACTTCTATAACCCCAACGCTGAAGCTGTCTATTATTTGCCGGGAACCACTGGATGGGGCGCAACCTTTGACGGGCTTCCGGCTTATCTTTGGGTTCCGCCCTATGTTTGCACGCCCACGAGCAACTCGATCACGATCAATGGATACAACGGTTTCGATGGCTCAATAACCATCCCCGATGTGATCAATGGCCTGCCCGTCACCACCATCGCCAGCGGAGCGTTCGATAACCCTGGCGGCCTCGGCCTGACCAATATCATCATGGGCGCCAATGTCACGACCATCGGAAACTATGCGTTTGCCTCCTGCTACAGTTTGACCAGTCTTACGATCCCAAACAGTGTCACCAGCATCGGCAGCGGTGCGTTTGCTTTCTGTGACAAATTGAAAAGCGTGTATTTTCAGGGAAATGCCCCCAATGCTGATTCCAGTGTTTTTTTTCATTGGTCCATTTTTCCCCCGATTTATGAGCCACCACCTCCGACGACGGTTTACTACTTGCCGGGCACCACAGGCTGGGGCACGACGTTTGGCGGCTGTCCAACAGTGCTCTGGAATCCGCAGGCACAGACCAGCGACGGCAGCTTCGGCGTGCGGACAAATCGGTTTGGATTCAACATCACCGGCACCAGTAATCTGGTCATTGTGGTGGAAGCCTGCACAAATATTTCCGATCCCGCCTGGACACCGATTAGCACCAACACGCTCAACACGTTCATTGGTACCAATGGCACGTCCTATTTCAGTGATCCGCTGTGGACGAATTATCCCAGCCGCTTCTACCACCTCCGCTCGCCTTGAAAATGCTGTTCGCAACCAAGTTGCTGAGACGCCGACACGGAGTCTTTCCAATTCATTAAATTCGTGGCAGATGTTGTTGCCTTGACATTGATGGGCACCGTTTGCAAAATGTCCAAAGATGTCCAAAGTGTATTTCGCAGGCTGGACATCGCGAACAGATGCAATTGACAGTCAAAGACGTAGCCGGCCTTCTCAATATATCTGAAAAGACGGTTTATCGCTGGGTCGATGAGCGGAAATTGCCCGGGTACCGGTTGAGTGGACAATACCGCTTCAACCGTGCCGAGTTGTTGGAATGGGCAACAGCCAATCGCATCAACGTTTCACCACGGATTTTTGAGGAACCGGAGAACGGCTCGACGCCGCTGCCCGAATTGTCCGACGCCTTGGAGGTGGGGGGAATTTTTTATCGTCTGGCCGGCAGGAACAAGGCAGCCGTTCTTCGCAGCGTGGTCGAGGTGCTGCGGTTGCCGGACATGGTGGACCGCGAGTTTCTGCTACAGGTCTTGCTGGCGCGCGAGGCCTTGGAGTCCACCGCCATCGGCGATGGCATTGCCATTCCGCACGTGCGGAATCCCATCGTGCTGCACGTTCCACAACCGGTGGTAACGCTGTGTTTTCTGGAAGCGCCGGTGGATTTCGGGGCATTGGATGGCCAGCCGGTTCACACCTTGTTCACGCTCATCAGCCCGACGGTCAAAGCACATTTGCATCTGCTGTCGCGTCTAGCGTTCGCCTTGCGGAATCCCGATTTCAAGTCACTCATCGTTCGGCAGGCGGGACACGATGAAATTCTGGCTGCGGCCAGAACCATCAGCAACAACTTACGCGCTTCAGCCGCGACTGCCAAGAAGGAGGCTGTTGCGTGACGTTGATGTTATCAGCGATGGCCGTGCTGCTCTACGGCGCGGTAGTTGCGTTATTGCTGATGAACCGTCCAAGCCTGACTTTTTCCTGGCTCGGGGCGTTCCCGGTTGTCGTGGCGGCAATTGTGGGCTGCATCCCGGCGATTCAAGTGTTGCTGGGCGGCCCGGTTGAACAACTGCATTTGCCGTGGTCAATGCCGTTCGGCGAATTCTTCATCGAGTTGGATCCGCTTTCGGCATGGTTTCTAATTCCGACACTCGTCTTGTCGGCGCTGTCGGCGATTTATGGCGTCGGATATTTGCGTTCCTGGCAGGGAAAGCGTTCACTGGGTCCAATCTGGTTTTTCTATTGTTTGCTGGTGCTGGGGATGGTGCTTGTCCTGCTGGCGCGGAATGCCGTGCTGTTCCTGGTGGCGTGGGAATTGATGGCGCTGGCGTCGTTTTTCCTGGTGACATTCGAGCACGAACGTGAATCCGTGCGGGAGGCGGGCTGGATTTATTTTGTGGCAACGCATTTGGGTACGGCCTTTTTGCTGGCGTTCTTCCTGTTGCTCGCGCGCGAAACCGGTTCCATGGATTTTGATGTTTGGGCGAATCAGGGAATTCATACGCAGGGCTTGGCCAGCGTTCTGTTTCTGCTGGCGGTCGTCGGATTCGGCACCAAGGCTGGTTTCATGCCGCTGCACGTCTGGCTGCCGGAGGCGCATCCCGCCGCGCCGAGCCACGTCTCGGCGCTGATGTCGGGCGTGATGATCAAGACGGGAATTTACGGGTTGCTGCGCGCCTTCACATTTCTACACGTGCCGGCCTTGGCTGAGGTTAAGACCGGCTGGCCGCCATTGTGGTGGGGGTGGGGACTCATCGCCATCGGGGTGACTTCGGGCGTGCTGGGCGTGTTGTTTGCGCTGGCCCAGCATGACCTGAAGCGATTACTGGCGTATCACAGCGTCGAAAACATCGGCATCATCGCGCTGGGACTGGGTGTTGGTTTGTTGGGCATGAACAAGGGTTTGCCAGTGCTCATCGTGCTCGGATTCGGTGGCGCGCTGCTCCACGTGGTCAATCACGCCCTATTCAAGGGATTGCTGTTTCTCGGCGCAGGCGCAGTTTTGGACGGCGCCAAAACACTTGAAATTGATCACCTGGGTGGACTGCTCAAACGGATGCCATGGACGGCGGCAGTTTTTCTTATCGGGGCGGCCGCCATTTCCGGCCTGCCGCCGCTGAACGGTTTTGTGAGCGAATTTCTGATTTTCCTGGGCGCTTTCAAGGGTGGTATTTCAACCGACGGGCCGGTGGCCGTGCCATTGCTCGCGGTGATTGCCGGGCTGGCGCTCATTGGCGGGTTGGCGGCGGCGTGTTTCACCAAGGCGTTCGGCATCGTGTTTCTTGGCGAGCCCCGCAGCGAACACGGGTCGCACGCGCACGAGACGGGCTGGGCCATGCGATTGCCCATGCTGGCGTTGGCGGCCGGATGCGTGCTCATCGGTTTGCTGGCCCCAATTGTAGTCGGAACATTGCAGCCGGTTTTGGCAGACGTGACGGGACTGCGTCCTGAAATTGTCAGTCTAAACCTTGCAGCCGCGACAAACACGCTGACATTCGTGGTGATTGGGGCGCTGACATTTGTGTTGGTGACGGCTGCGTTGATTTTGTTGCGCCGCGGTTTGCTGGCGGGCCGGCATGTGGAAACCGGCGTGACCTGGGGTTGTGGTTACGCGCGACCGACGGCGCGGATGCAATATACCGCCTCTTCATTCGCCCAGCCGCTGACAGACTTGTTCCGGCCATTGCTGGGCACGAAGAAGAAGGTCGTGCGACCAAAGGGCTTTTTCCCGGTCGAAGCAGCGTTGAAAACCGAGACGCCCGACTTCACGCGCGAGGAAATGTATCGGCCGATGTTCGAGCGCGTCAATGGATGGTTGTCGCAGGCGCACTGGTTGCAGCACGGCAAAGTCCAGCTCTATGTGCTTTACATCGCCGTGACATTGATCGTGCTGCTGGTCTGGGAATTACGTTGAGCCATGAACGCGGATACTGAAACTCAAGAGCATCTACCACGGATAAACGCGGATGGACACGGATTTTTTGGTGGGGCGGGCAGTCCTCTGCCCGCCGGTCGCCCAGTCGCCAATGGCGGCGCGCACGGAGTGACGCGCCCTGCCTTACCACCGGTGGTTTTGCATTCCATCCGTGTGCATCCGTGTGCATCCGTGGTTCAATCTGGTTTTTCAGGATGAGCGCTTTTTCCTTTCTCCCGCTGCTGCTGGCGCTCGTGTTGTCGCCGCTGCTCTTCGGCGTCATCAACCGCACCAAAGCAATTTTCGCGGGGCGGCGCGGTCAGCCGCTGCTGCAAACTTACTTCGATTTGTGGAAGTTGCTGCAAAAGGGCGCGGTCTATAGCCGGACGACGAGCTGGGTTTTCCGCGCCGGGCCGATGATCGGGCTGGCCGCAGCCGTGGTGGCGGCGACGCTGATGCCGCTCGGAAATTTTCCGGCGCTCGTCGCGTTCCCGGGTGATTTTCTCCTCTTCGCCGGGTTGCTGGCATTGATGCGATTCTTCACAGTCGTCGCGGCGCTGGACACCGGGTCAAGTTTTGAAGGCATGGGTGCGAGCCGGGAAGTTTTCTTTTCCGCGCTCGCCGAGCCGGCCCTGTTTGTCGCGCTCGTGACGCTGGCGCGGCAGGCCGGACAGCTTTCGCTCACGACGATGTTCGGTCTCGCCTCAGGCGCTCATTGGTTGGAATCCGGTCCGGTATTGGCGCTGGTAATCATCGCGCTGATGATTGTGTTGCTGGCCGAAAACGCGCGCATTCCGGTGGACGACCCGAACACTCATCTCGAATTGACGATGGTTCACGAGGTGATGGTGCTTGACCACGGCGGGCCGGACTTCGCGTTCATTCTTTATAGCGCGGCGCTCAAGTTGTGGCTGTTTGCCGCGCTGATTGTCGGGATGGTGATGCCGGCCACGAACAGTGTATGGCTGGACCTGTTGCTGGCAACCGGTGGCATGTTCGTCGTCGCCGTGATTGTGGGTGTGATTGAATCCATCATGGCGCGGCTGCGGTTGGTCGTCGTGCCGCAATTGCTGGTCGGCGCGGGGGCGCTGGCGGCGCTGGCGTTTCTGTTGGAACTGACTTTGAAAATTCACAACGCTTCATGACGACCAACCTCATTCTGGTGCTTGTGGTGCTGACGAACCTGAAGTTGCTCGGCTCCAGCCGGCTCGGCGCCTCGATTCGAGTGGTGGCGGCGCAAGGCATGGTGCTCGGGCTGCTGCCGATTCTGGCGCACTGGCACGAATTATCGTTGCATTTCGCTCTGTTAGCGGCGGGGACCATTGCCCTGAAGGGCATCGTGTTTCCGAGGCTGCTCTTTCGCGCGGTGCGGGAAGCAGAAGTAGCGCGGGAAATCGAGCCCTACGTCGGCTATGTCGCGTCGCTCGTCGCGGGCGTGCTGGCGTTGGGCGTGTCGTTCTGGATGTGCTCACGGCTGACGATGCCGGAAAACATCGCGTCGCCGTGGCTGGCGCCGGTGGCGCTCTTTTCCATTTTCGCCGGACTGTTTCTGATTGTCGCCCGCAAACGCGCGCTCAACCAGGTGCTGGGTTTTCTCGTGTTGGAGAACGGCATCTACACGTTCGGCGTCGGGATCGTGGCCGAAACGCCGTTTCTGGTGGAGCTGGGAGTTTTACTCGACGTGTTTGTAGCCGTGTTTGTGATGGGAATTGCGGTTTACCACATCAACCGCGAATTCGACCACATTGAAACCGACCGGCTGGATCGCTTGAAAGGCTGACGGTTGATGAGACACGAAGCATTACTCTGGTTTCTGGTTCTGGTTCCGGCGGTGACGGGCGGCCTGGTGCTCCGGCTGCGTTCGGCGCGGACGGTCCTGTGCGCTTTGTGCATTGGGGTCGGCATCACCGTGGCTCTGGGATGGTATGTGGCGGGAGAGGTCCTGGTGTCCGGCCCGGTGTCGGCCGGCGCGGAGTGGTTGTATCTGGACGCCCTGTCGGCCTACAACCTTGGCGTCATGCTGCTGATTTACGGATTGTGCTCGGCCTACGCCGCGGTTTATTTCGGGGTGGAATTGCGGGAAGACCGGTTGACGCTGAAACAGGCGCGGCAATTCGCCAGCTTGTGGTGCGGCGCCCTGGCGGCGATGACGCTGGTGTTCGTCTCAAATAATCTCGGCATCATGTGGGTGGGGATTGAAGCCACGACGCTGCTGACGGGATTTCTGATTTGTGTGCATGTGACGCGTGAATCGCTGGAGGCGATGTGGAAATATATTTTGATCTGCTCGGTCGGTGTGGCGTTCGCCTTCATGGGGACATTGCTGATTGGCGCCTCAACGCGCGGTCTGGGCATGCCCACGCCGGATGTCCTGCTCTGGACGCGGTTGCATGCGCATGCCGCACATTTGGACCCGGTTTGGCTTAAGGCCGCTTTCATCTTCCTGCTGATCGGTTACGGTACAAAGGCCGGTCTGGCCCCGATGCACAACTGGCTGCCGGACGCCCACAGTCAGGCGCCCGCGCCCGTCTCGGCGCTGTTTTCCGGATTCATGCTGAACACGGCGTTGTATTGTGTGATGCGTTACGTGCCGATCGTCGAGGCGGGCACGGGAAACACCGGCTGGGGATTGCGCCTATTGATCGGGTTCGGCCTTTTTTCGATCCTGGTGGCGGCGGCGTTCATTGTGTTTCAACACGACCTCAAGCGTCTGCTGGCTTATCACAGCGTCGAGCACATCGGCATCATCACACTCGGCGTGGGGCTGGGGGGACTGGGCACGTTTGCTGCGCTTTTTCACACGCTCAACCATT
>DATNHI010000094.1:0-2442 GCA_035605035.1 Verrucomicrobiia bacterium
TCTGCGCCAGGCAGCGGCCAGAACCTTGGAGGATCTGCATTCAGCCTTGGCAACGGCCCTCAACTCCTTCTCGGCTCAACATTGCCGAGGTTTCTTTCGCCATGCTCATTATGCGTCTATCTAAATAGAAAAAGCTTTAAGCGAGATTTATCTATCCCTATCAGCTATCGCCAAATTCAAATCGTTGAGTCGTAAGACGCTTATTTCACCACCTCGACGCAGCGGCCACAAATCATTGCCCGAAAAATTTCTGAATTTCCTTCACCACTTCCACAAACCGGTCCACTTCGGCTTTAGTGTTGTAAAAATAAAAACTGGCGCGGGCGGTGGACTCGACGCCCAGCCGGTGCATGAGCGGTTGGGTGCAATGATGCCCGCCGCGCAACGCCACGCCCGCTTGGTCCGCCAGCGTCACCACGTCGTGGGCGTGAACGTCCTTCAGTAGAAAACTCACCAGCCCGGCACGTCCGGTTTTCGGGCCGAACAGGCGGATGTTTTTCAGTGCGGCGAGTTCCGCGTAAGCGTAATTCGCGAGTTCCTGGTCGTGCTTCCAGATGTTTTTCCGACCGATCGAGTCGAGGTAATTCATCGCCGCGTGCAAACCGATGGGGCCGGAGATGTCCGGAGTGCCGGCCTCGAACCGGTGCGGCGCTTTCTTGAACTCGGTCTTTTGATATTCCACCGACAAAATCATTTCGCCGCCGCCTTGATACGGCGGCATAGCATCAAGCAACTCCTGGCGCCCGTACAAAACGCCGATGCCAGTCGGTCCGCAGATTTTGTGGCCGGAGAACACGAGAAAATCGCAGCCGATCTGCTGCACGTCCACCGGCATGTGGCCGGCGCTTTGCGCGGCGTCCACGAGCGTGGTGATGCCCAGCTTGCGTGCCCGGGCGCAAAGATCGGCGACCGGATTGACCGTGCCGAGCGAATTCGAGATGTGGACCATCGAAAAGATCTTCACTTGCTTCGTGAGCAGCGCGCCGAGCTTGGACAAGTCGAGCAGACCTTCGTCGCCGGTGATGGGCACGTAGGCGAGCCTCGCGCCGGTGCGTTGGGCGAGCAATTGCCACGGAACGAGGTTGCTGTGATGTTCCATCTCCGTGAGCAGAATCACGTCGCCGGACTTGAGGTTTTTCGCGCCCCAGGAACTGGCGACGAGGTTGATGCCTTCGGTCGTGCCGCGGGTAAAGACGATTTCCTCGGCGCTCTTGGCATTGATGAATTTGGCCGCGCGCGCCCGCGCGGCTTCGTAAGCCGACGTGGCGCGATTGCTCAGTTCGTGGATGCCGCGATGGACGTTAGCATTGTCGTGTTCGTAATAATGCACCAACGCGTTGATTACCGAGTGCGGTTTCTGTGAAGTGGCGGCATTGTCAAAATAGATCAGTGGTTTGCCATGGACCTGCTGGTCGAGGATGGGAAAGTCGGCGCGCAAGGCGGACCAATCTGGGGATTTTGTACTCATTAAAATGCGCGCCTGAAATCCGAAATCCGAAATCCGAAGGCCGAAAGAATTCCAAATCCCGAAGTCCGAATGTGTTCAGAGCGAAGGACGGTTCGGATTTCGACGTTCGGGCTTCGTTCGGATTTCGACATTCGGATTTCGGGTTTCAGTTGGAGGCTCCTCACGTCGGCTGCTACATGAGGCCAAGCTGCAATTTGGCGGCCTCGGTCATCATGCCTTGGTTCCACGGCGGATCCCAGACCAGTTCGACGTTGGCTTCGTCGATCGGTTCGAGCGAAAGCAGCTTGTTTTGCACGTCCTGGGCGAGGGTCGGACCCATGCCGCAGCCGGGCGCGGTCAGGGTCATTTTCACGTCGGCCTTGAAACTGTTTTCGCCGGCGGGCGTGAGGTGACAATCGTAAATCAGGCCGAGGTCAACGATGTTGACAGGGATTTCCGGGTCGTAACACGACTTCAGCGCTTCCCAGACCTGTTTTTCGAGTCCCTCCTGCGTAACCGGGCCGGTCGCGGCCGCAGCGGATTTGGCCTGGACTTCAAGGCCGAGCGCGTCGGCATCCTTGTCCTCAATGCGGAACATGTTGCCATTGACGACGACCGTGTAGCTGCCGCCGAGCGATTGGGTGATATACGCAGTCTCGCCTTTCTGGAGTGTGACCTTGGTGCCGACGGGGACGACCGACGCTTCCACCTCGCGCGTCAGAATTTTTGGCTCATTCGAATTCATAACATTTCAATTTAACCGCCAAACATCATCGCCGCAAATGTGAAGGAAATCAATTGTCTAAACCTGTGAAAGCTGAATTGCTTTTGCGAAATGAATTTCGAATGAATCACCCCAATCCTTAGCGAACTGAACGATTGCAGCATGGGCGGGTGAAGTATTGAGGGTGGATTTTAGACGGGTCTGCGGCAGCATAGCGACATGCCGGCCTTGACTAAACGTTCATCGAAGCTCCGCTTGGAGTTTGTCGCCA
>DATNHI010000095.1:0-1258 GCA_035605035.1 Verrucomicrobiia bacterium
CGTCGTCGCCGGTGTCAATGTAACAATTGGCAATCCGCACATTGCGGCTGGAATTAACGGCGATGCCGTCGGTGTGCACGCCCGGATAGGTTTCGATAATGACGTTTTGAACGACCGCATTGTCCGTGTACAACAGGTGAACTGTCCACATGGATGAGCCGACAAAATGAATGCCCTCGATGAGCACATTCGTGCTATCCATGAAGCGGACGAACGAAGACCGGAGTTCCGGGGCCGCCTTCTGGTAATCTTCATCCGGCGCGGGTGTTTTCACTTCGAGGTCCTGCAACAAACGCTCCCAGTTGGGGCCGTTGGCCGAGCCCGGGTCATCTTCCGAAGCTTTCGTTCGGGGCATGATTTTGAGCCACGCGGCATTGTCGGTGGTGAGGACGCCGCGGCCGGTGATGGTGACGTTATGCAAATCATGTCCGCCTATCAGCGGAACCGGCGTGAGGCATTCGATGCCTTGCTGCCGGCCTTTCGCGAACGGAAGTTTAGTCGCCGGGAACCGCAACGTGGCCCCGGCATCAAGATGCAATACCAGGTCGCTCACCAGTTCAATCGGCCCGGTGACATAATTTCCAGCCGGGACAAATACCGTTCCGCCGCCCGCGGCTTTTGCCGCCTGGATGGCGGAACGGAATGCGTCGGTCGAGTTGGTTGAACCATCCGGATGCGCGCCGTAATCCAGAACATTGAAAACCGGTCCGGCGCCGGAGGCGTTCAGGCAGATAACAATCAACAGCGGCAGGAGAAGGCAATTTCGAGCAAGCATGTCCTTGGTTAACTACAAAATCGGGGCCGGGCAAGGAACAAACACGGCAGATGGGTAACTGAACGGATCGCCTGGTCGCGGATCCGAAATAAAAAAAAGAAAAAACAGGTTTGAGTCAGTTGTTTCGGAACCTCGGTCCAGACCGATGAGCGGGACCCGGAGGAAAAACGGGGACGGCAACGTTTTGCTTGTTGACGCCTCGCCCTAATGGGCGACCCGTTTACAGCCTTATCATGGTGATGGTGCGTTTGTGCTGGCAGAGCCTGATACCGTTGCTTCAGCAGTTTCAAATTCGTGCCGGATTCTATCAATTTCCTTGCCTTGAAAGCGTTTACAGCCTGTCTCAACAAGCTGTTTCAGGTCGTCTCGCGTTAAAATACGTCTTGTATCTATCCCCGCAAGTGCTTTGATAAAAATTTCTTGTTGATTCGATTGTATAGAGTAAAGCACCAAAACAGTGACAATATCGAGCGGCCCATCCTC
>DATNHI010000096.1:0-16022 GCA_035605035.1 Verrucomicrobiia bacterium
GGCGGCAGTTCCTCAAACACGGCTTCGATTTGTTGCCGCAACATATTGAGCGAAACGAGTTCGACGCCGAGGACGCGCCGGGGATTTTGCGCGGTGAGGCAGGCAATCGCGCTGGCGCCGTGAACGCCCAGCGCGGCAAACGTTTTCAGGTCCGCCTGGATGCCCGCGCCGCCGCCGCTGTCCGAACCGGCGATGGTGAGCGCCACCGGGCGATGGGTGATTCCCGACATGTGCCTGAGCATACCGGTATTTGCAGAAATCGGCACGGAAAAACGGGATGCGCCGGAGGGAACCGCCGGGCGGATTTGCCGAAAGGAAGAAGCAGGCGCCGGGGCTTTGAGCCCCGTGTCCATCCTATGAAGTAAGCCGAAGAATCAGTTCGTTCAACTCCCGGATGCGCGGTGGTTTGCCAACCACGGCGTCCACTCCGGCTACGAGTTCGCCGTCGTCCTTCATGATCGTTCCCCACCCGGTCATCATAATCACCGGTGTGGCGGGTGATTCCGCCTTGATGGTCCGGGCCACCTGATGTCCGTCAACATCCGGCATGCCCAAATCGGTAATCACCGTCTCGTAAGGCTGTTTTTTGCGCATGGCCGCGCGAAACATCTCCACTCCCTGTTTGCCGGTCGAAGCCGTCGTTACTTTGTGGTCCAGAGTAGTGAGACAATTCTTCAGCAATTCCTGGATCTGTGATTCATCGTCTATGCACAGGATGCGCAGGGAACGTTTGTGATTGGCCGGCGATGCCGGAGCGACGGTGGCTGACGGAACGTTTTCGCGGACGGGGAAAGTGAGGCGGATACAAGTTCCGCGTCCAGGCGCGCTTTCAATTTCGATGTTTCCTTCGTGGCGTTGCATCATGCCATAGACCATGGCCAGTCCCAGGCCGGTACCGCCGCGGGTGGCTTTCGTGGAGAAAAAGGGTTCCAGGCAGTGTTGGCGGGTTTTTTCATCCATGCCCACGCCGTTGTCCCGCACTTCAATCTGGATCAACCGTTCCGGCGGCGCATTTTCGTCCTGGCCGGGGCGGAACGCGGAACGAGTGAAAAAATTGATCGTACCGCCCTGGGGCAGGGCGTCCACGGCATTAAAAACCAGATTGAACAGGGCCTCGCGAAGTTCGGTGGGATCGCTTAACAGCGGCGGCAGGCCGGATTCGAACGCATGTTCGATGTGGATGGAGATACCTTCCCGTTGCGGGACGTCACGCCAGCGCGGCCGGGTGAGTTCAATGACTTCCTCGATGATGTGGTTCAGGTTCACCTGGGTTAATTGTTCGTTGTCGGAACGGCGGCGGTAAAACTCGCGCATGCGGGCGACGATGTGGGCGATGTCGTCGCCGGATTTGTTGATGGTTTTCAGGTATTGCCGCGCGTTTTCAGGAAGTTCCGGCACGGTGCCGAGCAGCAGTTCGGAATAGGCCACAATCGGCGACAGCGCGTTGTTGATGTCATGCGCCACGCCACTGGCCATCTGGCCCAACGCGCGCAGGCGTTCCTGTTGTACGACGACCTGCTGGGTCCGGCGCAGTTCATCATAAGCTTTTTGAACGCCCTGGGTCAGGCGCACCTGATCGTAGAGACCGCGGCATTGCTCCTCGGTGGTGAGGACTTTCACCTGCAACGCCTCTTTTTCAGAGCGAACGGCTTCGATTTCGGCGCGCATCTGTTCGGCGTTATAACGGACCTCCTCCATGACCAGCACAATCATGCTGACGGCAATAAACAGTTGCAGCACGGCAGCGATGAGGAAGCCTGCGTTGTAAAGGTTTTGATATCCCGTGGTAAAAGGATAACTGGCGAGGTAAAAGCCCCACAGCAGAAAACCCAGCGACAACATGCCCGCTCCGACGAACGGCATTTTCTTCCGCACCCGATAAAAGCAAACACCGGCGAACACGCTGCCGAGGCCGATAAGGATGAAAACGGGCATTTGAATTTGCAGCGTGTTGGTAAGCACTTCCGGACTGATGAAGGTCCAAACCAGCAGGAACAGCATGAACAGAGTCAGCAATGTCTGCCGCACCGGCAGGCTGAGAAAGCGCGCGCTGCCCCACAGCAGAAATACCGCCGAGATGGCGACGCAACTTTGTTGAAGAATGAAGACAATTCTATTGGAAACCGGCATGCCATGCAGATTCAGCGACAGGGTCAGCCAGAGGGCATAAAACAGCCAGGCCACGGTCCAAATGGTAAAGTACTCCCGCCGGGTGTAACGGTTCAAATAATAAAAGAGCCCCACCAACACCCACACACTCAGCAGCGACACAAACAGCGTCGCCTGCAGGTATTGTTGCGAAAAATTCAGATTTAAATTTAAGAATTTCACCTTTTCAATTTCCAACGCGCCTGAACCCGCCGTTCCCATCGAATGCAGCAAGCGGCGGGCCATTTTCTGTTCCAAATTCCCCTTTATTTGTTATAAATTGGCCGGTTCGCCTTATTTTGGCCGGTCAGCCTGCCCCAATCGCGCCGGGCAGAATTTCGCGCACTTTCTCTTTTGCCGCCGGTTGAAGCGGGGCTATCTTGGTCGGGCCTATGGACAAAGACCGGGTGGCGGACATCCTGCTTGAGATTGGCACACTGCTTGAATTGAAGGGCGAAAATCCGTTCAAGACGCGCGCGTACGCAAATGCCGCGCGCACGATTGAAAGCCTTAATGAGCCGCTGGCCAAAATGGTCGCCGAAAAACGATTGGGTGAAGTCAAAGGCATCGGCGAAGCGCTCGAAAAGAAAATCACCGAACTGGTGGAAACCGGCAAGCTGGCTTACTACGACGAATTGAAGGCGTCCATTCCGCCCGGCCTGATGGAAATGCTGGAAATTCCCGGATTGGGACCCAAGAAAATCCAGGCGCTGCATCAGAAGCTGGACCTGGATACGGTCGCGAAACTTGAAGCGGCCTGCAAATCCGGCAGAGTGGCCAAGCTCGAAGGTTTTGGTGAAAAGACACAGGCGAACATTCTCGAAGGCATCGAGCGCCGCCGGACTTATGCGTCGAAACACTTATTAGACGACGCCATGCGCGCCGCCGAGCCGTTGCTCGAAAACCTGCGCGCGCATCCGGAAGTGATTCGTTGCAGCGCGGCGGGCAGTTTGCGAAGATTCAAAGAAGTCATCGGCGACATTGACCTCCTGGCATCGTCGAAGAAACCGGCGGAAGTCATTGAATATTTTGTCGCGCACCCGGGGGTAGTCAGAGTCACCGCCCGGGGCGACACCAAGGCCAGTGTGATTCTGGGCGGCGGCATCCAATGCGACTTGCGCGTGGTGAGCGACAAGGAGTTTCCATTCGCTCTCGCGTATTTCACCGGCAGCAAGGAGCACAACATTGTCATGCGGCAACGGGCAATTGCGCGCGGCCTGCGGCTGAACGAGTACGGCCTGTTCAAATCCAAAGAGGAAACGCGCGATTCCAAACTGCTCGTGGCTTGCCGGGATGAAGCGGAAATTTTTGCGAAGCTGGATTTGCTCTTCGTCCCGCCGGAACTGCGTGAAGATCACGGCGAATTTGCCGCTGCCGAAAAGAATGACCTGCCCAGGCTCATCGAATGGACGGATTTACGCGGCGCCCTGCACAATCATTCGACCTGGAGCGACGGCCACAACACCCTTGAGGAAACCGCAAGGTTCATGGACGACCTCGGCTTTGAATTTTGGGCAATCACCGACCATTCAAAATCGTCGTTTCAGGCGAACGGGCTGGACGCGAAGCGCGTTGGCGCGCAAATCAAGGAAATTGAAAAACTCAACGGGCAATTCGCCAAACGCGGAAGCGATTTCCGCCTTTTGACCGGCTGTGAAGTGGATGTTTTGCGCGACCGGCTGGATTTCGACGACGACCTGCTCGCGAAACTGGACGTGGTGGTTGCCAGCCTGCACATTCCGGCCAGCAGCGAGGCGGAGAACACCCGGCGGCTGATCCGCGCAGCCGAAAACCGGTTCGTTCATATCATCGCCCACCTGACCGGCCGGCTGCTGTTGGAACGCGAGCCGTATCCGGTCAACGTGCAGGCGGTGATTGACGCCTGCGTTGCAACCGGCACGTGGCTTGAGTTGAACTGCAATCCACGCCGGTTCGACCTCGACTGGCGGTTCTGGCCTTACGCGAAGAGCAAGGGAGTGAAGTGCGTCATCAACCCGGACGCGCATCGCAACGAACACGCGGGGTTTCTGCGGCTGGGCGCCGGGATTGCCCGGAAAGGATGGCTGGAACCGGCGGACGTGATCAACACTCTCAGTTTGGAATCATTATCGAAGAAATTGAAGCAGAAGCGGGTTTCGCGTGAAACGTCAGCGCCTCCGCCGCCGGTTCGGATGGGTAATTTAAGGTCCAAAAAAAGTTAAAAATTGTTTTTGACATTGGAATGGCTCTGTTGGCAACATCCCGTGAGCCGTTGGTTGTGCAACTTTAGTTGAATGATTAGGAATGTCTGCGGTCTAACTAGAACGTCCAGAAGAGTTATGAAAAGATTCTTTGTTTCTATGGGGCTGGCAGCAGCCGGAACCGCCAGTTTACAAGCGGCATACGCGCCTGATTTAGGCCCACTCTCAGCGAACAAAATTTGGAATGTTTCGGCCACCTTGCGCGGCTTTTACGACGATAACTACGACACTGCCAACAGCGGTCTCAACCCGCGCGGCAGTTACGGGTTTGAAGTTACACCCCAAATCCTGTTGGCCGTGCCTTTGCAGCAGACCGAGTTGGGGCTGCGCAACACTTACTCGATGCAGTATTACCAGGAACGGGAAGAACTGGGCCAGAGTGCGGTTGACCAAAGCGACCAGCTCGATTTGTGGATGGACCACGCGTTCAGCGAGCGATGGGAGGCAAAAGTGATGGACACTTTTGTTGTGGCCCAGGAACCGCAATTGTTGGCTCCCAACGGCGCGGCATCCCCATTTCCGTTCCGCGTCCGGGGCGACAACATTGTCAACACCGGTACGCTCACATTGAACACGGACTGGACGCGGTTGTTCAGCACGTCGTTGAATTATATGAATACGCTTTCTGATTATCAGAACAGTGGGGGCAATGTTGTCACCCCAAGCCTGGCCGGATTGCTGAATCGTATAGACCAAACGGTTTCATTGGATTTTCAATGGCATCTCTCTCCGGAGACGATCGCGTTTTTTGGCGGTCAATTCGAGGCGGTAAATTACACCGGAAATGAGCCGATTGCGTTTTCGATTCCGTTGGGAATCCTGACCGGCAATCCGGATTACTTCAGCAACAACCGGGACAACCGTCAGTACACCGGATATGTCGGTTTTCAGCACAATTTCCTCCCTAATTTGAATATCGTGGCGAAGGTCGGTGCGACCTATACCGATCCCTATAATGACCCGTTGGGCTCAACGTCGGTTACGCCGTACGCGGTTCTATCCATTATTTACACCTACCTGCCTGGCAGCTACGTGCAACTCGGTCTCAACCAATCGCGAAACGCGACAGATGTGGTCGCGCCCGATCCGACGAGCGGCAGAATCACCCAGGACCAGGACAGCACGTATGTTTACGGCTCCATCAACCACCAGATCACGCCAAAGTTATTGGGAACACTCATTGCGAGCTGGCAGAATTCGTCGTTTCAAGAGGGCGCCTACGCCAATCAGTCGGATTCGATGTACAGCCTTGGTTTGAACCTCGCCTATACGTTCACTCCGCACTTTTCGGCGGATGCCGGCTATAATTTTGACGACATCCAGTCCAATATCTTTCAACGCGGTTACGAGCGCAACCGCGTTTACATAGGCGTCACCGCGGCTTATTAGCCCGACATTCTTTGTAAATGTTTTGAACACCCCGATGGAGGTCCGGTCTGATTAAGCAAGGCACTCACTTTTTTTGACGTATGGACTCATTCAAGACTTCACCGCCGCAGGAGACCAAACTGCATTTCCTGGATTATTGGCGGATTATTCGCATCCGCAAGGCAATCATCATTACCGTTTTTCTAATCACCGCCATCATTGCCACGGCGGTGACGTTCATTTTGCCGGAATCCTACGCCAGCACCGCTCGCATCATCGTCGAGTCGGATATCAGCAACATCAGCATGGGTGAGGAGCGGTCGCCATCACAAACTGTGTACGACCCTTATTTCCTGCAGACGACCTATGAACTGATCCAATCCCAGGCCGTTTTGAGCAACGTTGTCAGCGCGTTGAACTTGAACGTCGAGTGGGGAAAGAAATATTACAATGGTGAAACGCTCAAAACGAGCGAGGCCGTCGAGTTTCTCAAGCGACGAATGCACCTCGATACCATTCGCAATACGAAATATATCACCATTACCGTCTATAACGAGAACAAAGATGACGCCGCCAAGCTGGCTAATGCGGTTGCCGACGCCTACCAAAATTATCGTCTCGAACAACGGCAGGAACTGACATCAAAAGGCATTGACAAGTTGGAAGCACAATTTGAGGACGACGAGATGCGAATTCAGGTCCTTTCGACCAATGTGGAACACCTGCGCCGGACATTGAACATCATGGATTTCGACCCGAACTCGATCAGTCCGACGCCCACGCTCACGCAGGCAGACCTCCAGCGCCTCAACGAGCAGAAGATCGAGGGGGAAACAAGCTACAAGATGTTGCAAACGCGGTTGACGGAATTGCAGACTTACCCGACGGACAAACTCAGGGAGGTGTTGCCCACGGTGGCGAATGACTCCTCGTTGTCCGGGTTGCTGGACAAACTAAACACAGCCAAACAGGAATATGTCGTCTTGACCAACGACTACAATCCGACCAACAATATGAACCCCGTCCGCGTTCGATCCGAAATTGATGAATTGAATCATCAAGTTGACGACCGGGTGGCCGGCATCATGGCGGCTCTCGACAGCCAGGTGAAGTCCCAGAAAGCCGCATTGGATGCGATTACCAATGCTGTCGAAGATGCCAAAGCCAATGACCAGGCCGAAGCCCTCAGGGGCTTGCCTTATTGGGAGAAGAAGCGGGAACTGGAGAACCGAAGACAATTCCACAGTTTGTTGGCCGATAAAATTTTGTCGGAAAAAACTTTGCTCGAAATACCCAAGACGGCCATGGTGACCATCACGGACCCGGCCACACCGGGGGATGCGCCGGTCAAGCCCAACAAACCCGTCAATATTGTCCTCGGGCTCGTCTTTGGTCTGGTCATGGGGATCGGGCTGGCTTTCTTCATTGAATATCTGGATACCAGTGTGAAGACGATTGATGACGTTGAGCGCGCGTTTCAAGCGCCTGTGCTCGGCGTGATTCCCCAAAACGTCGGTTTTCTCGGGGAAGAAGGCACCGAGAGCACGCATGCTGAAGCCTACCGCGTGCTGCGCACCAATTTACTCTTCTCGCGCAAGGACGACAAACTGAACAGTCTGGTTGTGGTCAGCGCGGGCGCGGGCGAAGGGAAATCCACCACGGCTTTGAATCTGGCCACCGTGTTCGCCCATACCGGCCAACGCGTGTTGCTGGTGGATTCGGATCTCCGCCGCCCGACCCTCCACAAAATGCTGCGGGTCAGCAACAATATCGGGCTGACCAACTACCTCCTCAAGCAAAATGCGCTGGCGGAGGTGATTCAGACCACCAGCGTGCCGCTGCTCGACTTCATGGCCAGCGGTAAACTGCCGAACAGTTCCATGGGGGTTCTCGGATCGTTGCCGATGAAGGACATGATCGGCGAATTGAAGCAGCGGTATGATTTCATCTTTTTCGATTCACCGCCGATTTTGGGCGTGAGCGACGCCTCCATTCTGGCCAGCGAAGTGGACATGGTATTGCAGGTTATTCAATACCGTCGCTACCCCCAGCCGATGAACATCCGCGCCAAGCAGATGATCGAGAAGGTCGGAGGCAACTTTATCGGCATTGTGCTCAACAACATCAATGTGTCCCAGGATGAAAGTTATTACTATTACACAGGCTATTACCACGATTACTCGTCGCGCGTTGAGGAGGAACAACCGGCGCCTGCCCGGCGTGAAACCCCGCCCGATGATGCCGGCGAGGGGGGCATCAAACAAAAGTATTGATTGCGCGGTTGGTTTTTTACGAAGATGCGGAGAATGAAATCGTATTGCGCGTTGGTGGTGCGGGGGCTGGCGGTTTGCGGATTGTTGCTCGCGGGACTGTTGCTTGGCGGTTGCCGTTCGTCGTCAGACGAAATCATGTTTTCCGACATGGCCAATGGGCCATCGGCAATGAGCGGTCCGCCGCCGGCAAATGGGTCCGCTTCGGATGCCGCCCGCTTTCATGTTGGCGACACCATCATCGTAACCTTGAGCGGGTTGCCAACCACGATCGACCCACACCAGGAGCCTATCAAAGAAGACGGCACCATCACCATGCCCGACATCGGCAAGGTCCAGGCCGCCGGCAAAACGGCGGGTGAATTGCAGAATGAGATCCACGACCTCTACGTGCCCAGGATTTACACCCACCTCACCGTCACCGTGAACATCGGGGACCGTGTCTATTATGTCAGTGGCGAAGTCAAATCCCCTGGACGTCAACTTTATGTCGGCCAAACCACCGTCAACCAGGCCATCACCTCCGCCGGCGATTTTACCGACTTTGCCAGTCACAAAAATGTCATGCTGATCCGTGTTAATGGCGACCGCACCAAGGTCAATGTGGATAAAGTGCGTAATGGCCGGGCGGAAGACCCGCCGATTTATCCCGGTGATCAAATCATTGTTCATCGCCGCATCTGGTAATGATTCAACTCAATGTCCTTTCCGGGAACAAGGCGGGCCACCAGACGGTTGCCCGCCGTTTTCCTTTTCACATCGGACGCGCGGCGGGGAATGAACTGCAGCTCGACGACGCTGGTGTTTGGGACCAGCACCTCGTTCTGGCATTTCAGCGCGACTCAGGGTTCACCCTTACTGCCGAGTCAAACGCCCTGGCTTCGGTCAACCGCCAGCCTGTTCAAACCGCCGTGCTCCGCAACGGCGATCTCATCACCCTGGGTTCCGTTCAACTTCAATTCTGGTTGGCCGCCGCCCGCCAGCGTGGCTTGCGTACCAGCGAAGTTTGTGTGTGGACGCTGATTGTGGGCGTCACGGCCCTCCAGGTCGCGCTCGTTTATTGTCTGATTCGTTGAATTTCCGTCCTCGTTCTGGTCATCGAACTCCAAAGACCGAGGGCTGGAAGGACCCGGCTCAATGCCGGAAATGCCGTGTACCGGTGAAGGCCATGGCCATTCCGCGTTCGTTCGCCGTGGCAATCACTTCTGCGTCCTTCACCGAACCACCCGGTTGAATCGCTGCCGTTGCGCCCGCCTCCGCCGCCGCAACCAATCCGTCCGGAAACGGGAAAAACGCATCGCTGCAAATCACGCTGCCTTTGAGCGGAAGCCCGGCCTCACCTGCCTTCCAAGCCGCAATGCGGCTGGCATCCACGCGGCTCATCTGCCCTGCGCCGACGCCCAGCGTTCTATCCGCCGCCGCATAAACGATGGCGTTCGATTTCACGTGCTTCACCACCCGCCAGCCGAACAGCATGGCGCCGAACTCCGCTTCCGTGGGCTGGCGTCTGGTCGCGATTTTCAAATCCGCGCGCGTTGTCACTTTTACGTCGCGCTCCTGGAGCAGGAACGAATTGGCCCCGACGCTCCGCACGTCCAATGACCGTGCGGCGGGCGGCGGTTTCAACATCACGATCAGCCGCAGGTTTTTCTTCTTTTCCAGAATTCCCAGCGCGTCGGTTGTGAATTCCGGGGCAACAATGACTTCGCTGAAAATTTCCGCGATGGCCTCCGCGCACGCGCCGTCGAGCGGCCGGTTGACGGCGATGATGCCGCCGAACGGCGCCTGCCGGTCGGTCGCCAATGCCTTGTCCCATGCTTCGCGCAGGTTTTTCCCGTGCCCGACGCCGCAGGGATTCGTGTGCTTGAGAATCGCCAGCGTCGGCGGGTCATTCGTGAATTCCGAAATCAGACCCGCCGCCGCCGTCAAATCCAGAATGTTGTTGTAGGAAAGTTCCTTGCCGTGGAACTGCCGGAAAAACTCCTTGAACCTGCCGTACAGCGCCGCCCTTTGATGCGGGTTTTCACCGTAACGCAGCGGTTGCGCCAGCGGCGCGGAAATCGTCAGCGACGCCGGCAATTCGGCATTCCGCATCCCGAACTCCGAACTCAAATGCGCGGCAATCGCGGCATCGTAAGCCGCCGTTCGCGCAAACACTTTCGCCGCCAGCGTGCGGCGCAATTCCAGGGTCGTGTTGCCATTTTCCGAAATCTGCTTTGCCACTTCGTCATAATCCAGCGGGTCCACCACCACCGTCACGCTGTCATGATTTTTCGCCGCGCTGCGGAGCATGGACGGTCCGCCGATGTCAATGTTCTCAATTGCTTCGTGCAGGCTGACGCCCGGTTTCGCGACGGTCTGTTCGAATGGATAAAGGTTCACGACTACCAGATCAATCGGCGGAATGCCGTGCGCTTTTACCGTCGCTTCGTGTGTCTCATTGCCGCGGATGAACAGCAAACCGCCATGGACTTTCGGATGAAGCGTTTTGACGCGGCCGTCGAGCATTTCAGGAAAGCCCGTGTGTTCGCTGATGTCCTTCACCGGGAGGCCGGCTTCGCGCAATATTTTGGCCGTGCCGCCGGTGGAAACCAGTTCGATGCCGGCTGCGGCGAGGATGTGCGCGAAAGGCACCAGGCCGGTCTTGTCGGAAACGGAAATCAGCGCCCGTTGAATCTTTTTCATCGGCGGACAAAATCCACCAGGGACACCGACGCCGTCAATCGGCAAATGTCCGTTCTATTTCGCCGCGGGCGCCGGGGACAGGTCCGCGCCGATGGCGCGTTCGAGGCGGGCGCGGGCGGTGTCGTAATCGTGCAACGCCTGGATTTCCGTGGTGCGCGCCTGTGTCAGCGAAGTCTGAGCGTCGAGCACGTCCAATTGCGTGCCGGTGCCGGCGGCGGCGCGCGCCCCGGCCTCGCGCAAGGCTTCTTCGGCCTCCGCCTGCACGGTCTTTTGTGATTCCAGAACTTCGCGGGCTTCGATGAATTGGGAATACGCCGTGCGGACTTCAAGTTCAATCTGGCGTCCGGTATCCACCACATCGGTTTTGGATTTTTCGTAGAGCGCCTTCGCCTGGACGACCTTGCCGCGCGTCAACATCCCGTCGAAAATGTTCCAGCTCACCTGTCCTCCGACATTCCAGCCATTCAAAGTATAACCAATATCGTTGGGATCAACGAATTGGGAATTGTTCCAGGTATAACCGGCGAAAGCCTGGACCGTCGGTTTGTAGCCGGCCCTGGCGTTCACCACGTTGAGCTGCTGCAATTCCGCCGTTTTGCGCAAGGCGGTGAGTTCGGTGCGCCGGGACAACGCCTGTTGAATGGCTTCGGGCAAATCCACCTCGTAAGGCGCCGCGTCCAGCGCATCGGTCAAATTTAACGGGATGTCCTCCCAGATGTCCCGCGACAGATTGTAGCCGAGCAGGTTGGATAGATTGTTTTTGGCGATGCGATAATTATTTCGCGCCTGGATCAAATTGGGGCGCTCATTGGCCACGGCAACCTCGGCGCGCAACACATTAAAATGCGGAACGGTGCCGGCGTTGTAACGGTGTTGCTGGTCTTCCAATTCGTGCTGGAGCAGGTTGACCGACGCTTCATGCACGGTGATTTGCTGGGCGGCCAGCAACACGTCGTAATACGCCACGCGGAGGTCGAGCAGAGTATCGGCTACGGCGGTTTGATATTGCGCCAGCGCCTGTTGTTTGGTGGCGCTGGCGGCCTTCAGCGCGGCGACCAGTTTGCCGCCTTCATAAATGGATTGGACGATTTGCACACCGGCGTTCCAGTTTTGGTCCGGCAGAGGTTGTATGCCGGGCGCGGGAATGCTTTCAATTGCGCCCCGATCGGTTCGTTTGTATTGGCCGGAAGCCTGTAGTTGGGGCAGGGCGACCGCGCGCGTCTGCACCACCACGCCGTGCGACGCTTCGAGATCGTTTTTGGCCTTGAGAATGGTGGCGTTTTGTTCCAAGGCCAGGTTCAAAGCGTCTGTCAGCGACAGGGGGCGCGTGATCCAATCCGGCAGATTTGTGCTGGTATTGGCATTCTGCGCCGCCGCGTTCCAGCCGATGGCCAAAGCCAGCAACAGCACTGTTCTCATCTTAAAACTGATGGTTTTCATGGCATGCAATGACGGTTCAATGTTTCCGAGTGGCGGGCGGAGACCGCCGCGATTTCGATTTTTTTGCCTCCGGCAGATGTTTCAGGGCGGCAAGCGAAAAGCCGGTAATGTGGTCAGCCAAACGGTCCACCATCGTCGCGTCCAGCCGTTGTTCCGGAAACAGCCGCGAAATCATCGTCCGGCAATGATGATAAAAAACACACTGGCTGACGACACTGAAAACGCACAGGCGCACCTGTTCGTCGTCAGGCGAACGGCCGAGGATTTCCGCCATGATGCCGCGGAGCAGATCGGCCATCGGACGGAGCCGTTCTTTCAGCAATGAATCCAGCGCGCCGGTCGGCTCCACCATCTCGCGCGACATGATCCGGCCGAAGCGGGTGATGGGGCCGTTGTCAAACAGACGGAGCAAAAAGGAGCGCACGAAGGCCCGCAGCTTTTCCTCCGGCCGCGCGTCCGCGGCCACGCCCGGCAACGGCGGGTATTTTTCAAAGGCCATTCGTTGCGAATCACGCAACACTTCGCCGTAAAGCGTTTCCTTGTCCCGGAAATGGTAATTGACGGCGGCGATGTTCGCGCCCGCCCGCCGGCAAATCTCCCGGACGGTCGCGCGGCCAAAGCCGGCTTCAGCGAACACCTCGCCGGCGGCTTCCAGAATCTGCCGGCGCGTCTCGTCATGCGGATCCCTCCTTGGCCCATTCGCTGATTTCAAATTCATGTTTCAAACAAGAAATTAAAACATTTGTTTGACATGTCAACCATAATCTTGTTTATTGTGGGTGCAAGGTAAAATGCCAATGAAAATGCAACGGATATTGATGCCGGGCGCCGGTGCGCTGGTGGCCGTCTTTTTGGCCGGGTGTTCCGGTAATTCGTCCAAGGTCTTCCAAGGCTACGTCGAGGGCGAATACGTTTACGTCGCCGCGCCGCTCGGTGGCGCGCTCACCAATCTCGCCGTGGCCCGCGGCGATGGGGTCAAGACCGGGCAATTGTTATTTGAACTGGAACGCGGCTCCGAAGCCGCCGCCGTCCAACAGGCGGAAAAAAATCTCGCCCAGGCCCGGTCCCAATTGGACGACCTGAACAAAGGCAAACGTCCGACGGAAATCACCTCGCTCGAAGCGCAAGTGGAGCGCGCCCGGGCCAGTTTGAAAATGGCCGCGGACGAATTCGAGCGGCGCGAACAACTCGGTGATGCCAACGTGGTTTCCCGGGAGGAATTGGACCAGGCCCGCGCCCAACGCGACATGGATAAAGCGCAGGTTGGCCAATTGGCGGCGGATTTGGAAACGGCAAAACTCGGCGGCCGCGAGGATGCCGTTCGCGCGGCACAGGCCGCGGTCGAATCGCAAACTGCCGCCTTGGACAAGGCGCGCTGGTCGTTTGACCAGAAAGAGCAATTCGCACCGACGAACGCTCTGGTGCAAGACACGTTGTATCGTGCCGGCGAATGGGTGGCGGCGGGCAATCCGGTGGTGGAATTGTTGCCGCCTACGAACATCAAGGTGCGTTTTTTCGTTCCGCAAGCGGTGCTGCCGCGAATCAAACCCGGCCAGACCGTCAGCGTGAGCTTTGACGGCGGGCAGCGTGCGTATCCGGCCACGGTCAATTACCTGTCATCGCAAGCCGAGTTTACGCCGCCGGTTTTGTACAATCGCGAAAATCGCGCAAAATTGATTTTCATGATTGAAGCAAAATTTTCCCCGGCGGACGCGGCGGAGTTGCGTCCCGGTCAGCCGGTGGACGTCGAGTTGAAATGAAACATTCAACATTCAACATTCAACACCGAACATCCAATGCACTTGCGCGCCGGAACTGGTTGGGCGTTGAGCATTGGAAGTTGGATGTTGAATGTTTTCTTGTCTAATGAGCCCGTCCGACCTCGTCATTGATGTTCAGGGCATCACCAAGCGGTTTGGCAACCGCACGGTCGTAAATAACATCCCCATGCAGGTGCGGCGCGGGGAGGTTTACGGGTTCCTCGGTCCCAATGGCAGCGGCAAGACGACATTTTTGCGGATGCTCTGCGGTTTGCTCAAGCCGGATGCCGGCAGCGGCCGGTGCCTCGGTTTCGATTTTCGCACGCAAAGTTCCGAAATAAAGAAACAGGTCGGCTACATGACGCAGCGGTTCAGCTTTTATGAGGACCTGACCATCGAGGAAAATCTGAATTTCATCGCGCGCATTTACGGCGTGCCGCAACGCCAGGCCGCCGTCGAAAAAAGCCTGGAACGTCTCGGCATGACCAAACGGCGACGCCAGCTCGCCGGTGAATTGTCCGGCGGCTGGAAACAGCGGCTCGCGCTGTCCGCGTGCCTGATTCACGAGCCGCAATTGTTGTTGCTCGATGAGCCGACGGCGGGCGTGGATCCGAAGGCGCGCCGCGATTTTTGGGATGAAATCCAGCAGCTGGCCGGCGGCGGGTTGACCGTGCTGATCACCACCCATTACATGGATGAAGCGGAACGCTGCAATCGCGTGGCCTACATCAGCTACGGAAATTTGCTGGCCAGTGGAACGGTTGAAGAAGTTTTGAAAAATTCAAAGCTCTCGACCTGGGAAGTGACCGGCGGAAATTTGCACGCATTCGCGGAAAAGATTCGGGGAAAACCCGGCGTCGAACAGGTCGTCGCGTTCGGCTCGACGCTGCATGTCAGCGGGCTCGACGCGGAAAAATTGCGCGCCAGCGTGAGTCCGTTGATTACGGGCGATTATCACTGGAAACAAATAGAATCGGGACTGGAAGATGTTTTCATCAGCCTGATGGAAACCGGGAAGGACAATTACTCGTGAATTTCAACTGGCAGCGGTTATGCGCCATCGTCGCGAAGGAATTTATCCAGATGCGGCGCGACCGGCTGACGTTCGCCATGATGCTGGGCATTCCGATGATCCAGCTCATCCTGTTCGGTTACGCCATCAATTCCGATCCCAAGCATCTGCCGACGGCGATTTACGCCGCCGACAACAGTGTTTTTTCGCGCACGATTGTCTGGGCGATGCGCAACAGCAGTTATTTCGACATTACGCGCGAACCGCGGAACGAAGCGGAAATTCAACAGTTGCTCGCGCGAGGCACGGTGCAATTCGCCGTGGAAATCCCCGTGGATTTCTCGCGCAAATTGATTCGCGGCGAACATCCCGATTTGCTCCTCGAAGCCGACGCAACCGACCCGATGGCCATCGGCTACGCTGTCGCCGCGATGAACACACTGACAACGACCGTATTGAGCCGCGATCTTACCGGGCCGTTGGCGAAGCTGCGCAACACCCCCGCGCCATTCAATCTGGTGGTGCATCAGCATTACAACCCGGAGAACATCACGCAGTATAACATCGTGCCCGGACTCATGGGCGTGATTTTGACGATGACCATGGTCATCATCACGGCGCTGGCCATCACGCGCGAACGCGAGAGCGGCACGATGGAAAACCTGCTCTCGACGCCGCTGCGCCCGAGTGAAGTGATCATCGGCAAAATCGTGCCTTACATCATGGTCGGCTACATCCAGATTTTTTTGATTCTGGTGGCGGCAAAATTTTTGTTCAACGTGCCGGTGGTCGGCAGCGTGCCGTTGCTGCTGGTTTTGGCATTCTTGTTCATCGTCGCGCACCTGGCGGTCGGCGTCACTTTTTCCACCATCGCCCGAAATCAACGTCAGGCCATGCAAATGGGAATGTTTTTCTTTTTGCCGAACATTTTGTTGTCCGGCTACATGTTTCCGTTTCGCGGGATGCCCGGCTGGGCGCAGGACATCGGCGAGCTTTTGCCGCTCACACATTTTCTTCGCGTCGTGCGCGGAATTTTATTGAAAGGAAACGGCCTGGTTGAAGTTGCGCCCGACCTCTGGCCCATTGCGCTGTTTCTGGT
>DATNHI010000097.1:0-7764 GCA_035605035.1 Verrucomicrobiia bacterium
GGCAAGAAGCACAACAAATCTATTGGGTTTTCCCAAAATTCCGTGTTGGCGGCCTCTTCCAAATCAACCGGTTTTAGGTGCATAAAAAATGAGATGCGCCCCAACAATCCGCACGGCGAAGATTCCTGTTTACAGCGCGGAATCGGATGTTAATATCGAACCACTGACAAACCGAGGAAGACGCGTGAAAAAAATTGAAGCGATCATCAAGCCTTTCAAGCTCGACGAAGTGAAGGCAGCGTTGGCGGCGCTGGGTGTGCAAGGAATGACGGTTTCCGAAGTGAAGGGATTTGGGCGCCAGAAGGGCCACACGGAAATTTACCGGGGCAGCGAATACACCGTGGATTTTCTCCCCAAGGTCAAAGTTGAGGTCGTGCTGGCCGATGGTCTGGTTGCAGCGGCGATGGACGCGGTCCTGAAGGCGGCAAAGACCGGCAAAATCGGCGACGGGAAAATCTTTGTCAGTTCCGTGGAGAGTGCCGTCCGAATCCGCACCGGCGAAGCGGGCGAACAGGCTGTTTGATGGGAATACCGCCGGGGTTGTGGAGCAAAAAATGTTGAATTATTTGACAAGAAACGGCATGTGAATAACTCGTGAACAAGAGTTAATATGTTCTCCTAGAAACTTTCGGCCCAATGCCATAAAAATGGCTGTGTAGTTCGAAGTTGTTTCCAGGCGTTCAAACATTTTGGTGGAATTACGTGCGGAGATTTGCTTTTTGTAATTTGTAACCCGTTATAAATCAGTTGGTTATCGGTAGATGAAAATGAATTTTTTGGCGAACAGAGATGATTTAGCGGCTGCCTATTCGGACCGAGTGCTCTTTGCCAAAGTGAGCGCCTGCGAAAATCGGCGATAAACGCCGGCTTCGGGGCTAGGTGAATAAAAGGCTTAAAAGACAGGCTTTCTGACGAAACACATGCAGCTTACAGCGGAAAAAATTTGGAGTTCGGCGCAGGAGCAACTTCGCGCCAAGTTGAGCAAGGACACTTACAATATGTGGTTCGCACCGTTGCGCGTTTGCGCCATGGACAACAGCCACGTGACCCTTGAAACGCCCAACGAGTTTTGCGAGCTCTGGCTCAAGGACAACTATCTGAGCTTGTTGCAGGACGCCGTGGCGGTCGCCGCCAGCCGCCAACTGCAGGTGAAATTCAAGATTGGAACGGGCACTGCGGCGGTAGCAACCATTCCGGCCCCGGCCCCGGCCAAAACCAGGACCGCCGAATCATCCCACGATCGTTCGCCCAGCAGCGGCGATCTGCTCTTCAACCCCAAAAACACGTTTGAATCGTTCGTGGTCGGCAACAACAACAATTTTGCTTACGCCGCGGCCCTCGCCGTGGCGCAAGTGCCCGGCAAATCCTACAATCCACTCTTCCTGTACGGCGGCGTCGGCCTGGGCAAGACGCATTTGCTGCACGCCATTGGGCAATACGTCGTCAGCAACAAAAAGGGCGCGCGCGTGGCCTACCTCTCCTCCGAAAAGTTCACCAACGAATACATTGATGGCATCCAGAACAATCAACTCGTCAAATTCCGCAAGAAATACCGCCAAACGGACGTGCTGCTGATTGACGACATCCAGTTCCTCGCCGGCAAGGAACGCATCCAGGAGGAATTTTTTCATACCTTCAACGCGCTGCACGAGGCGCGCAAACAAATCGTGCTCACCTGCGACCGTCCGGCCAGCGAAATTCAGGGGCTGGAACACCGCCTCGTTTCGCGGTTCGAGTGGGGGTTGGTCACCGATTTGCAGCCGCCGGATGTTGAAATGCGCCTGGCCATTCTCCAAAAGAAGGCGCAGATCATGGGCGTGACCCTGCCGGACGAGGTCATGAATTTCCTCGCCAATCGAATTCGCACCAATGTCCGCCGGCTCGAAGGGGCGCTCATCCGCGTGGCTTCCTACGCCTCGCTCACCGGCAAAAAGCTGTCCATCGAGGTCGTGGAAGGTTTGCTGCGTGAAATTCTTCATGAAGAAGGCCGGTTGACCATCAGCATCGAAGTGATTCAGAAAAAAGTCGCCGAGCATTTCGATATCCGCTTGGCCGACATGACCAGCAAACGCCGGCCGGAAAACATCGCCTTCCCGCGCCAGGTCGCCATGTATCTTTCGCGCCAGATGACTGAAAACTCGCTCAACACCATCGGAGAGGCCTTCGGCGGGCGTGATCACGGCACCGTCCTCCACGCTTGCCGCCTTGTGAAAGATCGCATGGAAGTGGACGCCAACGTCCGCCAGGTCGTCAATTACCTCGAAAAGCAGTTGAACCGTTGACAGTTTCCGCGCTCGACACCCGGCCCGCGACCCTCGACATTCCTGCCGTGCCCGTCATCGAAGTCAACGGCCTGACGAAAGCCTTTCGCACTTACAAAAAGCGACCGGGATTTGCCGGCGCGATCAAGGGCCTTTTCTATCGTCAATACGAGCAACTCGTCGCCGTCAACGACGTCAGTTTTAAAATTGAACCGGGCGAACTCGTCGGCTTTCTGGGTCCAAACGGCGCCGGCAAGACGACCACGCTGAAAATGCTCGCCGGGCTGCTGTTTCCCACCAGCGGCTCGGCGCGCGTGCTGGGTTACACGCCCTGGGAACGCCATGACGGCTACCGCCGCCAGTTTGCGCTCGTGCTCGGCCAGAAAAACCAGCTCTGGTGGGATTTGCCCGCGCGCGAATCGCTCGAATTGAACTCAAAAATCTACGGCATTCCCGCCGACCGCTTCGAGCGCACCGTCGCCGAAATGACCGAATTGCTCAATGTGCGCGACAAGCTCAACGTCAGCGTCCGCGAACTTTCCTTGGGCGAACGCATGAAAATGGAGCTCATCGCGTCGTTGCTGCATCAGCCCAAGGTGCTGTTCCTCGATGAACCGACCATCGGTCTTGACGTTGTTTCGCAAAAGACCGTTCGCGAATTCATCCGCCGGCACAATACCGCGGAAAAAACGACGATTCTGCTGACGAGCCATTATATGGCCGACATTGAGGCGCTGTGCGAACGGGTCATCATTATTGACCACGGCAAAATTTTCTTTGACGGTCGGCTGAACGAAATTGTGGACCGCTTCGCCGATTTCAAGCTGGTGACCATTCAATGTGAAAAAGCGAACGATTATCCGGCGGAGAACCTGAATCGCTACGGCGAGGTCGTGGAGAAAAACGCCGGGTCCGTCACGTTCAAGGTCAAGCGCGACCGGGTCATCGCCGTCTGCAAATCACTGCTCGACGATATGACGGCTACGGACATTGACATTCAGGAAGTGCCGATTGAAGACGTGATTCGCCAGATTTTTGCGCGTTGAATCAATCACACGGCACCGTCCGGCTGGATGCCCAGTCACGCGTTTCCTGAACTTTTTCGGCCATGACCACCGAGAGCGGGCGGGTCTGCCGAATTTCCGCGAGCAAATCCGGTTGCGTCAGCGTGTGTTTTTGGGCGTGCGCCGTGTACATGGCGGACACGACGGCCTGCTCGATTTCCGAACCGGAAAATCCTTTGGTGGCTTCGACGAGTGCGTCCAGATCAAACTGGGCCGGGTTGAGCGAGCGCTTGCGCAAATGAATCTGCAAGATGTCGCGGCGATTTTGCGGCAACGGCAAGTCCACGAAAAAGATTTCGTCGAAACGCCCTTTGCGCACCAGTTCCGGCGGCAGGCGCACGATGTCGTTGGCGGTGGCCACGACGAAGACCGGTTTTTTGCGTTCGGACATCCAGGTCAAAAACGTTCCCAGCAGGCGGCGTGACAAACCGTCGTCGTCCTCCTGCACGGCCACGCCTTTTTCAATTTCGTCCATCCACAACACGCACGGCGCCATGACTTCGGCGGTTTCAAAGGCCTTGCGCAAATTGCGTTCCGTTTCGCCGTAGTATTTGTTGTAAAGCACGCCGAAATCGAGCCGCAGCAACGGCACGCCGAAAATCGCGGCTGTCGCCTTGGCCACGAGGCTTTTGCCGCAGCCCTGCACGCCGAGCAGGAGAACGCCGCGCGGCGGGTCGAGATTCATTTCGTTGCTCTCAAAGAAAAAGTCCTTCCGCATTTCGAGCCACTCGCGCAGACGGTGCATGCCGCCGATTTCGGAGAATTTCGTCGTCTCGTATTCAAACGACAGGACGCTGTCGCGTTCGAGCAATTCATATTTCGCCCGCATGACTTCGGGCATTTCCGATTCGGAGATCACGCCGTCATCTTTGATGGCCTTGTACGCCAGCCGCCGCGCGTCGGTTGCCGTCAGCCCGACCAGATTGCGTACCAGCAAGTCAATCGCCTTGTTCGTCGTCTGCACGTCGCGGCGGCCGTGTTCCGCGCCCCATTCGCCGGCCACGTCATACACGATGCCGCGCAATTCCTCGGGCGACGGCAGCGGCAGACGGAACCGCATAGTGAACGGCTGAAGTTCCGCGGGAATTTTCAAGGCGAAGCCGACGAGCACGACCGTCGAATAATGTTTCGGATAGGTCAGCGCGATATCCTTGAGATAGCGCACGTGAACCGCGTCTTCCAGATACGGATGAAAATCCAACAGCACAAAGAGGCAGTTGTTTGAAGAATCTTTGATGTAGCGCAAAACTTCCTGCGATTTGGTGACGGATTGCGCCGGCTGGTCCATCGGGTCGAACGCCCGCAAACCTTCCGTGACGGTCCAGCGAAACGCTTTGCGCTGGAATTTTTTTGCGATTTCCCGCACCACGCGGACGATTTGCGGTTCTTCGTTGCTTTCCATCGCAATCAGCGGCGTCCGCGAGCGGATGATCGCCTCCAGATCACGCAGCGGACTTTCCGTGAGCGGCGCATTGGTCGCAGCAAACGTTGTGGACGGCCAATTCATCTATGATTGATGATTTATGATTTGTGATTGTAACGCAACCGGTGCTTGCCGCGAAATCATAAATCGTAAATCATAAATTGCAAATGGACCCGTTCCTCCAGGCAGCGATTGACGAAGCCAGAAAAGGGTTGGCGGAAGGCGGCATACCCATCGGCTCGGTGCTGGTACTGGACGGCAAAATCATCGGGCGCGGCCATAATCAACGCGTGCAGCGCGGCAGTGTGATTCATCATGCGGAAATGAACTGCCTCGAAAACGCCGGACGGCTCAAGGCGCCGGTTTACCAGCGGTGCGTGCTTTATTCGACGCTGTCGCCGTGTCCGATGTGCAGCGGCGCGATCCTGCTCTACAAAATTCCGCGCGTCGTCATCGGCGAAAACAAAACGTTTCAAGGCCCGGAGGAATACGTCCGCTCCCAGGGCGTAAAAGTGGAAATCCTGAACAACCCAACGTGCATCCAGCTCATGCGCGATTTCATCGAAGCGAAGCCGGAGCTTTGGAATGAAGATATTGGTGTCTGAATTTTCGTAGGAGACGACGTAAGGAGTCTCTGTCTGTTTATTGATTGCCGGTCTTAATTTGAGTCTCGTTACCTCGACTCCTACGGAATTTCAATCGTAAATCTGAAATTGTAAATCGTAAATTCCCTAGGCCGCTTCCTGGTCCTGCTTGCGCCGGACGATCGGCTTGCTTTCGCCGCGCACGACGGGCCGCGTGATTTTGACGTGGATGATGTCGCCGCCATCCGGCGCTTCATACATCAAATCGAGCATCAGCCTTTCGAGCAGGCTGCGCAACGCACGCGCCCCGGTGCCCTTTTTGTGCGCCTGCGCCGCCAATTCGTTCAGTGCGTCGGGCGTGAATTCCAGTTCCACGCCTTCCATCGCCATGAGCTTGGCATATTGCTTCGTGAGCGCGTTCTTCGGGTCGGTGAGAATGGAAACCAGTTGTTCGTCGGTCAATTCCGCGAGTGTGGTCACTACCGGCAGCCGCCCGACAAATTCGGGAATGAAACCGAAGTTGAGGAGGTCCTCCGGCTCGGCGTGCGGCAAAATTTCGTCGCGCCCGGCGCCGGCGCTTTTCGACACTTCGCCCACCGCAGCAAAACCCATCGTGTGCCGGCCCAGCCGCCGTTGGATGATTTTTTCCAATCCGACGAATGCGCCGCCGCAGATGAACAAAATGTTCGTGGTGTCCACGCGGATATATTCCTGCTGCGGATGTTTGCGCCCGCCTTGCGGCGGGACGTTGCAGACCGTGCCTTCGAGAATTTTCAGCAGCGCCTGCTGCACGCCTTCGCCCGAAACGTCGCGCGTGATGGACGGGCCGTCGGATTTGCGCGCGATTTTGTCAATCTCGTCAATATAGACGATGCCGCGCTGGGCGCGTTTCACGTCGTAATCGGCGTTTTGCAGCAGCCGCAAAATGATGTTCTCCACGTCCTCACCCACGTAGCCGGCTTCGGTGAGCGTCGTGGCGTCGGCAATGGCAAAGGGGACATCCAGAATTCTGGCGAGCGTGCGGGCGAGCAGCGTTTTGCCCGAGCCGGTCGGGCCGATCATCAAAATGTTGCTCTTCTCAATTTCCACGTCGGCATGTGGATCTGGGGGCGCGGGCTTGGCTGCGGCTTCGCTATCCACTGCCGGTTCCGGCTGGATGCGTTTGTAATGATTGTGCACCGCGACGGCCAGCGTCTTTTTCGCGTGATCCTGCCCGATGCAATAACGGTCAAGCTGGCGTTTGATGACCGCCGGTTTGGGGACGGTGAACTTCGGCTGTTTTTTCTGGCTTTGAAGCTGGAGTTCGCGATCGAGGACGTTTTTGCAGAGGATGATGCAATTGTCACAGATATAAACACCCGGCCCGGCGATGAGCTTGCGAACTTCCGCGTGCGATTTGCCGCAGAAACTGCACATGGTGAGATTGGTCGGGCGGGCCATGGGAATTTACGATTTGTGATTGCCGATTTGCCGGAGTTCAACCTTCAGGTTGCTGCTCGAAAAGCACGCTGAAACGTGAACTCCAACCACGGTCCTCATAATATCGCCTATGATTTTTCTGCCAGGCCGGGGATTTCCTTGCGCGATTGGACGACCTGGTCCACGAGGCCGTATTCCTTGGCTTCCTCGGACGACATGAACCGGTCGCGGTCGGTGTCACGCGTGAGTTCATCGGTCTTGCGCCCGCAATGTTTGGCGAGGATTTCGTTCAGCCGGTCCTTGAGGCGCAGAATTTCCTTGGCCTGGATGCTGATGTCGGAGGCCTGGCCCTGCACGCCGCCCCACGGCTGGTGAATCAGGATGCGCGCGTTGGGCAGGGCGTAACGTTTGCCCTTCGTGCCCGCCGCGAGCAGCACGGCCGCCATGCTGGCCGCCTGGCCGACACAATAGGTGTTCACGTCGCAAGTGAGATATTGCATGGTGTCGTATATCGCCAGCCCGGCCGTGACGCTGCCGCCCGGTGAATTGATGTAAAGATGAATGTCCTTCTTGGCGTCGGACATCTGGAGGAACAGGAGTTGGGCGATGATGATGTTGGAAACGGTGTCATCCACGGCCGTGCCAAGGAAAATGATGCGGTCCACGAGCAGGCGGGAATAAATGTCCCACGTCCGCTCGCCGCGTCCGGTCTGCTCGACCACGATGGGAACCAGAAAATTTTTGGCGTCGTTCATGGGAACATAACTACCCCATTTGCAGGCAAAGTAAAGGCAGGAAGTTTCAACCACAGATGGACACGGATGGACACGGATGGACACGGATTGGAAAACGGATTGGAAAACAATTTGACAATCCGAAATGGCCGGAGCAGAGTTCGACTAATTACATGAAGATGACTCTTGGAATGTTGTGCGTGCTGTTCTATGTCCAAGCCTACGCAGTTCTTCCCATGTATTCTGACGTGCGCGCTTATGTGGAAAAGCAAAACTCCA
>DATNHI010000098.1:0-15435 GCA_035605035.1 Verrucomicrobiia bacterium
TTCATGCGCATCGGGTCGTGCCAGATGGAAATCGCCAGGCCCGCCGCGCCGGCGGCAGCCGGGATGAGGATATGTTTCCAGCGGACGCCCGCCACGAGCAACATCGAGCCGCTCACCGCCGCCAGGAGAATGGTGGTGCCGCGGTCCGGTTCGATAAAAATGAGGCCGAGCACCAGGGCAATGAGCATTCCGGAAAAGACAATCCCGCGTTTCCAATTCTGCATTTGCCGCTGATAGCGGTCGCCGTACCACGCCAGCAGGATGACCAGCGCGAGTTTGGCGAATTCAGACGGTTGCAGGCGCATTCCGGGGAGAATGAACCAGCGGTGCGCGCCGTTGATTTTTTTGGTGATGCCATGCGGCAGGGGCAGCAGCACCAGCGCGAGCAAAACCAGCGCAACGATGAAAATCGGCCAGGCAAATTTCTTAAGCCATTGGTAATCGAGGGTCGTCGCCGCCACGCACAGGACAAAGCCCAACGCGCACCAGACGAGCTGCAGCATCAGGTAATGCGCGCCGACTTGCGTCATGCTCGAGCTGTAGAGCATCACCAGCCCCAGCGCCAGCAGGGCGGCGACGCAAAACGCCAAAGTTGTGACGGCGACTTTCATTGCAACACTTCAAAATAAATGCCAGCCGCGGTTCAACCCGCGTTTATTGCTGGGGCGGCGTGCCGGGTGCGGCTGCCGGAGCCGGAGTTGCTGGAGCTGGAGTCGGCGCGGCCGGAGCCGGCGCGGGAGCCGGAACCGCTTCAGTCTTCGCCGGAATCTTCAGCTTCTGCCCGACCTTGATTTGCGTCGTGGTCAGATTATTTTCGGACTCAATCGCCTTGACGGTTACGCCATGGGCCCTGGCAATTTTGCTCAAGGTGTCGTTGGATTTAACCGTGTACATTTCCTCGCCACCGGTTGCGCCGGCGGGGGCCATTCCGGCCGCGGCCGGGGCGGCCGGGTTGCCGGTCGGCGCTGGAATTGAAAGTTTTTGCCCGATGTGTAATTTGGTCGGCTCAACGCCCGGGTTCGCCGCTTCAATGGCTTTGACCGTCGCCCCGGTTTTCTTGGCGATTCCGGAGAGGGTGTCACCCTTGACCACGACGTATTCGGTCACGGCGCCTTCCGGGGCCGCGGGCACGGTCGGAGCAACGACGGCCGGCGGGACCGGCGGAGGATTCGTCGCCGTCATTGCCGGCAAATTGGTGTCCACGACCGGCGGCAAATTGGTGTCCACCGGCGGCTGCGGGTTCTCGGCCTCGGTCTGTTCCCTTTTGCAGCCCTGCATGAGCAAGGCGGTCAAACCGAGCACGTTGATGGCGACCACGCAGAAAACGGCGACTTTTACGCGCGAACGGGTTTTGTTTTTTTGCTCCAGCAGGGAGCCTTGGGGAACGAACGGATTGGGATTATTCATCGGCTTGGCGCTGATTGCGTCCTTTCATTGAGGTGGGGTTGAGTTTCTGGCCGCGACATTTTCCCTCTAAAAATTTCGCAGCATATCAAAAGCAGTTTGTTCATGAGTCTGACTAACGCGGCACGGCGGCGGTCTTGAAAATGGCGAACTCCGGGATTTGCGCGTGAAAATAAATACACTCCACCGCCCGACGCGCACTTAGCCGTTGCCGCTGTTCGTTTTAACAACAAGCCCAGGCGCGCGCAAGGGGTAAAGCGCGTTTGTACCATTTTTAAAAAACGGTTCTTTGCCGGATCGAACATGGTCAAATGCTCCGTCATCATCTCAGTTTCAATGTGCTCAACGCGATGACCGCGAAGAGCACGCACAAAATGTAAAAGCGCATCACCACCTGTGATTCGTACCAGCCTTTTTTCTCGAAGTGATGATGCAGCGGCGCCATTAAAAAAATCCGCCGGCCCGTGCCATAACGCATCCGCGTGAAGCGAAACCAGCCCGTTTGCAGCAACACCGAAGCCGCCTCCAGCACGAACACCCCACCGGCAATCACGAGCACGAACGGCTGATGGATCAGCACCGCGACGATGCCCAGCGAGCCGCCGATGGCGAGCGAGCCGGTGTCGCCCATGAACACCTGCGCCGGGTGACAGTTGAACCACAAAAAGCCAAGGCCCGCGCCGAGGAGCGCCGCGCAAAACACCGTCAATTCGCCGGCGCCGTTCACGTACGGAATCTGCAAATAGCCCGCCGCTTTGAAGTTGCCGGCCAGATAGGTGAACACGAGAAACACAAACGCCACCATCAGGGAACAGCCAATCGCCAGACCATCGAGGCCGTCCGTCAGGTTCACGGCATTCGAGGCGCCGACAATCGCCAGCACCACGATTAAAATTCCCAGCCAAGCGGCGTGTTTCATCACCGGGTACTTGTAAAACGGCACGGTGATTTCCGTGACGAGCCGGCTGGTCGAGGGCGTTTCCCACAAATACACGCCGATAAACACGCTCGCGATTATTTGTGCCCACAATTTCACGCGCGGCGGCGTCCCACCCCCGCTCTGCTGGATGATTTTGGCGTAGTCGTCGTAAAATCCCAGCCCCGCCAGCACCACGACCGACAACAAAGTCAGCAACACCAGTTTGTTGTCCAATTGCGCCCATAACAGCGTCGAAAAAAACAGGACCGCGACAATCAAAATGCCGCCCATGGTCGGCGTGCCTTTCTTGCTCAGGACGCGCGCCGCGAGGCCGCCCGCTTCCTCGGCCTTGTCGGCGTAATCCTGTCCGAATTTCTGTTGCTTGAGCCATTGGATGATTCCCGGCCCCAGCCACCAGCTCAACACCAGCGCCGTGATGGCCGCGCCGGCGCTGCGCACGGTGATGTAATGAAACAGCCGCAACGCCGAAAGGTGGTCCGCCCACGGCGTCCCTTTCGCCCAATCGAGCAATTGCTGACTGATCAAATAAAACATTCGTCTGCCTCACGATTTTGCGGCCCTCAACGTTTCGGCGATGCGTTCCAGTCCCACCGCGCGCGATGCTTTCAACAAAACCACGTCGCCCGTCTTCAAAAAACTTTGCACGGCTTTCACTGCCGCTTCAACGTCCGCAAATTCAATCACGCGATTCAACCCCGCGTCGCGCGCCGCACGCGCCGTGACCGGCGCCATTTTGCCGACGGCGAACAACTGTCCGATGCCCAGTTCCGCGGCGCGGCGGCCCACTTCCGCGTGCGCCGCCTCGCTGTGTGCGCCCAGCTCATTCATGTCGCCCAGCACCGCCACGCGGCGGCCCTGCAACGGCAGATCGCAAAGCGTCTCCAGCGCCGCCAGGGCCGAATCGGCGTTGGCGTTGTAGGTGTCGTCCAGCACGCGAACGCCACCGGCTTCCCAGAACTGCAACCGCATCTTCGCCGGTTTGCACCCGGCCAGGCCGTCCCGCACGGCGGAACGGCCCAGGCCGAGTTCCTCACTGACCGCCAGCGCAAACAACGCATTGGTCACCTGATGCCGGCCCAGCAAATGGATCCGATACTCGCCGTTCCACGCAATCTTTGGCGCTTCCACGCGGAACGTCACGCCATTTTTGTCGGGGCGAATCTTGTTTGCCCGCCAGTCGTTCCGCTCGCCGAGACCGGCGCGCACGACGCCGGCGCGCGTGCGCCCGACAATTTCTTCCGTCCATTCGTTGTCGCCGTTGACAAAAAGCCGGCCGTCCGCGGGCAACAGCTCGGCGAGCCGGCCCTCTTCCCGGGCAACTCCCGCGATATCGCCAAAAAATTCCAGATGCTCGCGTCCGATGTTTGTGATGACGCCGTATTTCGGCTGGATCATTTTCACGAGCGGCGCGAGTTCGCCGGGATGGTTCGTGCCGGCTTCCAGCACGGCGACCTGATGCGATTTTTCCAGGCGCAGCAATGTGAGCGGCACGCCGATGTCGTTGTTGAAACTCGCCTCGCTCCATAACGCCACCCGTTCCTGCCGGAGCGCCGCGGCGATTAATTCCTTCACGGTCGTCTTGCCGTTCGAGCCGCCGACACAAACCACCGGCAAATCAAATTGGCGCCGGTAGGCCGCCGCGAGGCTGCCGAGCGCCGCGCGCGTGTCGTCCACCACGAGCATGGCGCAATCTGGCAGTGGCACGGGCATCTTGCCCGTGTGTTTCTCGCCGAACGGGCGGGACGCCCGCGCCACAACAACCGCCGCGATTTTCTTCGCGGCGACTTCGTTCAAAAAATCGTGGCCGTCGAAATGTTCGCCTTTGATGGCGAAAAACAGGTCGCCGGCCTGCGCCTGGCGCGAATCGGTGCAGGCGCGTTGGACGAACGTGTCCGCCGAACCGCGCTGGAGTTTGGCGGCGCAGGCTTCGGCAATAAATTTCAAAGAGCAGGGTTCCACGTTAAATGTCTGGCGGTCTCATGGGGTCAATGAATTGGCCGGCCGTCGCGCTCCGCTCACAACCATGAGCGACGGCGAGTTGGTCGGCCCCGAATCTTTGTCCGGCGGAATGTTCAAGTAACTGGCGCAACGCGCGGCGATATCCCGGAACACCGGGCCGCAAACCTGGCCGCCGTAATAACCTTCCTTCGGCTCGTCCATCACCACGGAAATGCAGAGTTGCGGGTTGTCGGCCGGAAAAAACCCGATGAAGGATGCAAAGTATTTGCCCCGTTCATAACCGTCCGGCCCGACCTTTTGGGCCGTGCCGGTCTTGCCGGCCGCGGTATAATCCTTCATGGCCGCACCCGGCGCGGTGCCTTCAGGCGAGACGACAGTCTTGAGCGCTTCAATCATCAATTTGTCCGTGGCGTCGCTGATGACCCGTCGCGCACGCTGGGGTTCGTAGTGTTGGACGATGTTTCCGCTGCGGTCTTCGAGGCACTTTACGAGCATCGGTCGCATGAGCCAGCCGCCGTTGGCAATGGCGCTTATGGCCATGAGCATCTGCAGCCGCGTCACCGCCACACCCTGGCCCATCGGGATTTGCGCGATGGACACCTTGCTCCATTTTTTCACCGGATACAAAATCCCGTTGACTTCGCCCGGCAACGGGATGCCCGTGCGCTCGCCGAAGCCGTATTCGGTCGCATAATCAAAAAGCCGGTCTGCGCCGAGGCGGATGCCGATTTTGGCCGCCCCGATGTTCGATGATTTCGTGATGATACTTTCGGTGGTGAGAATCCCGAACGGTTCGTGATCGTGCAAAACCCGCCCGGCAAAGGCGAAATGCCCCTCCTCGCAATTAAACGTGTCGTTGAAATGAACGACGCCGTCGTTCAACGCGCCGGAGACCACCACGATCTTGAACGTTGACCCGGGTTCCATCACGTCGCTGACGACGCGGTCGCGGCGGGCGTCGGCGGTTGCGGCGCCGGGATTATTGGGATCAAAATCGGGCAGGGTCGCCATTGCCAGGATTTCGCCGGTGGCGGGACGCATGACGATGCCGGTGATGCTGATGGGTGTGTGTTTCTGCATGGCATCGGCCAGGGCGGTCTCGACAATGTGCTGGATGACCGAATCCAGGGTGAGTACAACGTTGAGGCCATCGCGCGCCTGAACATCCTCATCACGCAGCGAAACCAGTTCCCGCTTCTGCTGGTCGGTTTCCGTCACGCGCCAGCCCGCCACGCCGCTCAACGCGGAGTTCAGAACCAATTCGATGCCGTCGCGGCCGGAAAGCCGCGCAACGCTGGTTTCGTCCAGGGTCACCTCGTCCGAACCCACGAATCCGAGGACCTGGGCCGCCAGCGGGCCGTTGGGATATACGCGCAACTGATCTGTCTCGGCAAAAACGGCGCCCTGGCGCAGGTTGCGGAAAAAGGCGCGGTCGGTTTTAGACAATTTGCTTTCATCCATCCCGAATGACAGGTTGGTCATCGTCATTTGAATCTTCTGCCAGGTCTCATCAGGGACGTTTTTTTGGAGGCGGACATAGTACAATCCGTTGGTGACGGTTTCGCCCTTTTCATTTTTCCCGACCCGGGGAATCAGCCGTTGATAAAGAGCGTTTTCGCCCAGGCCCAGCAACGGCGCGAGCGCGCGGGCGACCACTGCCTGCTGGTTGCCGATCAACGAAGGATTGGCGCAAACCGTTTTCACCGAGAGGCTCGTGGCCAGCAGGTTGCCGTTCACGTCCAAAATGTTGCCCCGGCGCGGCGCCTTGAAAAAATCGCGCTCCGTGTTCAACTTCGCCATTCTGGCCAGTTCATCATGCCGCCATACCTGCAAGTCCACGAGCCGGTAGCCCAGTCCGGCGAACGCCGCGCCCAGCACCAGCATCAGCAGCAACGTGCGTCGCAATTGCAGTTTGTTGCACATTTTCAAAACGGCCGGCCGCCCGCGGCGATCGGTTCCTCACCCGACGGCGTCACGGGCGGCGGCCAAATAACAGATTATTGAGATGTCGCGCCGGCCTGGCGCACGGCCAGCCGGCCCGCGGCGTTCCGGTTTGCGAACGACAGCAGCGACGGTTCGGGCAGCCGCCAGATTTGCGACGGCTGCGCGGGACCCAGCCCGAGATTCAATTCCCGCGCGCGCTGGTCCAGCAGGGTTGGCGAACGGAGCATCGCCAGTTGGTCGCCGAGCTTTTGATTCATGTCCTTCAGTTGCGCCAGGTGGATTTCGCGCTGCCGGATTTGCTGGCTGAGTTCGTAGATCTGGCTTTTTTGCCAGACATAACCGACCGCCGAACCCGCAATCAACAGGCACAGAAATAATGCCTTCAAAGCCGGTCCAAACCGGATTACCGCCGACTGATTTCTTCGATTTTTCATCTTTCAAATTTTCTCCATCACCCGCAATTGCGCGCTGCGGCTGCGCGGATTTTCCGCCAATTCCGCCGCCCCCGGCCGGATGGCCTTGCGCGTCACCCATCTCAACTCCGGCACCCGTGGCTGCCGCAACTCGGGCACATCCACCTCGCCGGCAAACGTGTAGTCGCGCGCCTGCTCGCGGCCGAACTCTTTCACCACGCGGTCTTCCAGCGAATGGAACGTGATGACCGCCAGCCGTCCGCCGGGTTTCAAAATTTTCACCGCCCCGCCCAACCCGCGTTTCAAAGAACCGATTTCATCGTTGACTGCGATCCGCAGCGCCTGAAAAACCTTTGTCGCCGGATGCGTCTTCTTCCCGTGGCGCGGCGAACTTTGTTCGATCAACTCCGCCAAATGGCGGGTCGTTTTAAGCGGTTGCCGCGCGCGCGCGCCCTCGATTGCTTTTGCCAACCGCCGCGCGTCCCGCACGCCGCCCAGTTCCCGGAAAATCTCCGCCAGTTCCCCGGCACTTGCGCCGTTCACCAGGTCCGCCGCCGTCCGCACTTGCCGCGTGTCCATCCGCATGTCCAACGGCCCGTCATGCTGGAAGCTGAACCCGCGTTCGGGGCTGTCCAGTTGCCACGAACTCACGCCCAAATCCAGCAGCACGCCGTCGCAACCCGCCGCGGGGACCCAGTCGGCCAGTTCCGCAAAATTTCCGCGGCGGACTTCAAATCGCCCGGCGAATTCCGCCAATCGCGCCCGCGCCGCTTCAACCGCGTCGCCATCGCGATCGCACCCAAACAGCCATCCAGTCGGCGAACTCGCGGCCAAGAGAATCGCCGCGTGCCCAGCGCCACCAATGGTCCCGTCGGCGTAACGGCCTCCCGGTCGGGGCTTCAGTGCGTCCAGCACCTCCGCCGTCATCACCGGTTTGTGAACGAAATCTGGCACTGCGCATCGGTTTTCCGCCGGTTTAACTGGCCTTCATCTTCAAAAGCCTTGCGCCCAACAATCCCCACGTTTTCTTTTCCGGTTCCCACCCCGGCGCCTTCACGTCGTCTGCCGGCCGGGATTTGAGCGGGACCACTTCGATATCAACGTCGCTGAGGTCGTTCCGCAAAACTTTAACTGCATCCAATGAAAGCTCCGCCTGCACGGCGATCTTCGCGTTCCCGCCCTTGGCCCCCGTGAACGGGGAGCCCGATGCGAACGGGTTCAACCGGCTCATCCATCCCGACGAACGGCGCGGCTTCTGGTTCGGCAGCGCCGGTTTTTTAGCGGGCGTCGGCCGGTGATTGGCCGCGCGCGGCGCCGGAGAAAACGTCGGCAGCTTTTGGGTTTTAGCTGCAACGACGGTGATTGGTGTTTTGACCGGCGCAGCGGCGGCTTCTTCCGGAGAGATTGCCTCACCGGGCAGGTTCGCAGACGCAAATGGATTTTTCGGCGAACCAAATTTTGGCAGATAAAACTGTTTGTTGGCGCGATACGGATTTTCGCCACGGCGGCGCAGCGCCAAACTTTTTCCAGCGGCCAGCAATGTTCCCAGTTTCATAATTATTCCATCAGTCTGAATGCATCCGGCGCCAACGCGGCGTCGGCGGCCTGAACTTTTTCGTAACGTTCCGGATTCCAAATCTCAAACCGGTCGAGCAACCCGACCAACATCGCTTCGTTCTTGAGTCCCGCCTCGCGGGCCATCTCGTCCGGCAAACAAATCCGTCCGGCTTTGTCCACGGTGGCTTGCGCCGAACCGCTGCCGATGATGCGCTTCAAAACCACCTTTTTGGGGTCGCTGTTCGGCATCTCATCAATGGATTGCATCAGCTTCGACATTTGCGCCGGCGGCAGCACCCGCACACACGAACCCACACCCTCCCGCGGCCAGAGGATCAGCGTCAGCTCCAAATCCGCCTTTTGCGGCAGCCATTTGGAGGGGATCTGGACGCGCCGTTTTTCATCCACGCCATGCCGAAAGCGTGAATTGTAGTAAGTCGGTTGTTTATTCGTCGTACTGCCCATTTGTTCACCGTGGGAACAGCGAACGGCCTTTTTCCCCACGACGCCCCATTTCTACCCATTTCGACCCACTACGTCAACTAAAAAATGCAAGTATTTGGATGAATTATTCAGAAGTTATTCACAACTTAAAATCCGGTCAAAAAACCGCATTTTAACACCCGGCGTCTGACCACTTGCTTCTCGAAAGCTGAAACTTGAAACTGGGCGGGATGCGAACCGCCGATTTTGATTTCAAATTGCCGCCGGAATTGATCGCGCAACATCCCGCGCCCCGGCGTGATGATTCGCGGCTCCTGGTCTTGAACCGGGCAGGCGGCCGTATCGAACACCGTCAATTCCGCGATTTCGGGGAATTTCTTCGTGCCGGCGACGTACTCGTCCTGAACAATTCACGAGTCATCCCCGCGCGGCTGCGTGGTGCAAATGCCCGCACTGGCGGCTCGATTGAAATCCTGCTCGTCGAAGAAAATACTGCAAACGACTGGTGGGTCATGCTGCGACCAGCCAGGCGCGCCGGCGTCGGCACGCAAATAACCTTGAACGATCCGAAGGGAAATCCGGCCGGCATTTCTGCGACGGTTGTTGAAACCAATGACTGCGGCGACCGGCGTTTGCAATTTTCCGGCACGCCGGACATCCGCGATCAACTCGAACGGTTCGGCGAAACTCCGCTGCCGCCCTACATTCATCGCGCTCACGAACTGCCGGAGGACCGGGAGCGCTACCAGACGGTTTTTGCCCGGATTGGCGGTTCGGTGGCCGCGCCGACGGCGGGGTTGCATTTCACCCCGGAATTGCTGGAGCAATTCCGCAGGCGCGGTGTGCAGGTCTGCTTCGTCACGCTGCACGTCGGTCCCGGAACGTTTCTGCCGGTGAAAACCGAAACGCTGGCCGCACACAAAATGCACGAAGAACGATTTGCGGTCGGCGAAGAAACGGCAGGCATCGTAAACGAGGCGAAAGGCGCGGGGCGTCGTGTGATCGCTGTCGGCACGACGACGGTGCGCGTGCTCGAAAGCATCGCCGCGCTGAACCGCGGAAAAATTGTTGAAAACTCAGGGAAAACGGGCATTTTTATTCATCCGTCATTCCGGTTTCAAATCGTGGACGCGCTGTTGACCAACTTTCACCTCCCCTGCTCCACGTTGTTGATGCTCGTGAGCGCATTCGCCGATCCCGGCGGAATTCGAGGACGCGAATTGATTCTGGCAGCCTACGCTGAAGCGATCCAGGAACGTTACCGGTTCTACAGTTACGGCGACGCCATGCTGTTGTTATGAGTTCGAAGATCAAGGTTCAAGGTTCAAAGCTGCCGTTTGTGCTCGTCAACATGGCGATGACGGCGGACGGTAAAATTGCGACGGCGAACCACGCGGTTTCGTCCTTCGGCAGCGCGCGTGACCGCGAGCGCCTGCTGCAACTGCGCGCGACAGCGGATGCCGTCATGACCGGCGCGCGCACGGTGAACTCCGCGCCCATCATTCTGGGGCCCGGACCGTCCAGGTTCAGGCGATTGCGATTAAAAAACGGGTTGGCGGAGCACAATTTGCGAGTCATTGTAAGCGGCAGCGGTCTGGTCAATCCCCGGGCGGAAATTTTCAGACATCGTTTCTCCCCCGTCATTGTGTTGACCACCAGACGCGCGTCACCAGCCAAACTCCACCAACTGCGGGCCGTCGCGGATGCGGTGAAGATCTGCGGGAAATATAATATCAATCTTCGCGCGGCGCTTGGCTGGCTGCGCAGGAAATGGGGCGTCAACCGACTGCTCTGCGAAGGGGGCGGCGAATTGAACGCAGCCTTGTTCCGGGCCGGGTTGGTGGCTGAACTGCACTTGACCGTTTGCCCGAAAATTTTCGGCGGTCGCGAGGCGCCGACCATTGCCGGCGGCCGCGGTTTCCGCCGGCTGGCCGAAGCCGCGCCGCTGCAAATCAAATCATTCAAACGCATTGGCGATGAGATATTTGCCGCGTTCATTGTCCGCAGAACAAAGTGAATAAATCCGAGGTTATTCACAAGGCAGGCGTAACGTTCTCAGGCCGCCGCCACTTCGTGGTTATGTAACTCTTGCCAACTCCCGCCGGATTGAATGATAAAAAAGCGTGGCGGGCGAAAACCCGCCCCGCTTTGCAGCTCAAACTTCCGGCCTCAATCCGCTACGGCTGGCGCAGGATATAGAAACGCGCTGAATTAGTCGCTGGATTCGGATCAGCGAATTGATAATTGCCAGAGCCGATGGGATTTTCGACAGATGTCCCGATGACCGGCCATGTGGCTATCGGCGCGGCGATATTGTTCGTCGCCAGAATTGAGAAACTCAAGTTGGGCGCGTTGGTAAAGCTGAATTGCGCGGTGGCGGACGCCCCGGAGCCGGTGATTTGCATCGAGCCAGCGGTGATGTTAAGCGGGGTGATAACGGTCGAAGTGGGGACACTCGCGGCGCTGAAGGTCAGATTGTCAATGGCCAGACCTTGAGCGCTGCCAGCACTGTTGGTCTGCTGCCACACCAGCCACAGAGCGGTGTTGGTCGGCCAACCTCCAATGTTGAAGTTGGTCACAGCGAGGCTGATCTGATTGATGCTCTGCGAACCGTCAACCGTCGTCAACGATCCACTCGGAGCGAAGCTCACGAACAGATTGGGAACCAGATTGGCCAGCGCGTTCGTCGGCGCGAAGGCATCGTTCGTATCGGTGTCAATGTAGTAACCAAATTCGAGCGTGTTGACATTCGGCTGGTTGCGCCACAATTCGCCGATGAATTGCAGCGTAATATACGATAGAGCATTCGTGCCGTTATTGATCAATTTCAAACCAAAGGCGCTGTTGCCGGTCGTGCTGGTGGATTGGACGCCGAGCGCGCGGTTGGTTTCACCAACAGTGACGTTGGTTGAAAGCGTGCCGTAATCAATAATGCCGCCGGTGCTCTGGTCACCCTGATGCGCACCCAGTTTCGAGGATAGTGCGCCCCAGCCATACCAACCTTGCATGGTATTGGTCAGGCCAAGGCCGCCAACGCCACCACTGCTGAGAACCGGATAAGTGAAATCAAACGGATCATCCACAGCATAGGTCACGCTTCCACCGCCAACCTGGCTGTTGCCAACTTGAAGGAAAGTAACGGGATTGGCGGTGTTCACTGTGGCGTTGGTGATGACCGGGAGCGAATCAAAATTTTGAACGTAGATTTGTCCGGCGTTCGTGTAATTCACAAACGAATGCGGAGGTGGCACGATCACCGTAACGGTGGCAACCGCACTGGTAATCACCCCGCCCAGATTGGTGACCACGACATAGTAACCCTGATTGGTGGTGGCAGGGTTGATTTGCAGTGTGGACAAGTTGGCACCCGCGATGGCCACTTTGTTGGATGTGAACCACTGAAATTGCGGTGAGGGGCCAAAAACTGTGCAGCTAAACGTCGCGGCAGTATTTGACAGCACAATCGTTGATCCCGGCACGGATGAAAACACCGGCGGAGTGTAAACCAATGTCAGGTTCGCTATGAGGTTCGAGGTCGAACCGGCAATGTTAGTCACAACGCAGTAATAATTGGTATCATCAACACCAATCTGCGCATCGCTGATCAAAAGAGTTTTGGTGGCCGTGCCGCTGAACTCATTTATGTCACTGAGCGGTTGTCCGTTAGCATACCATTGATAGCTCAAGGGCGTTGTCCCGGTGGCTTTGACGGTGATGCTCACATTATCGCCGATGGCGTTGGTCAGATTTTGCACGTTGCCCGAGATGGTTGGAGGAACATTCGTGGTCGTCACGGTAAGGTTTACAGGCGGAGTGCTGGTCACGGAACCAAATTCATTGGTTACAATGCATTGAAAGGCGCTGCCGCTGTCGGTCGAAGCCGGTGAATTGAGTGTAAGGGTGGAACTTGTCTGCCCCAAAAGAACATTGGTTCCATTTTCAATCCACTGATAACCAACCCCAGAATAGGATGCCGCCGTGCCACTTTCCGAGGCGGTGATACTGAAAGTAACCGGGGTGCCAACGACCACCGACTGGTCGTCCGAAATGGAAGTGATTATTGGGCGCAAGTCCGGCGTGAACTCGATGGCGCGGAAACCGACATTCGTCCCGTAGGCTTGCGCGATGACTGTAAAATTAGTGATGTCCACCGCGGAAAATGTGGTGTTGGTGTCCACAATTCGAACGACGCGGTTGGAATTGAAATTGCCGGAGTAAAAAGAGAAATCGCAAGTGGTCGCATAAATCACGGGGTTGGTACCGCTAAAATCCGCCACCACATCCCAAGCGCCGCCGATCGCGTTTTTCGTGTCATTGGTAACCATCAGACCCCCGCTATTTTTGAATTGTTCGTAACCCTGGACATTGAAATTACAAAGAAACTGCCAGGTGCCGCCGGATTTGACATATTTTTGAATACCCCAAACCTGGTCGGCCATGTAGGCAATGGTCCCTTGATCGTTCATGTAAAAGCCGGAGATGTTGGTATATTTGGTGGCGGCTGGAACCACCAGATGAAAGCCGGCAAACGCCGCCGGCATAGGATCAGGGTTGTTATTAAAATCAACAAAGCTATAGATTCCGCAGGGATAGGCGTTGAGCGAATCCTTGCCGGTGAGGGTCGTATAAACCGTGTTGTTAATGATTTTGACGGCGCGCGTGGGCGTAAAATCCTGAATTTCGACGGGCTGGCCGTCATTGGCACCCGGATTATAATACAAAGTCCCCCCGTTATTGCCAGACCCCCAGAAATTATTGGTGCCATCGCTGACCGCACCTCTGGGATTGGTCTTTCCGGTGGCGATGCCATACCAGTTGTCGCCAATGTAGGCGGCTTTATTTGTGCCAAAGGCATCAATGACGGAAATGATACGGTGGTAAGGCTCGGCTGAAGGCGTTCCCGGTATTGAAAGAATATCACCCGTATAGGCGGAGTAAGTCAGGATGCTGCGATCCGCCGAACGGCCCATGCTATCGGCCTCGCTGCCGGCGTTGCCATTATTCCACAGGGAATTTGCCCCGTTGGTAGGGAACGCCATCGTATAAGTCGGCGCGGTGGGACCCGCAACAGTCGGATCAAATTCATCAATGAAATCAGGGTTTTGCTTGAAATTCCAATCGGAAGCCTTATTGGTGCCTCCATTGTCGGGCAGACCATCTCCTATCCGGAGCACTGCCAGCCTGCCAGGAGTGAATGCTGTTTGTGCCTGGCCGCCCATGACTACTGTCGCCGCCATTCCGAGTGTAATAATCAGTTTTTTCATTTTGTTTTTTAATGTTGATAAACAGTCCGCCTAAATTCGCTGGTAGTGAATAACAGGTGCGTCACAGCAGCATGGCTTCCATGTGACAATTTTGTGATTTCAACCAAATTCCCCGACAGCCGCACACGTCACCAGATTGTCACTTTGCGCGCACATCCTTGTAACGTGGTGATTTCATAATCCGCCGGAATGTTGGAGATTCGAATCACAAATGGAACATCACGCGGGATGAAAGAACCAAAAACCATGAACTCGAAAAATCATCGCGAAGGAGCTGGATTCACCCTGATCGAACTGCTGGTGGTGATTGGCATCATCGCCGTTCTCGCAGCCATACTGCTGCCGGCCCTGGCCGCCGCCAGGGAAAAAGCCTACCGCTCCACCTCTTTGAACAACCTCAAACAATGGTCCACGGCCCAGAACATGTATGTGGACGACAGCAGTGAAGTTCTTCCGGCCACTAAAATCCCGAATGGCACGCCGGGAACCGGTCCTTCCTACAACGAAGACTCTCCGACATGGGCTGATCTGACCGGCATTGAGTTCATGAACAGGCAAAACGGCACCAGCTACGGTCGCGACGCCTGGTTCAACGCCCTGCCGCCGTATGTGTCCAGCATGCCGTTGTGGCAATACGCGACGGTGGCAAACGGCCCGGCAAATTTCAATGACGCCAGGTCAATCTATCATTGTCCCACCGCAGACGCCGAAGGGGTTGACCCAACCAGACAGGGAAACACTATTTATGTGCCATTCAATTACGGGATGAATTCCAAGGGAACGGATGGCCTCGCCGCCAATGCGTTGTTAAAAACGTCCATGATCCGCCATTCTTCTGCGTTTGTGCTCTTCTCCGAAGTCCGAACCATCGTGGCCGAAGCGCCATATGCCGCCCCCGGAACCAGCTACCAAAAAATCATCTGCACGCCGCAGTGCTATACCACCCGCTTTTCCTCCCGTCATTCCGCCGGGGCGGACATCGCTTTCCTGGATGGCCACTCTGCCTGGTTTAAATACAATTACGTTGTCACGCCCGTCAACGGCAACAACGGCCTCAAGCCCGGCGATCCGGGTCTCTCCGACATCAACTGGTCTTACGACGGTCACGCCGTGCCTTGATTGCCAAACCAAATCGTCTTGCGCACAATCCAAATGAAACTTTCAGTCAAATCCACCGCATTTTTCCGCTCTCTCAGCCTGGTACAGCTCTTGTTACTCGGTGTCTTCACCCCCTCTCTTCGCGCCGACGACCAGATGGCTCAACCGAGCCGAACCGTTCAGCTAAAACACATTTACTATCTTGCCGAGGGCAAACCCAATGTCACCGCCCTGCTGGCACCGCCGCCTCTGCCCGATTCACCGGAACAAGCCGCCGACATGACCGAAGTCCGCGTTGTTTGCCACGGCGCTTCCAGCAACGATGTCGCCATCGCGTTTATGGAAAAGAAATTCGACATCTTCAATTTCGCTCCAGCCATTGGTCCGTTTTTCGCGCCGGGCAAATTTCCGA
>DATNHI010000099.1:0-13043 GCA_035605035.1 Verrucomicrobiia bacterium
TGGTGGCGGCGGTGCTGCCGCACCGCCGTGCGCCGCGGCAGCGGCGCACCCACCATTGGGAATCAGGATATTGGCGGAATGGGAGCGCGAGATTCGCACCATGACAAATCAAGGACAATTTTCCGCTTGCCAAAATAGACTTTGTGATGCAAAGTAACCGCATGGAAACAAATTGGGCCGAAGAAAATCTGCAAACCATCCGAACCTTGATGGAGCGTTCTGCCGTGTATCGCCGGGCGCTTGCTCCGATCATGCTTTTTGCCGGCGCTGTGGGAGTGCTCGCCACCGCTATAGGTTTTTTATCTCATCCCGATTCAACAATTTATTTCTGGCCGGACATTGCCATGTTCGCGCTTGTGGGCGCATTGCTTATTGCCCGTCGTCAGGCAATTAGGGATAGAGAACCTTTCTGGTCACCGCCGGCGCGGCGGGTTGTGCGGGCGATGTTGCCATCATGGTTGATTGGAATTATCGCCACAACGATATTTCGGGTTGTTTCCGTAAAAGACCCGCAATTAAGTTGGTGGCTGCCGCCAATATGGATGATATTGTATGGCTTGGGATTATACGGAGCTGGATTTTTCATGCAGCGAGGCATTCGGTTACTGGGGTGGATCTTCATTTTAGGTGGATTGGCTGTATCCGTAATACTCACACTCAAAAGCACTATCGACGCCCTGCCGCCGTTAATTTATGCACACTGTCTGATGGGAGCGTTTTTTGGCGCGCTGCATCTGACTTATGGCGCGTATCTTTATTTGACTAAAAAAGGAAAGAATGCGGCGTGAATCCAGAACCCTTCTTACAACTCGATCGCGTGATTCACGAGAGAGGGCGGCTGGTCATCATGTCCATGCTCGCCGCCTCGCCGGAATTGTCGTTTACCGATCTGCGCGACGGGCTGGCCATGACCGACGGCAACCTCACCACGCACATCCGTGCCCTCCAAGAGGCGGGCTATGTCTCCGTCGCCAAGTCTTATCAGAACCGGCGCCCGCTGACGACCTGCTCGCTCACGGCGGCAGGCCGCAAGGCGTTCGCTGAATACATCAACCTGCTGGAACAAATCGTCCATCAAAACAAGTCCAAGTAAAAAATGTTTGAACAAACCAAAATTGCCGTGGTCTTTTACTTTGTGATACAAAGTTAATTGTCGTATTCGTATGAAAATCGTTCTTGCTGAACATCTGGGCATGTGTTTCGGGGTGAAAGACGCCGTCGCCCTGGCCCTGGAAACCGCGCGCCGCGAACCGCTGACCATTCTGGGCGACCTCGTCCACAACGAAACGGTGGTGGCAGAATTGCGGGCCAGGGGCATTCGTGTGGCGCAGCAGCCTGCCGATATCAACACGCAGACCGTGATGGTCACGGCGCACGGGGCTTCGGAACGCGCGATGAACGAAACGCGCGGACGCGGTTTGAACGTAGTTGAGGCGACCTGTCCGTTGGTCCATGTGGCGCACCGTGCGGTGGCACAGCTTGTGCGCGAGGGATTTCATCCGGTCATCATCGGCAAACGCGATCATGTCGAGATGCGCGGCCTGACCGGCGATCTGGCTGCGTTTGGCGTGGTCCTCTTCGAAGAGGACGTGGCAAAACTCGGTGAGCGTCCGCGTTTTGGCGTCGTTGCCCAAACCACACAGCCGATTGACCGGGTCCGGTGGCTGGTGGGACTGATTCGGAACCGCTTTCCTGAATCGGAAGTGCGCTTCGTGGACACGGTCTGTCAACCGACCAAACAGCGACAGAACGCGGCCATTGAACTGGCGCAGAAATGCGACGCCGTCGTTGTCATCGGCGGAACCCACAGCAATAACACGCACGAACTCGTTAAAACCTGTTCCCGTTTTTGCGCCCGCGTGCATCACGTCCGGACGGCGGATGATCTGCGAGAAGACTGGTTTGTCCGCGCCGAAACGGTCGGCATCACAGCCGGGACCTCCACGCCCGACGTGGTGATCGCGGGGGTCGAGCTTTGGCTTAAAAATTTTGCGGCGCGCCGGGCGGTTCAAACAAATCAAACCAAGGAGATACGTGAACTGGCTTTCCACGATGCTTGAAAAGGTGCCGGACGACCCGTTTTGTAGGCCGCGCAAACCGCTCTGGCTCCCGCGCGAAATGTCCAGTGCGCCCAATCTTCCGCCGCCGGCGCGCCGCAAACCAACACCCCGAACGGCGCTGCTCATCAATCCATTTTACGCCAAATCGCCACATGGCAGTTTTGGCAAGCACGTTCTTACGCCAACGCTCGCGCTGACGTCGCTGGCTGGCGCGACCCCAGCGCACTGGCGGGTTCGGTATTGGGACGAAAATCTATTGCAAGGACCGCCGCCATGCGAGCCGCTGCCGGAAGTCGCGGGCATCACCGTGCATCTGACTTTTGCCAAACGCGCCTACGAACTGGCGGCGTGGTATCGCGCCCAGGGCACCAAGGTCGTCCTGGGCGGGCTGCACACGCAATCGTGTCTGGACGAAGTCGCGCCGCACGCGGACGCGATGGCCGTCGGCGATGGCGTTCAGCTCTGGCCGCAAATCTTGCATGACCTCGAACGTGGCAATTTGCAGCCGCGCTACGAGACGACCTATGAACGGCCTTACGCATTGGATCCGGTGCCGCGCCGGGAGTTGCTCCCACACCGAAGTTTTTTGACGACGACCAGTCTCATCGCCACGCGCGGCTGCCATAATCGCTGCGGATTTTGCTATCTTTCCACCGACGGCTTGCGGATGCCGTATCGTGTCCGCGAACCGGAGGACATCCGGCGCCAGTTTGAGGCCGATGGCCAGCCGTATGCCGTGTTTATTGACAATAATCTCGGTTCGAAACGCGAATATCTGCGCGAACTCTGCCGCGCGTTGCGGCCGGCAAAAAAAATCTGGAGTGCTGCGGTGACGCTGGATGTAACGGATGAGCCGTTGCTGGTGCGGGAAATGGCCCTGGCAGGCTGCACGGGCGTCTTTATCGGATTCGAATCGCTCACGGACCAGAATCTGGTGGATGCCCGCAAACGGACACCGCGCGCGGAGGATTACGCGCGGCGTCTGCGGATTTTTCACGATCACGGCATTCAGGTGAACGGCAGTTTCGTGGTCGGTTTTGACGGCGACCGGAAAGACACGTTCACGACGCTGGTGCAATGGATCGAGGCGAACCGGATGGAGTGCGCGACGTTTCACATCCTGACACCGTATCCGGGCACGCCGTTGTTCCGGCAGATGGAAGCCGAAGGACGTTTGCTGCATCGCGACTGGGAAAAATACGACACGGCTCACGTCGTCTTCCGTCCAAAACAAATGACGCCGGACGAATTGCTCCTGGGCTACGACTGGCTTTATCGGCGGCTGTTTTCGCACGCGTCCATCTGGCGGCGCAAACCGGCTGAATTGTCGGCGTTGCCGGCTTATTTCGCCGGTTGTTACCTTTACAAACGTTCGAACCGTCTCTGGCGTTTTCTGATCAAATATCAACTGGTTCACGCCGTCTGGCGGCCGCTGGTGGAAATGACGCGGGTACGGCACCTCGCGTATCGCCGCAGACTGGAAACAGAAACGGAACCGCAAAAATATCCGGTCCGTGGTGCGATGCCATTTCCGGCGAGCGTATGAACGAAATCATTTCCATCCCACAGGGTTTGTCCGCGGGCCCCGCCGCGGCGGCGAATACCCGAAAACACATCCTGCTGATTACACCGGAAAATCCAGAGATCCACCGGGTGCGACGAAGACAATTCAACAATTTCATACAGCTCACCATGCCCTACCTGGCCGGGTTTATTGACGAAACCCGTTACCGGATCGAGTTGGTGGATGAATACAACCAGCGCGTTCCTTGCGAGCGCTCGTTTGATCTGGTCGGCATTACCGTCAACACGCCCAACGCCCCGCACTGTTACCGGATGGCGGCGCGATTCCGGGCTGCTGGCGCCAGCGTGGTGATGGGTGGACCGCACGCGACGTTGCGCCCGGAAGAGGTGGCGCCGTATTGCGACCATTTGGTGGTGGGTGAGGCGGAGGAGACATGGCCGCGGTTCCTCGATGAGTTTTATCGCGGCCGCGCCCGGCCGCGCTACACTTGCGAACGGACGCCGTCGCTGCAAGGGTTGCCCATCCCACGCCGTGATTTAATCCGGCGCCGGCATTTCACGAAGGGCGCCGTATTCGCCACGCGCGGGTGTCCGTATGCCTGCAGCTATTGCAATCTCAAGCAGATCTATTGCAGTGGGTTCCGCACCCGTCCCGTGCCGGAGGTTATGGCGGACATTCAAAGCATGGGCAATTGGTATTTCGTCTTCTGGGACGACAACTTTTTTGGCGACCCGGAATACGCCATCCGGCTCATGACGGCGCTCAAGCGGCTGCGCCGGCGTTGGGCGGCGCAGGTCAGCATTGACCGCTGTGCTGACGACCGGTTGCTGCAACTCGCCCACGAATCCGGCTGTGTTTATTTGTTTGTCGGGTTGGAATCCTTCTCTGAGAAAAGTCTGGCCAGCGTCAACAAGGGCTTCAACCGGGTGACGCGTTATCGGGAAACCATCGAGCGCATTCATCAGCACGGCATTTGCGTGCAGGCCGGCGTAATTTTCGGGTTCGACGCTGACGGCAAAGAAGTTTTCGCCGACACACTTCGGGCCTGTGAATCCATGGGTATTGATGGTGTTACGGTGAGCGTGCTGACACCTCTGCCCGGAACCCGGCTGTATGACGAGATGAAAAAGTCGGGGCGGCTGGCCACCGGCGATTGGTCCTGGTTCAACGGCAAGACGCGCGTGGCGTTCCGGCCGAAGCAAATGACCCCGCAGGAATTGTTCTCGGGTTACCTGTGGTTCCGGCGGCAGTTCTACTCGTTTCGCTCCATGCTGAGACGGATGGCCGTGTCCCGTACCTGTCTTATTCACAATTTCGGCGTGAATCTCGGCTACAAATGGTCGCTGCAAAAGACGCGTCAAAGTCTCGTGGAGCCGGGACTTTCCGCCGGTAACGACTTGAATCCGTTGTCAGCTCGCCCTTTGGTGTTTGGTTTATTGCCAGCGGAAATTGACGGACGCCATCGTGCTCAACCCGATTTTTCCGAGACAAATTCCCCGGCGCCGGACAAATTGATTTCCTCATGAAGGCGCGACTGCAAAGAATTCTGGCCGGACTGGCCGCCTTGATGGTTGCAGCCGTCATCTGGCTGCCGTGCCTCCATTTTGTTTTCACCAGACCCGTCTCCGCGTTTCGCGCGGAGCCGGGGCTTTCGCCCGAGGCGCGCCAACTGGCAGCCCGGCACTTGCAACTCTGGACCGACCCCGCGTTGCGGGAAACGGAGCTGAAGAAAATGCGGGTCAGCAATGCGGAATGGGATTTCATGGGACGCGGTTATATGGTCTGGTCGCTGGCGAACACGGCGTTGCGCGATCCGGCGTCCAGGCCCCTCTATTTGCAGACGATGGACCAAATCATTGATGAAACCCTGCGCCTGGAAAAGCAGGAGGGGATGTACTTCTTTTTGATGCCGTACGCCAAAGACCGGCGCTACGTCATGCAGCCTGCTCGCAGCCTTTTTCTGGACAGCGAAATCGCCCTGATGCTCGCCGCGCGCCGCGCGGTTGAGGAGAAACCCGAATACAAGCCGCTGCTCGCCGAACGCGTCAACGTGATGGTTGAACGCTTCCAGAAAAGCCCGCGCATGATCCTGGAAAGCTACCCTGATGAATGCTGGATGTTTGATCATTGCGTCGCTTTGGATGCCATCCGGATGGCCGATTATCTTGACGGCAACGATCATTCGGCGTTGATTCGCGATTGGATTGCCATGGCGAGGCGCAGGCTCGTGGATCCAAAATCGGGCATGTTGATTTCCAGTTTCACCACGGACGGCACACCGCTGGATGGGCCGGAAGGATCGAGTATCTGGATGGTGACACACAGTCTGCAATTGCTGGATGCGGATTTCGCCCGCGATCAATACCAACGCGCCCGGAAGGAACTCGGCGCCACCACGCTGGGCTTCGGTTATGCGCACGAATGGCCAAAGTCCTGGCCGGGCATGCCCGACGTTGATTCCGGTCCGATTTTCCCGGTGTTCGACATCAGCGCCGGTTCCAGCGGCATGGCGTTCATCGGCGCCTGTGCGTTCCGTGACGACGAATTTCTCAAGCCGCTCGCGGCCACGCTGGAATTTGCCGCCTTTCCCTCGCGAACAGACGGCAGGTTGAAATATTGCGCGAGCAATCAGGTCGGTGACGCCGCCCTGCTTTATGCCGCCACACTCGGACCGCTTTGGCAAAAAGTGCAGATGGGAGCAAAAACACGATGAAAAAAAATTTGAAGAAATGGACGATTTTCCAGCGGGCTGAATTTTTGTCAGCCAAGGATCTATTGCAGCGCGCCGTCGTCATCAGTCTGTTGTTTCTCGCGTTGCATCTGGCCGGATTCCGGGAATTCACCGGCGTGTTGAATGGAACGATCGGCTCACTCGCCCTGGGCTGGAACCTCTCCGCGTTTCTCGCGGTCATTTACATCGTGCTCTACCTGGCGTTCGTTGTCCTGGTCCCCATTTTGATTCTAGCCGCGGGGATTCTGGCAATTGGACAGCGTTTCTTGGCGCCCCGGACGAAATCGCCCGCCAAACCACTGCCGGACTAGCCGCACTGGCAGTGGGTATGCTCGCTGAGTTTGCTTTTCGAATCGAAAATCCACGGAAAAGAACGTGAGGTGGCCTTGCCTGCCCGGTCAAAATCCGGTGAACACGATTTCCGCAATTTATGAACGAAGAACCCGGAACCGCCCGGCGCATTTTCAAATATTTCCTGATTGTCTGCGCGGGCCTCGTCGCACTGGTCTTGCTGTTTTACGCAGAGGAGGACTGGCGCGGTTGGCACGCTTGGAACCGGTTCAAACACCAATGGGAAGCCAAAGGCGAACGGTTTGACCTGGCCAGCGTGATCCCGGCGCCGGTGCCGGACGACCAGAATTTTGCGCTCTCGCCGGTGGTCGCCGGTTGTTACGGCTCCATGTTGGATGCGAATGGACGTAAGATCAGCCCGCCGGACACAAACCTGGTCAATCGGTTGAACATGGAAATCCCGCCGGACATTGCCAAGGGAATTGGCAATTGGCAGAAATCAACCGTATCGGAATTGCAATTGTCAGCCGCCGACGTGTTGCGGGCGTTGAGCAAATATGATCCGGCCATCGAAGAATTGCGCCAAGCCGGTCAACTGCCCTTTTCCCGGTTCCCGTTGAACTACGACAACGATCCGCCAGCGGCCATTTTGCTGCCGCATCTGGCGGCATTGAAGGAATGCGCCGTGGTCCTGCGGTCGCGCGCGATTGCCGAATTGCAGAACGGGCAAAGCGATCTGGCGCTGGCGGACGTGAAACTGGGGATACAACTGACCGGCAAAATTCGCACCGAGCCGTTTTTGATTTCGCACCTGGTTCGCATCGCGATGGTGAACATAACCTTGCAGCCTATCTGGGAGGGGCTGGCCCGGCACCAATGGTCGGAGGCGCAACTCGCCGAATTAGAACGGGAACTAAGCAAGCTGGATTTTCTCAGCGACTACGAATTTACCCTGCGCGGGGAACGGGCTTTGGACATCGCAAATATTGAATATCTACGCCGCACGCATAAATTTGATCTGATGGACGACTCCGGCCATTCGCGCCGACCGGTTCAAAATATCGGTTTTCGCCTGATGCCCAATTCATGGTATTATCAAAACGAACTGGCCATCGCCCGCATGTATCAGCAATGGATTTTGCCGTCTGTTGATATTGAACGCCAAACGATTTCACCGGCAGCGATCCGCCAGAACGAAGCGGCCGAAACCAACGCGCTGCGTCGCCTGGCATTTTACGACGTTTTTGCGCGAATGTTATTTCCCGCGTTAAGCCCTGCCGCGCGAAGATTTGCCTGCGCCCAGGAATCGGCAGACCTGGCGCGCGTCGCCATTGCGCTGGAACGCTACCGGCTGGCGCATGGCGAATACCCTCAATCGCTCGACGCGCTGGCGCCGCAATTCATCGCCAAACTGCCGCACGACATCATTAACTGCGAGCCGCTCCATTATCGCCGCACTTCGGACGGTCAATTCACGCTCTACTCCGTCGGCTGGAATGAAACGGATGACGAGGGTGACGTTGTTCTGCAAAAAGGGCCAACGTCGGGCGTGGACCTCAATCAGGGCGACTGGGTCTGGCGCTATCCAGCCAAATGATTCACGATTTACGATTTTCAATTTTCGCGTTTCCGGCCCGGCGGATGGTCCCCGGGATAAAACCACAGCCGACTTGGGGGCGGCGACACAATAAGCCCGGAAACCTGCGCCATTGGGCCAGCTACACGGGGCAGGTCTGGTCGGGCTGTGGATTGAAACGGCCAGACAAATTTGCCCGCTGTGCGCGTCATACCTGGAGATAAACATGCGCGGACCGGAACTCGAACGGCTCTACGACGAGCACGCCCAGCCGCTTTACGCCTTTCTGCTGAACCTGACCCGCGATGAGGCCGATACCCGCGATTTGCTTCAGGAAATTTTCATCAAACTCGCCCGGGATGAACAACTGCTGGCCGCCGTCCGTGACGAACGTGCGTTTCTTATTCGCCTCGCGCACAACGCAGCCATTGATTTGGTCCGCCGGCGCGGAACGCGTGAACGGACCAGGGAAAATTTCGCTGCAGAATCCGCTTCACCGTTCGCCCCGGCCAGCGATCTGGATGAAAATACTTTCCGCAACGAACTTGCCACCGCGCTCGCCGAATTGCCGGCGGAACAAAGAGCCGTGGTGCATTTGAAGCTCTGGGAAGGATTGACCTTCGAGGAAATCGCCGCCGTGTTGGAGATTCCGCCCAACACGGCCGCGAGCCGCTATCGCTACGGGTTAGACAAATTGCGCGGGCGGCTGCGTCCACTTTACGAAGAAATCAAATAGCTGCAAACGTTGCGAAGAAAAATGAAACCGGAAGATTTTGAACAAAGGCTCCAGCGCCAGCCGCGGCGGCAAATCCCCGCCGGCTGGCGCGCGGAAATTCTGGCTGCGGCAAATCCGGCTCCACGCTCCGCATCTCGAGCCCCGTTTCTATCAACCATCAACTCTCAACTCTCAACGCTCCTGTGGCCTCATCCCAAAGCCTGGGCCGGGTTGGCGGCGGTCTGGGTTTTCATTTTCGTTTTGAATTTTTCGATGCGGGATAAAGCACCGGCGCTGGTGGAAAAAGTATCGCCGCCGTCGCCGGAAGTGGTTGCGGAATTGAAGCAGCAGCAGCGGATCCTGGCGGAATTGATGGGTGCGCGTGACGCGCTTGATGCCGACCGGTCTAGACCAATGGCACCGCGGCCGCGCAGCGAGCGGCCATTTGAAGTTTTGACGGTTTGAGTCGGGAGGGACGGCCTGCCGTCGTCCCTGAAAAGTTTGGGACGCCGACACGGCGCCCTTCCCAAAACAAATTTATGAACGAAGACCCCAAAAACATCTGGAAAAAATCGGGGAAAGGGGCAGGTTGGTTTCGCGCGTGGCTGATTGTGTTGGCAGCCACCTTTTTCATCGTTTTGTTTGTCACGTTGTTAATCCCCGGTGGCCCGCGAAGCTTGTTGGATTGGTTGCCAGCGGTGGTTTTCTTGCTGGTTGTCAGCCTGGTAATCGCTACTGTGCTTGTTGGGCTTTGGGCTTTCATCCGCTGGCTGAACTGCTGGCGGAATTTCAAACGGTTCCTTTTCGGCCTTGCCTGTTTCGTCACACTGATTGCGCTGTTTTACGCGGAGGAAGACTGGCGCGGCAAACACGACTGGGAAAATTTCAAACGTGAGTGGGAGGCCAAAGGCGAAAAATTTGATTTCAAAAATTTCGTTCCGCCACCCGTGTCCGACGACCAGAATTTTGCGATAGCGCCGGTTTTTGACACTACCGACAAACTGAGCAGCCGGAAATGGCGACAGGAACATCGGAATCCGCACCTCGGCATCGGCGGCGATCAACGGGAATGGGACACCAATCTCGTTGACCGGCTGGCAATGATCTTTGTCAATTACGAAGATTTGCCGACCAATGGCACCGGCAATTGTCTGATGGCCAAAACCAGCGACTTGCGAGCCTGGCAGATGTATTACCGCGCGTTGGCGATCAAGACCAACGAATTTCCCGTGCCCCCGGAACCACGGTCGCCCGCGCAAGACGTGCTGCTGGCGTTGAGCAAATTCGCTCCGGCCATCGAAGAATTGCGCGCAGCGAGTCGGCGACCGGAGTCACGTTTCCCTTTGGATTATGACGACGCCGACACGGGGGAAATTTTGCTGCCGCATTTCGCGACATTGAAACGTTGTTCGCAGGTGCTGCAATTGCGCGCCCTCGCCGAATTACAAGCCGGTGAGAGCGACAAGGCGCTAGCGGATGTGAAGCTGGCATTGCGGTTGGCGGAGGCCATTCACTCCGAGCCGTTCATCATTTCACAACTGGTCCGCATGGCCATCCTGCACCTTACGATGCAACCGATTTACGAAGGCCTGGCTGGACACAAATGGTCGGACGCCCAACTGACAGAACTCGACGCGGAACTGGCGAAGCTGGATTTTCTTGCCGATTACGAGTTTTCCGTTCGCGGCGAACGAGCGGCCCACATCAAAGTCATCGCCTGGCTGGCGCAAAAGCGCAGCCGCTGCGGGGAATTTTTTAGCCTCATGGGCGGCGACACAGGCAACCTGCGGGACATGATGACCATGTATTTGATGCCCAAAGGCTGGTTTTATCAAAACGACATCGTGCTGGCGCAAATGCACCAGCAGTGGAACCTGCCAATGGTGGACGCCACGCAACAAACGATCTCGCCGGAAATGGCTAAGAAGAACATTCCCGAATGGTCGGGACATCCCACGCCTTTCAATTTCTTTGCGCGCCTCCTGGCGCCCGCACTGGGCAGTTATGCGCAAAAGACCGCCTACGCACAAAATGCCGTGAACCTGGCGCGCGTCGCCATTGCGCTGGAACGTTACCGGCTGGCGCACGGTGACCATCCCGAATCACTCGACGCACTCACGCCGCAGTTCATCGCCAAACTGCCGCACGACATTATTAACGGCCAACCGTTGCATTACCGGCGCGCCGGCGATGGGCAATTCATTTTATATTCCGTTGGCTGGAATGAAACCGACGACGGTGGCGAGGTCGGTCTCAAAAAAGACGGCGCAGTGGACATAAACAAGGGCGACTGGGTCTGGCGGTATCCCGCCAAGTGATTTGCGCTTTACGATATCCGATTTACGCGCCACCGGGAATTTCCGCCTGACCGCGCACGTGAGGTAGCGGGCTTGATTTGTCGAATGTCCGCTTGCACGAAAGCTCACAGCCATTATTTTCTCCATTGTGAACCGACCGCCACCTGCGCCGCAAAGTTTAATTTTTAAAATGCTCCGGGACGTGACGTCGGCCTGGGAACGTCAGAATTATAAGCACAGTTTTGAAATTCTGGAGCGCGCTTCCCGTTTAAGCCCAAATGACCCCACCATTCTGCTGGAGTTGGGAAATGCGCACGGGCGGCGCTATGATTTCGCGGCCGCGGAAATTTGTTTTGAAAAGGCCATTCGAGTTTCGGGCTGGAAAGCGGAAGCTTTTCTCGCGGCGGGATTACATTGTGCAAATTTCCGAAATGACGAAATGGCGGAGCGTTATTTGAAACGCGGCCTGGAGCGGGAAAAAGCGCCGACCGCGGCTTTGATAAAACTAGCCCGGATTTACGAGCGCCAACACCGTCCCGAAAAGACGGCGGAACTCGTCGCCCGGATTCTGCACGCAAATCCTTCAAATGCCGCGGCACTGTTTGTCCAGGCCCGGCTCGAACGTCTGGCCGGTCATTGGGAAAGTGCCGAAAAAAAGTTGCGGCGGTTTTTGTCCGAGTCCGGCATGGATGTGGAATCGCGGGCCAGCGGCTGCTATGAGCTTGGCGGAGTTCTGGACGCGCAAAAGCGTTATGACGACGCGATGGGGGCGTGGCTCGAAGCCAAAAAACTGTTGCGTCCGTATGCCGGCCGCGAAACTGAGCGATTACAGCGCATCCAAGCCAGAACATCGGAAACGGAAAAGATGATTTCCGCGGACATCTTGCACCAGTGGTTTGATTTCGGCGCGCAACTCCAGCCGGCGCGGCGTTTCGCTCTTTTGTGCGGGCATCCCCGTTCCGGCACCACGCTGTTGGAACAGGTATTGGACTCCCATGGCGATATCCTTTCCCTGGAGGAATCGTTCGTCTTCGATGAGGAAGCGAGCCAGCCGTTGCGCCGGAATTTTCCGGAGGAAACGCCGGTGTTGACCGTGTTGGCCTCCGCGACGGCGGACCGTTTGCGCCAGTCACGCGCGGACTATTTTCATTTTGCGGAGAAAATATTGGGCGAAGCTGTCGGTGGCCGGCTGTTGCTGGATAAGAATCCGGCGTTGAATCCGGCCATTCCGGCGGTGGTTCGGATCTTTCCCGAGGCCAAATTTCTCGTGGCCCTTCGCGACCCGCGCGATGTATGCCTGAGTTGTTTCATGCAACCGTTGGACATCAACATTGTCAGCTCCGCCTACTTGAGCCTGGAGGGCACGGTGACGCAATATGCCTCGGCGATGGGACTCTGGCGCGCGATGCAACCGCGCTTGAAAAATCCGGCCATCGAAATCCGTTACGAAGAACTGGTGAATGATCCGGAATCCGTTTCGCGCCGCGTGTTGGATTTTTTGGGCGTGAACTGGGACGAACGCGTGTTGCGCTTCCACGAACATGCGCGAAATAAAGTTGTGAGGTCTCCCACCTCAATGGATGTGACCAAGCCGATTTTCAAAACCGCTATTGGCCGCTGGCGCAATTATCAAAAATATCTCGAGCCGTATTTGGAAAAACTCGAACCCTTTTCAAAGGCATTTGGCTACGATTAAATTCTGCCCTAAGCCGGAACGATGCAGTTGGCGCAAGAGTAGAAGCGACGCCGCGTCGCTTGGGCGTGGCGGCGACGCCTGCGTCGCCGGCCTCCCGTCAGAGAACCATTCGGTGCGTGTAAAAATGCGACGTGGGCGTCGCGTTCACCAGG
>DATNHI010000100.1:0-4626 GCA_035605035.1 Verrucomicrobiia bacterium
AGGCGTTGCTCCAGGCCTGGCAAGCGCCGGCCACGGTCACGGCGGTGACCATTGACGCTGCCCAAAATCGTGTTGCTTATTCGGACAACACCACCGTCAGCGAGGTCAAAACCTCCGGAAGCACCGTTGCCTGGACCCAACACGACCGGAGTTTGCCCTTTCCCATTCTCGCGTTACATGAGAATTGGCCGCAGTTTCCGCCGACGGAAAATACCACGTGGGGCCAGCCGTTCTTCTTCTGGCCGGCCCCGGCGCCGAGATGGGATTACACCAACGCCGCCGCGGAAATGATCGTGAATACTTCCGGCTTTTATCCGGCCCTCGATCAGGAACGGCTGCAGGTCACCGGTCTCCCGGCGGGTAATTATCAGCTCAAAATCAACGGCCAAATCGTCGGCGCCTTCAACGCCACCGCCCTGGGCGCGGGCATCAACCTGGCCGAATACCGCACGCCGATGCTGGAACAGAGTTACGACGTGCTGCGTCTGGTTTGGAAAGAAGTGGCGTGGCGGTTTTTTGCCTGGCGCGACATCCAACTCCGGCTCCAGGACGATAAGGATTCCAAGGTTCAGCGGGCGACGGAAGGACTGGTGGCGGCCCTGGAAGCGCAAAAGAACCGGGATGCGGAGCAGCAATATGCCGCCGCGCAACCGCGGGTGACGCAATACGAATTGATTCCCCTCAGCCAGCCATAATCAACGCGTTCCAGCCGCCGTGTTCTATTATTCTTCGATCCGCGCCCAAAAGTGCAAACGGCCAAACTCTTCCTCCTGGGAATGTTCCACGGCGGAACCGCGCTGATATTTTCTCCGGCGGCGCGCGCCGCGGAAACCACCTCGTTTCATTTCGATTTTGGCGGCGGCCCGGCTGTGGCTGGCCACATTCAAATCGCGCCCACGAATTTTTACTTCGACGCCGTCGGTTACGGGTTTGAGCCGGGCGCAGACATGACCGTCACTGGCGGTTGCGTCACCAGCACGAAGCCGTTCTATTTTTCCGTCAAACTCCCGGAAGGCAATTATCGGGTCACGGTCAAGCTCGGCGACAAGACCGGCGAATCCACGGTGACCGTCAAGGCCGGGCTGCGCCGGCTGATGCTGGAACAGGTCCATACTGCACCGGGCAAAATTGTGACGCGATCGTTCAGCGTAAACCTGCGCAGGCCGCAAGTTGCCGGGGATGGCGAGGTGCGCCTGGAACCGCGCGAGATGGGTTCCGAAAAGTGGGACGGGGACGACAAGTTGCCGCTGGCAAAATTCATCGTGCGCGACTTCAAGGGTTTCGATCCGGCGCATCCGGATTCTCTTGCCGACTTCAAAATGCCCGCGAGTCCGAATGTTTCGAACGAGAAACCGTTGGGGAATTAACGTAGGACAGGCGTCGCGCCTGTCCTACTTTGTCACCGTTGTCAGCGCCGTCAGCGTGACCGGCCCCAGCAAACCGCAATCAGTCAGCGGCCAGTCGGCGGCGTTGAACGGGCGATAATTGACGTTCACGACGTTGATGTCCTTGAAATATTTCCAGTTCACACCTCGCCGGTCCAGGTCACGGATGCGATTGGCAGCGACACTGGTGACTTCGACTTCGAGTTGGTTGCCGGTCGGTTTCAGATTGTCCACGACCACGCGGAACGGCGGCGTGATGAGCGTGCCGTAATCCTTGCCGTTTAAGGTCACCCGCGCACTCTGGCGCACGTCGCCGAGGCCGAGGAAAAATGTAGTAGCACGGGCATCCTGCCCGTGTGTTGCTGTTTCTGCGGAATTATTTTGAAACTCACGGGCGAGACGCCCGTGCCACTCCGGAGGCGCGTCAAAGGTCATTTCGTATTTCGCCGTGCCGGCGAATGCCTGGGTGTTCGTGTCGGGAAAAGTTGTCCACGAGGCGAGCTTGGCGGTTTGAAAATCTGCCGGCAACACCGGGCCGCCTTCGACAAATTTCACGTTCCATTGACCGGTGATTTCAGCCGGCTGGCCGTTGGTTTGCCAGTAGGTCCATGGCTGGCCTTCGACTTTCTTGTCGGCGAAAGCGCGTAGAATCACGGACTGACCGGCCGAGAGTTGCAGGTGCACTTCGGTGAGTCCAGGTTTGCGGAATGTTGCCGTGTTCTCGCGAACCGCGGCGACGCCGGAAGCGCCGGTCATTGGATCGAGGATAACAAAGCATTTTGCCGGCTGGCTGAGGGTTATCCAATTGTCGAAATTGGTACCACTGTTATTGGCGATGAAATAATTCCGACCTCCATCGAACGAGCGACGAATGAACGACAGTCCCGTTTCATAAGCCATCGGCTCAGCTTCACAAGAGGAAGGAGCGTATATCAACGAGCTGTCGGATATAATGCCCTTCCCAACTTTTGCCGCGTACTGGCCTTTCCCATACACGTGCAATTTGATTTCTGCCTTTAGGCGCTTGAATTCGGCTCGCCGCCTCTCCAAATCTTTCCAACCGGAGACATCCGTCGGTAATCCTTGCGCCGGCAATCCACTCCCTCCAATAAAAACCACGGTTCCTCCGCTCTCCGCGAGCGACACCAATTGCTGGAACGTTTCCAGCGGCAAGCATTTGCACTGCGGTACGACGATAACCTTGTATTCGCCACCCGGCATCTGGATCTTTCCGTCCACGATTTTTGCCGCTTGGAGTTGCCGGTCAGAAACGTAATCGAACGCATAACCTTGACTCCACAGGAGGTCGGCTGTTTTGCCGATGGGCTGGTCTGCGAACCATTCGGTCCGGCTGACCGACATCGGCTGCACGCGGCCTTCCGGATTGCTCCAGAAATCGGCGACCGGCCAGTAGAGCAGCACGTCGTTGTCCGGTTTGCCCGATTGCAGGAAGGATTGGCAGCGTGCGACGTATTCGTTGAGCGCGGACACGTCGTGCCAGATGGGATTGCGCGGGTTCATTTCCGTGGAGGCGTAAAAGAGCCAGCCCGGCCACGGCGCGTCATCCGGCGAATAACACGCGCCGTGATAAAAAATGTGGTTCACGCCCGCGAGAAACATGTCGTCGGCGAGATATTTCAACTCAGCGAGCGTCTCGGTGAAATGTTCCTCCAGCCAGGTGCCGGTCTCGGCGCCGGTAAGCGGATGGCCCTGGGTGTGCGCGGCGGACGACGCGAATTTGGAAACCAGAATGCTGCGGTCGTTGTGGAACATCTCGGTTTCCGGAATGTCCGCGTCGCCGTAGAGGTCGAGCCAATTGCCGGGCGTGCCGTGCGCCTGGTAAATCGTCTGGAACCCGTTTTTGTGCGCCCAATCAATCCACGCGGGCTCCGATTGCTCGGCCATGATGTCGGAAAGGGTTCGGCGGTAATCGTATTTCACGCGGGCGGTGTGATCGGACTGTAGCTGCGACGCCCCCGTCGCAGAACCGGGCGACGAGGCGTCGCCGCCACTGAACAGCGCGGGCAGTTCGGTTTGCAGTCTGTAACCGCGCAGTTTTTCAAATTGCGCGAAGAAATCCGGTGACCAATCCGTCCGGTACTCGTAGGAATCCTGAAAGACGGCCTGCGGCTTCGGGCCGTGATAATTGGCGAATGCCGTGTCAAACCATTTCACCCAGTTCGTCACGGCCTGCGGATAGGCCGGGTTCAGCATCCAGCCTTCGTCCCCCGGTGCGGCGCGCTTCACCTTTTGGCCGGACGGCTTTTGCGAAACGGCATACACGTTCCAGTGTGGCGGCGACGCCTCGTCGCCGTGCTTTTCCTGTTTTCCGGCGACGGGGGCGTCGCCGCTACCATCGGGCGCCGTCCAATCCACTGTGCCATCAGTGGAAATTTTGTCGGTGAGTTCGATGGATTTTCCGTCGGCTGAAAAAGCCACCAGCGCCTGGGTCGAATCGCGATTGAATTTGCCTTCCAATTTTTGGCCCGTTGCCACGCTGAGAAGTCTCACAACGACGGTGGCGTTCGCGTCCGGGTCGCTGACGGTCGGCCCGCCAAAGCACCAGCCGGTGCCGAGGGTCATGGTCACGCCCATGTCGAGCTGTCGTGCGTCGTCCACGGTGTACCCCATCATTGCCAGCCACGCCGGCGTGAGGTACGGGATGTCGCGCGCTTCCGCGCCTTTTGTGCCGAAAATCGCTGTGATCTGGACACCGCCGAGACCCGCGTCGTGAAAGCGTTGCAGTTCATGGGTGATGTTGGTCTGGTCCACCGCGCTGCCGTGCCACCACCACCACACCCATGGTTTCGTCTGGGAAGTGATCGGGGGCCAGGCCAGCGCGTCGTCAGCGGCTGAACTCGCGGTGACGGTTCCAACGAGAGAGAGCAGGGAAAGCGTGCCAATCAGGACAAGTTTGCCGGGAGCGGTCATGGATGCATCACGTGTAGATTTTCTGGCGCACCCATCAGGAGTTGAACCTGAAACCTTCTGATCCGTAGTCAGACGCTCTATCCAATTGAGCTATGGGTGCCCCACGGGTTGGAAAAGCTACGACCCCAATCCGGCCCGCGCAAGAAATTTTGCCGGGATGCTGCGGCTTCGCCCGAATCCTTAGCCAGAGAACTGGCATGGTTTGTGAGGCGTGAATTTGGAGTGGTTGGGACGAGATTCGTTAAGAGCGTGGTGGGTGATGATGTTCTGAGAGTGCGTGAAAGTGTTTGGAGTGGTGTGTTGGACGGTT
>DATNHI010000101.1:0-18010 GCA_035605035.1 Verrucomicrobiia bacterium
ATGCGCTGGCTCGGCGCGCTCGCGTTTGCGCTGGTGGCGCTGCAAGGCGTGCTGGGCGGTCTGCGCGTGACATGGGACATGGACAAGCTCGGCATCGTCCACGGGGCACTCGCCCAATTGTTCTTCGTTTTAATCTGCGCGTTGGCGTTGTTCACCAGCCGCTGGTGGAGTTCTGTAGCGGCGGTCTGTGACCGTCGCTCAAATTCGGAGACAAATGCGACGGTCGCAGACCGCCGCTACGAGACCCTGCGCTGGCTGGTGCTGGCGGCGACGATTTTGATTTTCCTGCAACTGATTCTGGGCGCGACGATGCGGCACCAGCATGCCGGCCTCGCGATTCCCGATTTCCCGGCCGCCTACGGAAAAATCTGGCCGGACACGAGCGCTGCCGCCGTGGCGCACTACAACGCCAACCGAATGAATGTGGTAGCGGAAAATCCCATCACGGCCTTTCAGATCATTCTGCAAATGGTGCACCGGATGGTGGCACTGACGATTTTTATGGGCGTCGCGGTTTGTGCGTGGCGAGCCTGGCGGGAACTCGGCAAAAGGGATGCCCTGGCCCGGCTGGCCTTGTTCTGGCTGGCGCTGATCGCGGTGCAAATCGCGCTCGGCGCGTTGACCATCTGGTCGAACAAAGCCGCCGACGTGGCGACAGCGCACGTGCTGGTGGGTGCGCTTTCGCTGGTAACTGGCGCGTTGTGGTGTGCGACAGCTTTTCATCGTTTTGGACCGGTCTCCCGCGTTGAACCCGCCGGCATTGTCTCCGGCACCTTCGGTGTGCGCCCGGCCATGGTGGGAAACAAGTGAAATGAAAGAAATCCCGGCTGAAATTTTAATGACCCCGGCATCCGGCGTCGGGGCCGCGGACAAAAGTTGGACGGCGGTTTTCGCTGATCTGGTCAAGGCACGGCTGACGACACTCGTGTTAATGACGATGCTCGTCGGATTTTACCTGGGCTGGCGCGGCGCGATGGATTTCACGTTAATGTTTCACATGCTGGCGGCCACGGCGCTGGTCGCATCCGGCGCGGCGGCGTTGAACCAGTTGCTCGAGCGCGACTACGACGCGAAAATGCGCCGGACGCAAGACCGCCCCTTGCCGTCCGGGCGGTTGCAGCCGGTGACGGTGATGCTCTTTGGCGGCGCGTGCGCAACGGCGGGCCTGATTTATCTCGCGCTGGTGGTGAATCCGCTCACGAGCGTCCTCGGCGCGGTCACACTGGTCAGCTACCTGTTTATTTACACGCCGCTGAAGCGCGTGACATGGTTGAACACAAACATCGGCGCCGTGCCTGGCGCGTTGCCGGCGTTAATGGGATGGACGGCGGCGCGCGGTGAATTGGGTGGGGGAGGCTGGGCGTTGTTTGCCATTGTGGCGTTCTGGCAAATTCCCCATTTCATGGCCATTGCATGGATTTACCGGAATGAATATGCGCGCGCCGGTTTCAAAATGCTGCCAGTGATAGAACCGGATGGCCGACGCACTGGCGCACAATCCGTGAGCCACACGCTCGCCCTGTTGGCGATCAGTCTCTCGCCGTTTGTTTTCAAGCTTGCCGGGCCGGTTTATCTCCTTGGCGCGCTGATGCTGGGCGCGGGGTATCTATGGTGCGCCATCCAATTTTCGCGGCAACTCACGTTGCGGCGTGCGCGATGGTTGTTCCTGGCGTCCATCCTTTATCTGCCGCTACTGCTGGCGCTGCTGGTGCTGGACAAAATGAAATAGGAAATGACGAATTCCGGAATCCGAATGACTAAAGAATTTCCAATGACAAATTCCGAAGCCGTCGAACACGCGGCTGAACCAATTTTAGCATTTGGGTTTAGCCATTCTTTCGTCATGCGAGCTTCGTCATTGGTCATTTTCCAAATATAAGCAGCATGGCTGAGTTCCTGGACCAATTTCCGCCGAACCATGATGATCAACATGGCCATGGATCTCATGCCCATCATGACCCCGGTTTCTGGCGCGGTTATATTTTCTCCACTGACCACAAGATCATCGGTATTCAGTATGGGTTCACGGCGTTGTGCTTTTTGTTGTTCGGTTTTTTCCTGATCCTGCTGATGCGTTGGCAGATTGCGCACCCGGGCGCGCCGGTGCCATTCATCGGCCCGTTACTGGAGAAAACTCTGGGACCGACAATGGCGGGCCACGGTGCGATTTCGGCGGACCTTTACAACTCGTTTGGCGCGATGCACGGAACCATCATGATTTTCCTCGGGGTGGTGCCGCTGGCGTTCGCGGCGTTCGGCAATTATGTGGTGCCGCTGATGATTGGCGCGCCGGACATGGCGTTCCCGCGGGTGAACATGGCAAGCTACCAGGCTTACGTGCTGGGCGGTATCGTGATGCTGGTGAGTTTTTTCATTCCGGGCGGCGCGGCGCAGGCGGGCTGGACTTCCTATTCGCCGCTGGCGACCTCGATCCCGACGCACGGCCAGGCGTTCTGGCTCATCGGCATGGTGCTGCTGATTACGTCGTCGCTGCTGGGCGCGGTGAATTTTATCGCCACCATCATTCAACTGCGCGCGCCGGGCATGACGTGGATGCGGCTGCCGTTTTTTGTCTGGGCGCAATTCGTGACGGCGTTCCTGTTGCTGCTGGCATTTCCGCCGCTGGAAGCCGCGGGCGTGATGCAATTGATGGACAACCTGGCGCACACCAGTTTCTTTTTGCCGACGGGACTTGCCGTCGGCGGGCATCTGGCGCACGTGAGCGGCGGCGGAAGTCCGCTTTTGTGGCAGCATTTGTTCTGGTTCCTCGGCCATCCGGAAGTTTATGTTTTGATACTGCCGGCCATGGGCATCGTGTGCGAAATCATCGCCAACAACACTCGCAAACCAATCTGGGGCTACAAATCGCTGGTGTATTCGGTGCTGGCCATCGGTTTCCTGTCGTTCATCGTCTGGGCGCATCACATGTATCTGACCGGCATGGGCACCAAGATTGCCACGTTCTTCCAGGCAACCACGCTGGCGATTTCCATTCCGTCGGTCATCATCCTGACGTGCCTGCTGATTTCGTTGTGGGGCGGTTCCATCCGGTTCAACACGCCGATGCTCTTCTGCCTGGCGTTCCTCCCGATGTTCGGCATCGGCGGCCTGACGGGCCTGCCGCTGGGGCTGGCGCCGGCCGACATTTACCTGCACGACACTTATTACGTCATCGCACATTTCCACTACGTCGTTGCGCCGGGGACGATTTTCGCGCTGTTCGCGGGAATTTACTTCTGGTTTCCGAAAATGACGGGGCGGACGATGAATGAATTCTGGGGCCGCGTGCATTTCTGGGGTTCGTTTATTTTCATGAACGTCGTTTTCATGCCGATGTTTGCGCAGGGCATGGAAGGCATGTTGCGTCGCATGGCCGACGGCGGCGCAAATTATTCCGCCGCGCGGGTGCCGGGCGCGCTGGACACGCTGCCGGATTCCATCATGGCCCTGCACACGTGGATTTTGTGGGGCGCAGTGGCGCTGGGACTGTCCCAAATTCCGTTCATCATCAATTTATTCTGGAGCATCAAACACGGCGAGGCAGTAAGGAGCGACAATCCGTGGCATTCAACGACGCTGGAATGGCAGACGCCCACGCCGCCACCGCACGGGAATTTTGCCCGGTCGCCGCAAATTTATCGCGGCCCGTATGAATACAGCGTCCCCGGCCACGACACGGATTTCACCCCGCAAAACGAACCGGAAATTACACAACCTGCGCTTACACCTGTGCATGCGGCCGGAAAATGACTAAATCCTAATTCTGAATGGCAAAAGAATTCCCAATGACGAATGACGAATATCGAATGGCGTCTCGCTGCCCAATGGCCCGTCCGTCATTTCGGCTTCGTCATGCTTTCGTCATTATGGTTTCGTCATTAGTCATTCAACATTGCATTCCGCAATCCGCGCTCCGCAATTCGCATTTCTAAAATGGAAATCCCCTACGTTGTCCAACCACGGCCCGACACCGGCATTTACAACGCCAAGGTCGGCATCTGGCTGTTTCTGGCGTCGGAAGTGATGCTGTTCGGCGCGTTGTTTTCCGCCTACGTCCTCCTGCGTGTGGGCGCCGTGCCCGGCGAATGGCCGCACGGCTGGCTCAACGTCACGCTCGGCACCATTAACACCCTCGTGCTCGCGCTGTCGGCCATCACCACGTTGCTGGCCTGGGTCGCGTGCAAAACCCGGCAGTTCGACAAATTCAAATTTTTCCACGCGTGCACGCTTCTGCTGGCGCTGACGTTCCTGTGCATCAAGGCCTACGAATATCACGACAAATGGATTCACTACGAAATCAAGTTGAACGACGGTACTTTCGCCGACGGCCACCTCGTTGAAAAATCCCCTGACTTCGACCTCGGCAAGAAAACCGGCACCGTCACCCTGCACGGCCGCACCGTGAAGGACGAAACGCTGCTTTATGATTTGCGCGCCCAGCAGAACATTGAATTGAGGGAAGTCACCGTCGCCGCTGCCGACATCAAGCAGATGGAAAATTACGGCCCGTGGCACAACACCTATCTGGCGCTTTACTTCACGCTCACCGGCCTGCACGCACTGCACATCCTCGGCGGCAGCATCGTCATCGGCTTTTTGTGGGGACCGGGCCGAAAACTGTGGAAAACCGACCCGGACCATTTCACCAACCGGATCGAGGTATCGGGGCTGTTCTGGCACTTTGTGGATCTGGTCTGGATATTTTTGTTTCCTGTCTTATATTTGATGTAATTTGGATTTATGAACGAAATGCAGACGGCCAAGCAACACAACACCGGACTTACCGGTGAATCGGAGTTGCACGCGCACGCGGTGGACTTCAGGGGTTATCTCCGACGTTGCCTCTACGTGTTCATTGCCGTGGTGTGCACGACGGCATTGATGATCTGGATTTCCTATTTGCCGCATTACGGTTGGCCGGTGAAGGCGGGGCTGATTCTGTGCGTGGCGTGCGTGAATGCCTTTCTCGTCGCCGGTTTCCTCATGCACCTGCTGTCCGAGAAAAAAATGATTTACACCCTGCTCGGCTTCGTCGTGGTTTTTTTCGCCGGGCTGATGGGCCTGACGATCTATGCCATGCAGGATATGCCCACGGGCACAGTGTTTCACTGACATGTCACTCAAATTCGTCCATCTCATTTTTGTGAGCCTGTTGACGGCGCTGGCGTTCGGCTGCGCGGCGTGGGCGTTCGCCGCTGGCGATTTGTATTTTGGCGCAGGCGGGATCGCCGCCGGCATCCTGGTCATCGTTTACGGGATTTATTTTTTGAAGAAACTGAAAAACATGAGTTACCTATGAAATTGTTTCGCAAACCGTTAATCGCCGCGCTCGCTTTCGCCGCATTCGCACCTTCGCCGGTGTTGGCCTGCGCGGCGTGCTACGGCAAATCCGATTCCGCGTTGGCCAACGGCATGAACTGGGGCATTTTCACGCTGCTGGGTGTGGTGCTGACGGTGTTGACGTGCATCGCGCTGTTCTTCGTGCACATCGTCCGCAAGGAAGAAGCCCTGTCCAACCCGCCGCCGCCGTCGGACGAGCAGCCCGCTGACCTATGACGAAATGGTTCGCTGAAAAAGTCCTGTGCCTGCCCGAGCTGGCCTCCTCCAACGGGCGCGCCGTGGATGACTTGATGGTGTATGTCCACTGGCTGATGCTGGCGCTGTTCATTGGCTGGATTATTTATTTCGTTTACGCGCTTTACCGCTTTCAGGCCCGGCGCAACCCGAAAGCGGATTACGTGGGCGTCAGAAATCACGCCTCGAATTACCTCGAACTGACCGTGGCCGGCATCGAAGCGTTGCTGTTGATAGTCATTGCCGTGCCAGTTTGGTCGAAAAACGTGGACCAATTCCCGCCGGCTGACAAATCCACCGTCATTCAGGTTGTCGCGCAACAATTCGCCTGGAATGTCCGCTATGCCGGGCCGGATGGAATGTTTGGCAGACAAGACATGAAATTTGTGACCGCGGACAACGTGTTTGGCGTGGATCCGAGCGACCCGCACGGCAAGGACGATATCCAGACGCTGAATGAAATTCACGTCGTCGTCAACAAACCGGTAATCATTTATCTCAGCTCGAAGGACGTGATCCACTCGTTGAAGATCATCGCGATGCGCGTCTGTCAGGACGCGATACCGGGTTTGCGGATTCCCGTCTGGTTCACGCCCACCAAGATTGGCCGGTATCAAATCAACTGCGCCCAGCTTTGCGGCGGCGGCCATTCGGCGATGACGGGCGGTTTTCTGATTGTGGAAAGCCAGGCCGATTTCGACAAATGGCTCAAATCCAAGAGCGGCGCCGTTTCGCCTTCCAGTTTTGAATAAATTTGACGCACGAGCCGGTGCGTGACCAAATTGCAGCCGGCATGGACGAATTTTCGCAACGGCTCCCGCGGACGCTTTGGGTCGGTGTCATCCTGTTTCTCGCCCTCCTGTGCGTCGCGTATGTGCTGTCGCTGTCGCAACTCGGCAACCCGCAACGCCATCCCTTGCCCGTAGTCGGCCACGTCGCCGACTTCACGCTTACCAATCAGGACGGCAGGGTGACCACGCTGGCGGACTTGACCAATCACGTCTGGGTGGCTGACATCATCTTCACCCGCTGCGCCGGGCCGTGCCCCATCATGACGGCGCAGATGAAATCGCTGCAGGACGCGCTGCCGCCGTCGAGCCGGGCGAAACTGGTGACGCTGACCACGGATCCTGATTACGACACGCCGTCGGTGATGAAAAAATACGGCGAACGTTTTGGGGCGAACTTCGTGTGTTGGAAATTCCTGACCGGCACCAAGGCGGAAATCGCCGGGCTGGCGGGCGGCAGTCTGAAATTGAGCGCGGTTCCGGTGAAGCCCGAAGACCAAAAAAATCCCGCCGATTTATTCATTCACACCACAATTTTTGTGATCGTGGACAAGCACGCGCGGGTGCGCGGCATCTTTGAGACCGAAGGCGAGGGCGTGGAATGGACCCACGTGAGGCCACACATCCTGGTGACCGTGCACCAACTCGAACACGAGCGATGACCATCCACGATTTGCCTGCCGTCAACGCTTCGCTCAACGGTTTGAGCGCGATTTTCCTGACGGCCGGTTACGTTTTCATCCGGGGCAGAAACCAGATCGCGCACCGGAATTGCATGGTAGCGGCGTTTGTGACCTCGATTTGTTTTCTGGCGTGTTACCTTACTTACCACGGCTATCGGATCTGGGTATTGCACATCGGGCCGACGCGATTTTTGGAACCGAAATGGTTCAGGCCGATTTATCTGGTCATCCTCGGAACGCACACCGTTTTGGCGGGCGTCATCGTGCCGTTGATTTTGATTACGCTCTGGCGCGCCAAAAAACAGCGCTTCGAGCTGCACAAAAGAATCGCCCGCTGGACATGGCCGTTGTGGATGTATGTCTCCGTGACCGGCGTGGCGGTTTATCTGTTGCTCTACCAGATTTTCCCTCAAACCAATCGGTAGCAACCGTCGCGAGGAAGCTCTGAATGCCCAACACCGTCAACCTGACGATTCATGCCAGCCAGTATCCGGAAAATGTCCGGCGCGATTTGCTGGTGTCGCTGCGCACGCGGCGGGTGAACCACAAATTTCATTACGACAGCGTCAAGCAGACGCAAAAATGGCTCGCGTTGCACCAGGCCTGTTCGCCAACCCGCAACGATGCGGATTGCCGGGCCATTTACGGAAAAAGTTTCGCGGCGGCTGCGGCACAAATCAAATCGCGCCGCGTTCACGTCATCGGCCTCGGCTGCGGCGGCGGGCAAAAGGACACGCGCCTGCTGAAATTGTTGAAGCGTCGCGGCAAGGAAGTTTTTTACACACCTTGCGACGTGAGCACGGCGATGGTCCTGACCGCGCGCCGGACCGCACTGGCGGTCATACCGGAGAAGAATTGTTTCCCCGTGGTTTGCGATCTGGCCACAGCGGATGATTTGCAGAAAATTCTTGTCACCCGTCACCCGCCTGCGCGGACCAAGCCGCTTCGGCGCGGCGAAGGCCAGTCGCTTGGCACCTTTTTCGGCATGATTCCGAATTTCGAGCCGGAACAGATTTTGCCAGAACTTGCAGCGCTGGTCAGGCCAAGGGATCTTCTGCTGTTCAGCGCGAACCTGGCGCCGGGCGGAGATTACGCCGCCGGAATGAGAAAGATCTTGCCGCAATACGACAACCCGCTCACGCGCGACTGGCTGATGACGTTTCTGGACGATCTGGGCGTCGCGCGCAGCGGTGGTGATTTGAGGTTTGCGATCGCGAATGGTCGTTTCGGTTTGAAGCGGGTGGTTGCCGATTTCCAGTTCCGCCGCTCGTGCCGGATTGAAATCGAGAGCAAAGCGTTCAATTTTAGAAACGGTGACTCCGTTCGGCTTTTCTTTTCGTATCGCTACACGCCGGAGCGTGTTCGCAAGGTTCTTGCGGATTACGGCATGAAGGTTTGTGAGCAATGGATTGCGAAATCCGAAGAAGAAGGCGTTTTCCTTTGTTACAAACAGCAGGACCGGCGTCCCGCTTAAAAAACCTTTAGCGTCTCCAACACGGCCCGGATGCGCGGGACTTCGTGGGTGCGGAACAGGTCGGTTTTGCCCAGCGCCGCCAGTACGGCAAAAAACGGCTCGGCACAACGCACTTCGTCGCGGAAAAATTCAAAGGCGTGGGGCAGGGCATGACAAATGGGAAACCCGAGCGTTCGCAGCCGGAACGTATTCAGAAAAATGTTCATCTGATGCCGCACGCGGACGGCGCTGTCCTGCAAATTGCGGTAGTAAAAGCCGAGGCCGGGATCCAGAAGGATTTTTTCCACACCGTTGCGCTGCGCCAGTTCGATCTGTCGCGCAAAGTACCCGCGCATCATTTCGACCGGGTCGCGACTCAAATCAAAATCGCCAACTTCGCGGACGTTTTTACCCTGGACGTAACAGATAATCACCGCCGTGTCGTGGTCCGCGACCATGCGATATAATTCACCGGTGCCGTCCGTGCCGGTGAGATTTAAAATGTTTGCGCCGGCCTCGAGACTGGCGCGCGCGACGGCGGGCGAATAGGTTTCGACGGAGACGAGGAGGTTTGCGTCGTGCAGGTGCTTGATGACGGGCAGGAGTTTGGAATTTTGCGCCGCGTCATCCAGGCGCGCGGCGTGGGCGAGCGTGGATTCCGCGCCCAGGTCCACAATGTCCGCGCCTTGCGCGGTCAAAATCCGGCCGCGCTGGAGAGCGGCGTCGGCGTTGAGGCAAACGCTTTCGCGGTACCACGAATCGGGAGAGAGGTTGACGACGCCCATGATGGCGGGCCGCGAGTTGAAATCGAATCGCCGGCCGCCGATGGAAAATTCCTTCACGCGCACGGGGGCGGCGGCGCGATTTTTTTCGAGGAGTTCAGCCAGTTGTTCAAGTGTCAGCATCGCAAATAAATCGTAAATCGCAAATCGGCAATCGTGTATGGAAACTGGCGCGCCCGGCGCGAGTCGAACGCGCGACCCTCTGCTTAGAAGGCAGATGCTCTATCCATCTGAGCTACGGGCGCACCGACGGCACATTAGTGGCAACACAACTTCCGCGCAAGCGCTCTCGTCCGCCGGGCTTTGGCAAACTTTCGCTGCGCTGCAATTTTCCCGAGTACGGTCATGTTGGCAAAAGTGGTTGTGCCGTTCGCATTTGTGCAAAATGGCGCCCGTCCGGACTTGTATCGTTACCCCGTCCTTCTGTCCCATTTAATGGCAAAGGGCGGAGTTTCCGGCAGGAATTGTCGGCAGAACAAATTGCCCGGGAAAAGGCATTCAACCTGCTTCATTTATCCCAAGTCCTGGGCTGTCTTGCGTGCTCAGGTTCTGGGTATGAAAACAATTAATTGCAATGAGCCGCCACTGACTGAAGTCGTCCCCGCTTCGCAGGACGAACGCCCGGTGAAGTGTTTGGAAAGTTCAAAATCCGCGGAACCCGGCGGGCTGCTTGCGCAAGAGAACAAACGTCTGGCCCAGGAGAATGCCTTGATCACACAAGAAAGGGATTTGCTGCGCACGCTGATTGACGGTCTGCCCGATAACCTTTTTATCAAAGACCGGCAGAGCCGGTTTTTGATCAGCAATCTGGCGCATGTGCGGACTTTGGGTGCGACTCGTCCGGACGAGGTGGTTGGCAAATCCGACCTCGACATTTTTTCCGCGGAGTTGGCAAACCAATATTACTGTGACGAACAGGCACTAATGGAATCCGGTGAGCCGCTGAACCGGGAAGAAATTGCGGTGAATCCGCAGACCCAGGAGAAACGCTGGCTGCAAACCACGAAAGTGCCACTGCGGGACAAGGAGGGAAAGGTCATCGGGTTGATCGGCATCAGCCGGGATATTACGACCCGGAAACATGAGGAGGAAGTGCTGCGCAAGTCGCATGACGAACTGGAGAAAAGGATGGTCAAACGCGCCGCCGAACTGGCGCGAGAACGCGTCCTTTTGCGCACCTTGATTGATAACCTGCCCGACGGCATCTACGCCAAGGACACCGGCGGCCGTAAGCTCCTGGCCAATCCCGCCGACCTGAAAACCCTTGGCTGCAAGACCGAAGCCGAGGCCATCGGCAAGACTGATTTCGACCTGTTTCCAAAGGACACTGCCGAAAAGTTCTGGGCTGATGATCAGCGGGTGCTGCAGGGCCAGCCGGTCATCAACCGGGAGGAGTATTTCCTGGACAAAGACGGCCAGAAACACTGGCTGTTGACCTGCAAAATTCCGCTGCACGATCAAAGTGGAGCAATTATCGGCCTCGTGGGCATCGGCCGGGACATTACGCGGCAGAAGCAGGTGGAGATCAAGCTGGCCTACGAACAGGAGCTGCTCCAGACGTTGCTGAACAACACCCCCGACAACATTTACTACAAAGACCGCGAATCCCGCTTTGTGCGGGTGAGCAAATCCAAAGCGGAAAAAACGCTGCGAACCGTCCGTGACGACTATCGCGCGGCGCATCCGGACACCAGCCAGGACCAATGGCCGTCCCATTTGGCCAGCGTTGAGGCGTTCAATGAGTGGCTGATCGGCAAGACCGATTTCGACACTTTTCCGGAGGCTCATGCCCGGGCGGCTTACGCGGACGAGCAGGAAATCATCCGCACGGGCAAGCCAGTAGAGGGCAAACTTGAAAAAATTGTCTTCGCCAACGGCAAGGTTACTTGGTCGCTCGTGACGAAGATGCCCTGGCACGACAAGGACGGGAACATCGTCGGCACCTTTGGCGTTTCCAAAGACGTGACGGGACTCAAAGAGGCGGAGGAAGCGCTGTCCCGGGAACGCGCGGTGTTGCGAACTTTGATTGACAACCTGCCCGACGGCATCTACGCCAAAGACACCACCGGCCGGAAGACCCTTGCCAACCCGGCCGACTTGAAGGTCATGGGTTGCAAAAACGAGTCCGAGGCCATCGGCAAGAGTGATTTTGATTTATTCCCAAAGGACATTGCGGAAAAGTTCTGGGCTGACGACCAGAAGGTGCTTCAAGGACAGCCGGTGATTGACCGGGAGGAGTATTTCCTGGACAAAAATAGCCAGAAACGCTGGCTCCTGACCAGCAAGCTGCCATTGCACAGCCGAAGCGGAAAGGTAATCGGGCTGGTGGGCATCGGCCGGGACATCACGGAGCGCAAGCGGGCGGAAGAGGCGCTGCGCAACGGTGAGGAAAAGTTGCGCCAGTTTGCCACCCAGCTTGAACGCAGCAATCGCGAGTTACAGGACTTTGCCTACGTGGCCTCGCACGATTTGCAGGAACCGCTCCGCAAAATTGTCGTCTTTGGCGAACGGCTCAAGGAACGAGCCGGCGGCAAACTGGACACGGAAGCGGGTGATTATCTGGAACGGATGCAGAAGGCGGCGGCGCGCATGCAAAGCCTCATCAATGAGTTGCTGACTTTTTCGCGCGTTACGACCAAGGCGAAACCCTTCGAGCCGGTGGATTTGGCGAAGGTGGCCCGCGAAGTCCTGGAGGATTTGGAAGGGCGCATCGAACTGGTCAAAGGGCGGGTGGAAGTCGGCGCGCTGCCGGTGATTGACGCGGAACCGTTGCAGATGCGGCAATTGCTGCAAAATCTGATCGGCAACGCCCTCAAATTCCGCCGGCCCGAGGCCAACCCCGTGGTCAAGGTTGAAGCGCAAATATTTTCCGGCTGCCGACCCCAGACCGGGCCCGGAGTGCCGGAGGAGAAACTTTGCCGTTTGACGGTCAGCGACAACGGCATCGGGTTCGATGAGAAATACCTGGATCGGATCTTTAACGTGTTTCAGCGGTTACACAGTCGAAACGAATACGAAGGCACGGGTATGGGGTTGGCCATCACCCGAAAAATCGCCGTGTTTCACCAAGGCGACATTACCGCCAAGAGCAAACCGGGAGCGGGGGCTACGTTTATTGTGACGTTGCCAGTGACCCATCCCAAAGAACCCAACAAACCAGTACCAACCGAGTAAGGCAACCATGAAAAAGGAAGGAAAAATGATTACCATTCTTTTGGCAGACGATGATCCGGACGATCGGCAGTTGACGCGGGATGCGTTTGTGGAAAACCGTCTGGCCAATGAACTCCATTGTGTAGAGGACGGCGAGGAATTAATGGACTACCTGCGCCGACGCGGCCGCTACAGCGATCTGAACAACGAACCCTTGCCGGGCCTGATCCTGCTCGACTTGAATATGCCACGCAAAGACGGACGCGAGGCGCTCAAAGAAATCAAGGCGGACCCGGTCCTGCGCCGCGTTCCCATCGTGGTTCTCACCACCTCAAAGGCCGAAGAGGATATTCTGCGCAGCTATGACCTGGGCGTGAATTCCTACGTTACCAAACCCGTGACCTTCAAGTCGCTCGTGGAATTGGTCAAGGTGCTCGGCCAATACTGGTTTGAAGTCGTCAAACTTCCGCAAGATGGGGTGTAATCCGGTTTTATGTCCGACACCGCCGTCAGGGTCCTGTTGGTGGATGATGATGAGGATGACTATATCATCACGCGCGATCTGGTTTCTCAAATCGGGAACCCGCCCTATCGGCTGGACTGGGTGGACAATTACGATGCCGCCCTGGCGGCGGTCCAGCGTCGCGAACACGACGTCTGTCTGTTGGATTACCGCCTTGGTGAGCGGACCGGGCTTGAGTTATTGCGCGAATCGCAATCGTTCAGCGGCCGGCCACCGATGATTCTGCTGACCGGCCAGGGCGATCACGAGATTGATCTCGAAGCCACAAAAGCTGGAGCTGCCGACTACTTGCTCAAAAGCCAATTGGACGCCGACAAACTTGAACGCACTATCCGTTACGCTATCGAAGGTCAACGCGCCAAGGAACGTCTCCGCCGCGACCGCGATCTCATCAGCCGCATCATGGAAACCAGCCCCGTTGGCATCGTCGTCACCGACCGGGCGGGCAAAATCACCTTCGCCAACCATCGGGCCGAGGAAGTGCTGGGCCTGACCAGGGACGCGATCACCCAAAGGACCGGCAGTGTTCTGGATTGGCGCTCAACCGACCTGGAGGGCAATCCATTGGTTGAACAACCTTCACTGTTGAAACAAGTCCTTGATTCCGGCCAGGCGGCACAGGATGTCCGCTATACGATAGCCCGCCCCAACGGCCATCACACTTTGCTCTCGACCAACGCAACGCCCCTTTTTGATGCCGCCGACAAGATTGACGGCATGGTTGTGACGGTCGAGGACATTACTGAACGTCTGATGCTGGAAGCCCAATTACGGCAGTCGCAAAAAATGGAGTCAGTGGGCCAGTTGGCCGCGGGCGTGGCGCATGACATCAACAACATTTTGACCGTTATCCAGGGGCATGCAGGACTGTTGCTCAACGTCACGCCGCCGGAGTCAACCTCCGTGAGATCTTTGAAGCAAATTTCCGCAGCGTCGGAACGGGCGGCCAGCTTCGTCCGCCAATTGCTCACGTTCAGTCGCAAGCAAATTTTCCGCTCGAAAATCCTCGATTTGAACACCGTGCTGCTGAATTTGCACAACATGCTCCCGCAAATGCTCGGCGAAGACATCGCCCTGGAGACCCGCTTTCAGCCCAACCTGCCGCACATCGAAGCGGACACCGGCATGATCGAGCAGATCGTCATGAACCTGGCGGTCAACGCGCGCGACGCCATGCCCAAAGGCGGCAAACTGCTCATCGCGACGTCCACCGTTGAAATCGGGGCCGCCCATTTGCGACATCACCGCGAAGCCCAGTCGGGCTGGTTCGTTTGTTTGACGGTAACGGACAGCGGGTGCGGCATGGATCACAAAGTAATGCAACGTCTTTTCGAACCGTTTTTTACGACCAAGGAAGTGGGCAAGGGGACAGGGCTTGGTCTGGCCACCATTTACGGCATGGTCAAACAACATCAGGGCTGGATCGAAGTTCAAAGCGAGCTGGGCGCCGGCAGCACCTTCAAAGTCTTCCTGCCGGTGGCCACCGAAAGCCGCCCGGCACCCGCGGCGCCGGCAACTGAACCCAAACCGGTGCCAGGAGGTGAAGAAACCATTCTGGTGGTTGAGGACGAGACCGGCCTGCTGGAATTGGTGCGCAACGTTCTTCAAGGCTACCGCTACCGCGTTTTGGTTGCTTCGTCCGGCGCCGAAGCCCTGCGAATTTGGGACGAGCACAATGGCCAGGTTGATTTGCTCCTGACGGACATGATTATGCCCGGCGGCATGACGGGCAACGACCTGGCCGCAAAGCTAAGAAAACAAAAGCCCGGCCTCAAAGTGATCTACACGAGCGGGTACAGTTCCGAATTGACAGGAAAAGATTCGAGTGCGAACAACACCGCTTTTCTCGCCAAACCCTATCTGCCGCTCCAATTGGCCCAAACAGTCCGGAAATGCCTGGACGTCTCACCTGAAAGCAAGCACGAACGCGTCCCCGTCCCGGCGGATGCCGCTGACCCGCCGTCCCAGGCTTTGTCAGCACAACCAGCCTGAGCGTCGAAGCGCCAGGTAATTCATTTTGCCCGTCACGGCGTCGGGTTCGGACATTGCACGCCGCGTTTGCCGTTCAACATTTGATTGAAATGCGCCACCGGCTTTTGCACGCTTGTCCCGTGAAATTGACAGGATTCATCGCGCTGTTCTTAACCGCGGCGTTATTGGCCGGTTGCAAAAAGTCCGGCGGGACCGCCGCCCCGCCGCCGTCCCAGGACGATATGCTGCCCAAACTGGCCCAGCCAAAACTGCCGACGATAAAAATTTATGTAGGTCCGGAAACTCTGGACGCCGAGCTGGCAACGACCCGACAGGAGGAAATGACCGGCATGATGTTCCGCACCAACATCCAGGAAACCGACTCGATGCTCTTTGTTCTGCCGGTGCCGCAACGCGCGTCGTTCTGGATGAAAAACTGTCCCGAATCACTTTCCGCCGCCTACATCACGCCCGACGGCGTCATCGAGGAAATTCGCCACTTGGAGAAGAACGACACCAACTCGGTCGTTGCCGCCAGCGACAACATCCAATACGTTTTGGAGACCAAGGACGGCTGGTTCGCGCGGCACAATATCAACACCGGCACTGTCATCACCACCGGGAAAGGTTCGCTGGCGGAAACGTTTTTCCCGAATGGCCGCTGACGGATAAAGTCACTGTGGAACGAGACGATAGAAGCGTTGGGCGCTCGCGGGATTGTAAACGAAATAAGTGCAGACGCTGCCGTTGTTCGTAACGGTGAACAAAGTTGTCCAATTCGCAAGGTCGGTTGAAGTCTGCATGGCAAAAACCGCACCATTCGTGCTGGCGGGTTGCCACTCAAAATGTTCCTGTGTGCTGCCAATAGTCAGCCACATCCGAACGGTTGACGTGCCGGGGCCGCCTTGTGAAATCGGATAAGCGATAGGAGCGTTGGTGGAAGCGTCGAATGAGCCTAAAAATTGCGATTCATCGATTGCTACGGTGTCCGAGTAACTACCGGAACTGACAAATTGCCTGCCGGGTTTGTTAAACGTGATGACGATGGGCGGTTGAATCATACCCGGCCCTGCACCCGATGGATTTCCATTCAAAGCCGCATTGTTGATCCAGTTGGTTGTACCTGTTCGGGAGTAAAGCAGGACGTAAGGTACGCCGGCATTTATGTCCCCAGCCGCAAAGAGAATGTCCGGCCGCGAGATTACCCGGGCCACTTGCTGCTGCCTGACCATGCCATTGGTGATGTAGGTGTCAGTGAATTGATTCGTCACCGGCGAAAAGAATTCACCCGTCAATGGATCTATCGGTTCTGACACAAACGTGACCTTGTCAATTCCTGGCCGCCATGCGCCGTTCACAAATGAGTTCGCATTCGTGCCGACGCCAGCAATTCCGGGCAACAAAGTTTCGTAATTCACGTTGTTCGTAGAGAGCAAATAAGCCAGTCCGCCAACGTCATCGTAAGTCAATCCAGTATAAAATATACCGGTGTTTTGAAGAAAATCAGCCACGGGGAGGTAATTAAATAATGGATCAACTAGAAGTATATTAATTACGTTCCCGTAACCCGGCATACCACTGAATTCCGTCACAAACCCGCTTGAAACATAGCCAGAATACAGGCATTGATTGACATAAACACTTGGCGAGAACGTTTGAGGATCGAAATTTCGCTGCACGATGTAATTAGGAATCGTTCCAGTGGGCCACTCGCCTTCTGCCGGGTCGGTTAGAAATATCGGGTTCCACTGTCGCAGGACAAAGATATACCGCGTAGATTGTGCCAATCCCATTTGTTCCAACAGCAATGAAAGTGTTTCAGATTTCAAATCGTAAAGATATTTGGCTTGCGCTGCGTAATTCAGGTTTTGCGAATTGAATGGAAAATTTGTCGGCACAATCTGCGAAGCCGGCGGCACGTCGTTCAGAATCTGCACGGCGCTCTTCACCGCCGCCACACCGTTCGAGCCAAAAAAATCCAGAAACGATTGATCAAAACCGTAAGTCAACACCGGCACATTCCAGCGATACCCGTTGGTGATGTCCATCGGCCCGCCAATGTCACCGGGCTGTCGCAGGCCGTTCGTCTCTTCCATCCACGATTCAAACGGCCCCAACAGAGCGAAAGCCATCGCACTCGGCGTTGCCATGCCCTGCACGTAAAAAGCGCCGAGAACTATGATTAATCGAAGCAAGTTTCGCTTCATTGGCTGTGAGTCGTCCCCCCTCATTTTTTGGAATTTACCTCCACTCGAAACAAAGTCAAAGGAGTTAGACTATGCCAAGCTCATCGTTTTGCCGGTGCGGGCTGCCTTGTAAATGGCCATCATGATTTTCACGTCGCGCAGGCCTTCCTCGCCGGGTACCCGCGTCGGCTGGTTGTTCATGATGCATTGCGCGAAATCGTCCATCTCGGCGGCAAACTGGTCAATGTCGGGGAACTGAATGGTCTGGCCGTCGCTGCGGGTGCCGCGGTTGCCGTTGTAATTGTAGGCCGGATGCAACTGAAACCATCCCCGGTCCGCGTAGGCGGCGTAATAATCCATCCCTTCGGCGTTGTAGGTCGTGCTGCAATTGGCGATGACGCCGCTCGGAAATTTCATCTGCCACGCGAGGGATTCCTCCACCTCGGCGAACTTGACCGGGTCGGTCCTGGTTTCCACGCCGGAAACCAGGACGGGTTCCTCCCCGGTCAGATAGCGCGTCGCCTGCAGCGCGTAAATGCCCACGTCCATCAACGGCCCGCCGCCCGCCAGGGCGCGCTTGAGCCGCCATTGCGTCGGGTCACCCATGCGGAAACCGAACCCGGCATTGATGACTTTCAAACCGCCGAAGACCTTTTCGCGGACGAGCCTGACGCATTCCAGGTTGGTTGGTTCAAAGTGCAGCCGGTAGCCAATGGCCAGTTGCCTTCCGGCCTTTTTGCAGGCGTCAATCATCTGCCGGCATTTTTCCACCGACACTTCCATCGGCTTTTCGCAAAGCACGTGTTTGCCGGCTTTGGCCGCCTTGATGGTGTGCTCGGCGTGAAGACCGTTCGGCGTGACGACATAAACGATGTCAATGTCCGGGTTATCGGCCAT
>DATNHI010000102.1:0-5768 GCA_035605035.1 Verrucomicrobiia bacterium
GTTCCCGCGCGTTGGCGAAATGTTGCTGGTAAAGCTTCAGCCCTTGGACCGTCGGTTCGTCCGGCGGCAACAGATCGAGGATGTCCACATCGAAGCGCAGCCGCCACAACCCGAGGCCGACTGCGACCGCGAGCAGCGCCCACCACCAGCGTTTCAGAAACGAACTCACGGCGACAGAAAACCTTCCAGGGTTTCACCCGTGCGGGTGTTCTCCAGTCGCCAGCCGCCATCCGGCTTGCGCACAAAATGCAAAGCTGACGGGAGCTGTTTCCCGTCCAACGCCGCAGGCAGATAAAGCCAGGCAAACCGCGTCGGACCCGGGCCGTGTCCGGCAAAACCCATCCGACGTTGCGGAAACCGGATAAGCCAGCGGTTCGTCGTGGTTTGCGCAAACACCATGGATAACGGCGTCTTGTCGAATTGAATAAGCGCGCGGCCTTCTGCGTCGCTGGCCAGGACGAGGTCACCGCCGAATTCCGGCAGACCGCGTTCGGGCCGCCAAAGTGCCTGGCCTTGTTGAACGTGCCAGCCCGAACCGGAAGCTGTGAACAAACTTTGGGTCGTCGTTCGGCAGCCGCAAATAAGAACAAGCAGGACCAGACTGACTGACGGGCAAAAAACAAATGCCATCACCCGTCGCAGCTTGCCGACGCATAATTCAACGGCGGGGACCAGTTCGTGGTGTAACATCGCCCTAGCTTAATTGCAGCCGCCGAAATTAACCACGCGGAAAATGACGAAGGGCGAAACCCTAATGACTAGAGAATGACGAAGCTCGAATGACAAACAGAACTGTGGCGTCTTCAGATTTCGCCATTTGTCATTGGGATTTCTTTCGTCATTCGAATTCAGGATTTAGTCATTGAGTTGTGACAGCTGCTTTCAATTTCGCCGCCATCGTGTCCGCCCACTGAATCAATTCCTTGCGTTGGACGTCGGTGAGGCGCGCTTCCGGATGCATTAACGTGTATTTGGCGGGCGGCATTTCCTTGTAATCCAGTTCCTCGCTGACGCGTTCCCATCGCCGCGCCGCCCAATCCGGATGGTCATTCGGCCAATCGGAAAAATTCACACGCGCGCGTCCGCCCTTGACGTCGCTGGCAATCAGCCACGACATCGGGGCGACCCGGCTGTACCACGGCCACTTGGTTTCGTAGGAATGGCAATCGTAACACGCCGCGTGCAGCAACGCGGCGATTTGCGGCGGCGGCGGGTTGGTGGCCGAGACATCGTGTCCCGGCAGGCTGGGCGGGTTCGTGCGCGCCGGATTCGTGAGCTGCAGCAGGGCGAATACGACAACCAGCACGACCAAAATCCATTTCAATTTCCTTTTCATCCCGATAGTCGGACGCACCAACAATGGGAAAAGTTCCCGCCCGAAGCAAACCTGAATCGCGTTGCACATTGTAGCAGCGGTCTGTTGACCACCGCCAATCCAGAAAAACCTAAGAGTGCGGCTTTCTGCCAAAAGCCGCTGCACGAGTTCGCTGCAGGTCCGCTTCATAAACAGCGCGATCTGGCACTGGACGACAAGTTCAGTCCAAATTATGCTGATTTACGAGAATCACGAGAAACAGGCTGCGAAGAATTGCGTCCGTTATCTGTTAGTTGTCATCGCGTCATGAATGGTCGATTCCAAACCGAACAGCGATAAAGTGCCGGCCGTTTATGCGCTTTCCGGCCAATTCGATCGCGTCCTCGTGTTGCGCTTCAAATACCAGACCGACCTGCTGGCCGGCTTGGAACGCATGGTGAAGGAATGTAAAATCCGCAATGCCGTCATCCTGTCCGGCATCGGCTCAGTGAAGAGCTATCATTACCATACTGTCAGCAACGGTACCTTTCCCTCCAAAAATGTTTTTGTGAAAAACCCCGCCGGCCCGGCCGACATCGCCAGCATGAACAGCTACGTGATTGACGGCCGTGTCCACGCCCACATCACCTTCGCCGACTCCGACAAGGCGTTCGGCGGGCATCTTGAGCCTGGAACGACCGTGTTCACCTTTGCCGTCGTGACAATTGGTGTGTTCAAGGATGGCCTTAACCTGAACCGGGTGGACGACAAGAACTACCGGTAATCATCCATCTCTCTCGCCCCACGAGGAACAAGCGGGGAGAGAGCCGGAGAGAGGGGTTGCTGATTTAAAACTCCACCTCGCCCCAGCCCTCTCCCCGCTCGGGCGGGGCGAGGGAGACGGTGGCAGTGCCAAGTTGCACGCACAGGCAATTGAAGTCGTATCAGTCGTGGTTTTTTTCCAATGACTTTATATTTCATCTTAGACACGCCCGACTGAATCCGTTAATCATTGGCCCCATGTTTTTTGGCCCCAGTTCCGGTAGATCGGTTCGTATCAGTGCAAATGCCAGCCGAACACTCTGGCTTGTTTTTCTGGCTTTCCCTTTCTTGGCGTTCGAGGGTATGGCGCTCCCCCAACGATTGGTTCTGGGCCTGGATGGAGTGGCTTACCGCGACCTGAGAGCTTTGCAAGCCGGGATCACGTACACGAATGCCTGGGGAACGCGGTTGCAGCGTCAGGCGTTCACTTCCGAGGAAGGATACTTTCCGGTCAGCCGCCTGGTCTCGACGTTTCCATCCACGAGCGACGTGGCGTGGACGGACATTTTCGGCGACCGCCCATTGCCCGGTTACCAGCGCACGTATTTCAGCGCGGCGGCGAATTCCCAAATCGTCATCAACGGCATCACCACCACCATGGAGCACGAAGCGCAAATGAGCTGGGAGCTGGAAAACAATATGATCCGCACCATGGGTTATGTTTACCCGGTTCACACTTATGAGTACGAGACGCGCGAAATGATTAACGATTTCTGGAACGACAACGAAAACCACGGCAGCTATTACGTCTATATTCGGGCAACGGACGATGCCCAGCACCTGGACCGCGACATCTTCGCCATGTTGTGCAAGCTGGATAAGCAAATCCAGGAACTGCGCGCCCGTTACCGGACGCGGGAGGGCCATGATCTCCAAGTCCTGATTCTCTCGGATCATGGCCATAATCACGCCAGCTCCTTCAAGCGCGTCCAGGTCGTGGCCTTTTTAAAAAAGGCCGGCTACCGGATTACCGAATCCCTTAAGAATCCCAAAGACGTGGTCCTGCCCACGACCGGTATCGAATCATGGGTGGAAATCCACAACGCGCCCGCCGAGACCGGAACCCTCGTGCCATTGCTTGCGCAACTGAAAGGCGCAGACCTCGTGACGGGCCTGGACCCAAATCAGACCAATCGGTTCCTCGTTATGAATTCCCAAGGCGAGCGGGCCGACATCGAGTGGAATCCCGAGAAGAACGCATACCGTTATTCAACCCAGCAGGGCGACCCGCTCAATTATCGCCCGGTGGTCGAGGCGCTCGCCAGAAAGAAATTACTCGCCGCCGACGGTTTTGCCACGGCCGATGCCTGGACGACGGCCACCCTGACGAATCGTTATCCGCTGGCGCTGGAACGGATTGTCCGCGGCCTCACGCGGGTCACCCTCAATCCCGCGACCATTCTCATCAGCCTGGACAACGACTACGTTCACTGTGGGTGGCTGATCCAGAAAGGCGCGGACCTGTCAACTTTCAGCAGTACGCATGGCGGTCTGGACGACCTCAACTCGGACGGGATTGTGCTGAGCAATTTCGCCCCCACACAGGACACTTCCAGCGATCGGGTGGCCGGTCTGTTCAATGATTTCCCGGGCCTGCTCGATTTTCGCGCGGTGCAGAATGGCGCAGAATGGGTCACTAAAAATGAACAAGCCCTGACGCGAATTGCGCACGAGCCGTTTGATCGGGATTACCAGTTATTGCCGGACAATGGAGTTTTCCTGCGCGTCTGGTCGCCGCAATTGACCCACTTGGACCTTGATGCTCCCGTCGAAGCAACGATTGAGAAAGTCCAGCATTTCTCAAACACCCAAAACCCGCGCCAGAGCCCCAAACCCGCGATTGCGCTCGGACGACACCTTACATTCAATCGCCCGATTTCCTTTCCCGACAAGTGCGCTTACGAAAGAGTTTATGCGCTCCCGCCCGATTTGGTTCTGAAACCACAGACCGAGTACCGGATTTCGGGATGGATTCGTGACCGGAACAAAAGCGTCAGTCTCTTCGAATTCATTTTTTTTACCGACGCTCAGGGCCGTCCGGCGGCGTATTGAGAAGCTCATGGTTCGCTTGTCGCAAAAACTTTTCCTTTGCCGGCACAAATCATTTGCGCGACGTACCGGCCCGAAAGCGCGGCTGACGGCAGTCCCCCGCCCGCCACTACCCAGTGGCCGGCCATGTAAAAATCCTTGAGTCCCGGCAGCGTGTAGGGAATGCGCCGGCCCAGAATCCGAGGCGTCGGCAGCCACCCTTCATAACTGCCCTGCCAGTTGCCGGTGTAACGCACAAAGGTCGCCGGCGTCGCAATGTCCGAACGGTCCAGGTTTTGAGCCAATCCCGGAAAACGTTTGTCGAGAATCGCAATGATTTCCTGCACAACTCTTTTTTTCTCGACCCGATAGCGTTGCGGGTCGCTCTTTTTCAAGCCGGTCCAAAACTCGTAGCTGGTCGGCAACCGGACCGTCATAACGCTGGTGCCTTCCGGGCAGAGCGCCGAGTCGGACCCAAACGTCTCCACCTCCAACCGGTGGTGCCGCGTTTCATCATCCACGCGAAGCGGCTGGGTCATGGGCAGGTTGAGTGTGTGCGGGGCGTCCGGGAAAACTTTTTTAATTCCCAAAGAAACTTGGATTATGGCCGGGAACGGCAGACAATTTTCGTAGAGGTAACGGATTTTTTTGTCCACAAAACGCCCGTCCAACATCTTGAAAATCGTCGTGTGTCCATCCGCGCAGGAAACGACGGTCGAAGCGGGAACGACGGTCCCGTCGTCGCAGCGCACGCCAACCGCGCGATTATTCTCGACGATCACCGACGCCGCCTTGGCCTTGTATCGTATGGCACCGCCGAGCCGGGTGTAACGATCGGCAATCGCCATGGCAAAATCCCATGAGCCGCCGGCGACGAATCCGCAGTTGTTGCGGGTGCGGAACGCCAGCACCATCACGAGCACCAGGGCTGACATGTGCTCGTTGCTGGCGATGGCGCTGAACGCTTCGCGCACGAGATTGTTTTTGTAGCGGGCCAGATAGGTGGTGATGGGCCGGTTCTTCCATCTCAAGATGACGGGCAGCATCGGCAGATAACGCAGGCCGGTTCGCATTTTCTCGCGATGCGTCATCAATTCCACCGGCTTTTCGAGCGGCGGCTCCAACGGCGCACAACGGCGCGCCGCCCGCACCAGCTTGTCAATCAGGTGACCGTCCTCGGGCGAGAGGCGTTTGAACTCGCGCGCGAGTTTGTCCAAATCAGATGGCACTGACAGAGACTTGCCGTCGGCATCTTCGACGCGGAGGATTTCCTTCTGATCGATAATTTTCCGGCCGGTGATGGCGCCCAATTCCTGCCAGATCTGGTGAAAGGCCGAAGGTGGCCGGGTGCCGATCAGCCAGCGCAAACAACCGTCAAAGACGTACGGTCCCCGATGCCAGGCCGTGCATAATCCGCCCGGAAGCAGGCTCGCCTCCAGAATCTCGGTCTGGATGCCGTTCATTTGCAGGTAACAACCGCAGGACAGACCGGCAACGCCGGCACCGATGATGATGACTTTTTGATTCCCGGGAACTGGAGCGCCGGTCTCCGACCCGGCTCGTTGAGGATTTTCTCCCGTCACGCCGGGTCGGAGACCGGCGCTCCCGGACATTTGTTCGGGCA
>DATNHI010000103.1:0-28458 GCA_035605035.1 Verrucomicrobiia bacterium
CCGCGCCGCCATTGGCCAAAAAGATTCCGACCACGGGCCATTCGTAACGGCCCACTTTTATTTTGGAGCCGACTTCCAGGCCAGTGAATTCCTGGGCCGCCCCGCGGCCGACGATGACTTCGTCCTTGCCCCAGTCAAACATCCGGCCCTGGATGATTTTCAAATTGTCACGCACCAGCAACGCGGCGGGTTCCACCCCGCGCAACGGGACGTTCGCATCCGTGCCGGTGGAGCGCTTGGGCAGGTCAATGATGACGAACAATTCCGCGGACGCGAGCGGGCCTTGGGCCGTGCGCGCCACTCCCGGCGCGTCGGCGATGACGCGCGTTTCGTCGCGTCCCAGGCCGCTGACCATTTCGCTGTTCGCGCCGCTGCGCAAAACGACGGCGCCGTCGGGCGAAGCAGAAACGGTCATGGCCTGCCGGAAACCCGCCGCAATGGAAAGCACGCCGACCAGCACGGCCACCACGCCGGCGATGCCGATGACCGTGGCCGCCACCGCACCGCGCCGTTGCGGGAGGCTCAGCAGCCCGAACTTCGTGATGGACGTGATTTGCGAAAACCAGTTGATGGGGCCGGACATTGGTTGGTTGAGAGTTGAAGGTTGAAAGTTGAGTGAATAACTACATTCGTCTTAAGGCGTCCGCCACGCGCAGGCGCATGGCCTGGAGCGCGGGAAAAATTCCGGTGATCAAACCCAGTGCGATGCTGAACGCCAGCCCGGTGAACAAAGCGCGGGTTGGCAGAAAGAACATTGGCAATAACCCGGCCAAATTTTGGGCCACAACGGGTGTGATCGCGCGCGCCAGTCCCAGACCGACAGCCCCGCCGAGGACGGTCAGCAGGCATGACTCGGCCAGTACGAGTCCGACGACCTGCGCGTTGGTGAAGCCGATGGCCTTGAGCACACCCAATTCGCCGGTCCGTTCGCGCACGGCCTGCGCCATGGTGTTGCCGGTCACAAGCAGGATGGTAAAAAACACCATGCCAAGAATTGACGCGACAATGAAGACAATGTTGCCGATCTGACTGGCCCAGCCTTGAATGAACGCGCCTTCCGGTTCGGTCTTGGTTTCCGCCGGCGAGTTTTCAAATTCCGCGTCCACCTGCTTCGCCACTTCCGCCGCCTGCGAGGGGTCCTTGATGCGGATGGTGTACCAGCCGACTCGTCCTTTGCCCCATTGGCGCGCTTCATCGAAGTAATCGTAGCGGAACAGCATCCACGTGGTATCAGTGCCTTTTTTCGCACCATCGTAGATGCCCACAATATCGAATTCCCAGGTTCCGTTTCCGGTCCAGATGGGGGATCTAATCGGGATCTTGTCGCCGATTTTCCAATCGAATCGGTTCGCCGTTCGGCGTCCGACAATCGCGCCCGTCCTTGTGGCCAGCCAGGTCTTCAACTCATCCGGCGGCAGGATGATTTCGGGATGCATCTTGAGAAATTTTTCCGGCTCGACGGGATTTTGCATGAAAAAATTTTTCGGGTCCTGGTAAATCCCGCCGAACCACGTCTGGTGTGTCGCGAAATCTACGCCGGGGATTCGCTCCATCCGTGCTTCGTAGCTGATCGGCAGGAGATTCATGATGGACACTTTCTCGCGAACGCTCAACCGGTCCGCGCCCGCCAGCGCCACGCCGCCGACCAGCGCCTGTTGGATGGCTGATAAAAAACCGAACAGGACGAATGCCACGATAATCGAGAGCAGCGTCAGCGAGGTGCGCAACTTTTTCCGCTTCAGATTGCTCCAGATGAGGTGAAGGAATTTCATCGTGAGGCATGGAAACCCGAAACCCGAAACCCGAATTCCGAAAGAATTCCGAAGCTCGAATTCCGAAACCACACCGTGCGCCATTGCGGGTTAATTTCCGCCAGCCCGGACGCGAATGCTTTGAAATTCGGACCTCGGGCTTCTTTCGGACCTCGGATTTCGGATTTCGGAATTGGTTCGTTTGCGCTCATTTGACTTCTCCATTGGTCAATTGTCCTTTGTCAAGGTGCAGGGTCCGGACCGCGCGCGCCGAGGCGTGCGGGTCGTGCGTGACCATGATGATGGTTTTGCCGTGCTCGCGGTTCAACGACTGGAGCAAATTCAGAATTTCATCGCCCGCTTTCCGGTCGAGATCGCCCGTCGGCTCGTCGCAGAGCAGCAACGTCGGGTCGGTGACAATGCCGCGCGCGATGCCGACGCGCTGTTGTTCGCCGCCCGAAAGCGTGCGCGGATGATGTTTCGCGCGATGCGACAGCCCGACCACCGCCAGCGCCGTTTCCACGTGCTTCTGCCGGTCCGCCTTGGAAAGATGGGTCAGCAACAGCGGCAGTTCCACGTTGCGTTCCGCCGTCAGCACCGGCATCAGGTTGTAAAGCTGGAAAACGAACCCCACGTGTCGCGCGCGCCACGTGGCGAGGGCGCGGTCAGACAATTGATCCAGGCGTTCGCCGGCCACGATGACCGCGCCCTTCGTCGGGCGGTCGAGGCCGCCAATCAGGTTCAACAGCGTGGTTTTGCCCGAGCCCGACGGCCCCATCAGCGCGAGAAATTCACCGCCGGGAACCCGCAGGTTCAGGTCCGTCAGAACGTGAATATCTTCCGAACCGCGATGGAACACTTTTTCCACGCGTTCGACCTGCACCAGCGTGCCGTTGTTCGATTTGTTTTCGCTCATAACTTTTTCTCCTTCACGGCCACGCCATCCTGCAAAATGGCCGGCGCGTCCACGACGACTTTTTCGCCGGCGACTACGCCCGCGCTCAACACCGAGTCATCGCCTTGCGTCTCGGTGACGGTGACCGCGCGACGCTCGGCATGGCCGCCCTGAACCACAAACACTACATCGCGTCCATCACGGCTGAGCACCGCGTTCCTGGGAATAATCACCGCGCGGCCTGCCGCCGTCCCGCGGTTGTCATGAAAAGCCACCTTTACCGACATGTCCGGCAGGATGCGCGGGTCCAGCTGATCGAAGCCGACGCGCACTTTGACCGTGGACTTGTCGCGGTCGGCGGTCGGGATGATGGCGATGACCTTGCAGGGAATTTTCCAGTCCGCATACGCGTCCAGCGTCGCTTCGACCGGCTGGCCCGGCTCGACGCGGTTGATGTAACTTTCGTTCACGTCAATTTCAATTTCCAGCGAGCCCATGTCCACGATGGTGCCGATGCCCGTGCGCGTGAAACCGCCGCCGGCTGACACCGGCGAAATCATTTCACCCGGCTGCGCGTCCTTGGTCGTAATCACGCCGTCAAACGGCGCGCGAATAATCATGTCGTCCATCTGCTGCTGCCACATAGTCACCTGGCGTTCCGCAACGACCACGTCGAGTTTCTGCTGCGCCAGATGCGCCTGCAATGCCTTGGCATTCGATTCGGCCAGGTCCAGGTCGGATTGCGACGCAATGTGTTGTTTGGCCAATTCAGTGGTACGTTGAAATTCCTGGTCTGCGTCTTTGAGTTGCGCCTCGGTTTCCGCCAGCGCGGCCTTCGCCGACGCCAACTGGGCCACAGCCACGTCCAGGCTGGTCTTGACGTTTGAATCGTCCAGCCGCGCCAGAACCTGCCCGTTGGTAACCTTCATGCCCTCTTCGATGAGCACCTCCATGACTTTGCCGGTGACTTTGGAGGAAACCGTCGCCTCCCGCCGGGCGGTGACGTAACCGGAAGCGTTCAGCACCGTGTGGTCGCCGCTTCCGCCGCTCACGGCGTCCCGGGCGATGGCCGTACGCACCTCGGCAGCATCCGGACCCGAATGCCACCAACTCGCCGCGCCCGCCAGAAGCAAAACGACGATTGCAGCGACCGCCAATCCCATTTTGGATTGTGGTTTCTGCCCGGCGCGGCGTTCGATCCGCAAATCGTCGAGCGGAGGTTTGGCTGAACTCATAAAAGTGTCCATGTAAATCAAACCGGTTTTTGTCGTCGCGGTCAAGCCGCGGTCTGTGGAAACGCCCGGTTTATACCCACCAAAATTGGCGCGTCGGGAGACAAAACTCGCTGTGAGGCAGGCTGGCGATCGTTGCGCGCTTGAACAATTCGCCGTCATTGGGGAAGATTTGAAAACATGTTTCGCATCGGCATAGACCTCGGCGGCACCAAGATAGAAGGCATCGTTCTGGATGCCCGGGGCAAGGAACTTTTCCGCAAGCGCGTGGAGACGCAGCAGGAAAAAGGTTATGCCCACATCCTGGGCCGTGTCAAAGGGTTGCATGACGAGTTGGCCGCGCATATTCAGGCTCAACCGCACACATTCGGCATCGGCACCCCGGGGGCTGTTTCGCCGCGCACCGGTCTGCTGAAGAATTCCAACACCGTTTGCATGAACGGCCAGCCGTTGAAAGTGGACCTCGGACGGGTTCTCGGCCGGAAAATCGAAATCCAGAACGACGCAAATTGTTTCGCGATGGCCGAGGCGCTGCACGGCGCGGGCCGGGGCAAGAAACTGGTTTTTGGCGTCATCATGGGCACGGGTTGTGGTGGCGGGATGGTTTACCGGGGTGAAGTCATCACCGGCCCGCAGGCCATCGCCGGCGAATGGGGCCACATGTCCATCGCGCCTGACGGTCCGTTGTGCTACTGCGGCCAGCGCGGCTGCGTGGAGACGTTCATCAGCGGCGGCGGATTGGAGGCGCGCTACGGCGAACAGTTTGGCCGGAAACGACCGTTCAAGGACATCGTGAAGGATTACGAGGCCGGCGATGCAAAAACCGTGGAGTTTATGAAAATCTTCTTTCGCCATTTCGGCCGTGCGCTGGCCAATCTCATTGACGTGCTCGACCCGGATGTGGTGGTGCTCGGCGGCGGCGTCTCCAACTTCGACGCGCTCTACACGGAAGGGGTTGCGGAAGTCGCCAAATTTGTTTTCAGCGATTCGTTAGCAACGCCCATCGTCAAACATCAACTTGGCGATTCCGCCGGCGTCATCGGCGCGGCATTGATTGGAGTTTGAGCCTGACTGCTATTCATAATTTTCATTGTCTTCGTCACCGGTTCTTTCCATGTTCTGGCCATGGTAACCCAGCGCGGATGGTTCTGGTATTTTTCCGGTTTCAACCTGTGGCTCGCCGTGTCGGCATTGGCCCAGACCGCGCCGGTCCGGCTCGACGTGGACGCCACGGACGCGCCGCGCGGCCTGCTGCACGCGCGGCTGCACATTCCCGCCGGGCCCGGCCAGCTCACGCTGTTTTACCCCAAATGGATCCCCGGCGACCACATGCCAGACGGGCCGATCAACAATGTCACCGGCCTGGAGTTTTCCGCCAACGGCAAGCCGCTGGACTGGCGCCGCGACGACGAGGACATGTTCACGTTTCATCTCGAGCTGCCCGCCGGTGCCGACGGTGTGGACGTGTCGCTGGATTTTCTGTTACCGGGCAGCGGCGGATCCTTTTCGGCCGGCGTTTCTTCAACGGCCAAATTGCTCGACCTGAACTGGAACCAGGTGCTGCTGTATCCGCAGACGAGCGCGCCGCTCAAGCTGCCATTTGTCGCCACGCTGAAGCTGCCGGCGGGCTGGAAGTTTGGCACGGCATTGCCCATCGGCATTTCCACGCGCAATCAGCCAGGTGAGGTTGAATTTCTGCCCGCGCCGCTGGAGACGTTGATTGATTCGCCGGTAATTGCGGGAGAATATTTCCGCGTGGTTGATCTGTCGTCGGGCCAGCCGCCGGTTCAGGTGATTGACATCGTGGCCGACAGCGCCGCCGCGCTGGAAATGAAGCCGGAGGAAATCCGGCATTTCTCGCATCTGGTCACCGAGGCGAACGCGCTGTTCGGCGCGCATCACTACCGCGATTATCATTTCCTGCTCACGTTGAGCGACCGCGTGGCGCACTTCGGCCTGGAACACCACGAATCCAGCGACGACCGGCTGGGTGAAAATTATCTGACCGACGACAGCGTGCTGCGTGCATCCACCGATTTGATGCCGCACGAAATGGCGCATTCGTGGAACGGCAAATACCGCCGGCCCGCCGGCCTGGCCACGCCCGATTACCAGCAGCCGATGCACGACGAACTGCTCTGGGTTTATGAAGGCCTGACCGATTACCTCGGCAAGTTGCTCGCCGCGCGCAGCGGACTCCAGACCAACGACGATTTCCGCGAGACCTTCGCGCTCACGGCCGCCATGCTTGACCATCGCACCGGACGCGAGTGGCGCTCGCTCGCCGACACGGCCGTTGCCGCGCAATTGCTTTATGATTCGCCGCCCGACGACGTGAGCCGCCGCCGCAGCACGGATTTTTATCCCGAAGGCGATTTGATCTGGCTGGACGCCGACGTGCGCATCCGGCAGCAGACACACGGGGAAAAATCCCTCGACGATTTCTGCAAGTTGTTTCACGGCGGCGAAAGCGGTCCGCCCAAGGTTGTCCCCTATACTTACGACGACGTGATGAACGCGTTGAACAAAATCGCGCCCGGCGATTGGAACGCCTTTTTCCAGCAGCGTGTTTACGAAATCACGCCGCGCGCGCCACTCGGCGGCATTGAGAACGGCGGCTGGCGCCTGGCCTACACCAACGAAGAGCCGGCATTGCTCAAGACCCGGGAAGGCCAGCGCAAGTTCGTTGACCTCAGCTATTCCATCGGCCTGAACCTCGGCACGGACGGCGAAATCCACGACGTGGTGCCCGGCACGCCGGCGGAGGCCGCCGGCATCGGCAGCGGGATGAAGCTCGTGGCCGTGGACGGGCGCGCCTGGTCGGCGGAAATCCTGCGCGCTGCCGTGAAAGCCGCCGCGACGAACACGGCGCCCATCGAACTGCTCGTGGCAAATGGCGATTACTATAAGACCTTCCGGCTGGATTGTCACGGCGGCGAAAAATACCCATGTCTCGAACGCGACCCGGCCCGGCCGGATTTGCTGGATGAAATCATCCGGCCGCTGACGCCGGAAACGCCTGTGGCTTCCACCGCCGGGCAGTGAGCGCCAAATGGCCACGTTGTTCCGAAGATGCGGGAAACCGCCCGTTTTTCCGATGTTCACCAAAATATTTCAATTCGTTCTTTAATCTCAAGTTGGCGATGATAGTTGTGCATGAGTCGAAACGCCCAGCGCCCCAGGTTGACGTTCCGCGGATGCCTTGAATGCGTTGGCTGGCTGTTGCGGGCCGGTTTGGTGCTTTATCTGGTGGTCTGTATGGGCTGCGCCATTTTTCAACGCCGCTTGATTTATTTTCCGCCGGTGTTTACCTCGGGACAGGTGGATCAATTTGCGCGTGCGGCAAGACTCGAACGCTGGCGAAATCCTGCCGGCCAAGCCATCGGGATGAAGCGCCTGTCGCCCAAACAACCGGCGGAAGGCCGGGTTTTGGTTGTTTATGGCAATGGCAGTTGCGCGACCGGATGCGCTCATTACGCGGACGCTATCCAGGGGATTGCGCCGTTCGACGTGTTCATCGTGGAATATCCCGGTTATGCGGATCGCCCGGGCTCGCCGAGCCAGCAGAGTTTGTTTCGTGCGGCCGACGAGGCGTTTCAACTATTGGCCACGAACGGGCCGGTTTATTTGGTCGGCGAATCACTCGGCACCGGTGTCGCCGCGTATCTGGCCGGAAAGTACCCGGACAAGGTTGCAGGCATGGTTTTGTTCGCGCCTTACAACCGGTTGGCCGACGTTGCCCAGGCGCACATGCCGCTGCTGCCGGTGCATTTGATGCTCGTGGACCGTTTCCCCTCGGAAGATTACCTGCGCAACTACCACGGTCCAGTCGCCGTGCTCGTAGGTGAGGAGGATCAGGTTGTGCCGGCGAAGTTTGGTCGGCGCCTTTACGATGACTACGCCGGCCCAAAGCGGCTATGGGATTTCCCGGTTGATGACCATGGGTCGCTTTTCTATCGGCTACCAAATGTCTGGAAGCAAATCATCACATTTCTAGGTAGTGGTACAGTTTGAATCCTGAAATCTCACTTTGGCCTTGAATCTTGCTGAATCTGGCGCAATGTTGCGCCATGCCTAAACGCTCAAGCAGTGATTTGAACCAAACGGCTTTTAGGGTGGTTCAACAGTCCACGGGCCAGTCCGCGCCAATCATTGCCCCGAAGCCAGCCAAGAATCCGGCTGCCGTCGCATTGGGCAGGCTTGGTGGGTTGAAGGGTGGCAACGCGAGGGCGGCAAGGCTTTCGGCCACAAGGCGTACTGAAATTGCAAAGAGGGCTGCTATTTCGCGGTGGCAAAAGCCTTAGCAGGATTGATTGGCACGGCAGAGCAGCGCGGCGGAAGGAATGCTAAAATCTTTTCGCTCTTAGCCCTGAATCCCTCTTTCGTTTCCTCAACAAGTTCAAATTTTTTAAGCTTATTCAAATCGCGCCTTAATGTTTTGTTACTTTTCTTCGCGTAAGCCAAAGTTATTCGGGGGGATATTTCCCTTATTTTATCCAGCGGCACGAACCCGTTTTTGTCGCTTAAATCCATAGCAAGATGATGCTGTCTTAATTCTGAAGCACTCATTGCTTTCTTATGTCCGAATTGGTCGTGGACATAATTTTGCCAAGTGACTTGCCATTGGTAATTTCGTATTGCGTGCAATTGTCCAATCAAGCCATCAATCAAGCCCTGCACTGCGTATTGAATGAACGGAATTACGTCGCCGCCAGACTTGCTGGCCATCTCAAGCTGGCGATAATACTCGGAGCGCGTCTTATTGTAATGATTGCTCAATAAATGGGCGGCTGGCGATGGAACTCCTGCCGCTGTGAGGATTTGAAATTCAACCAGTCTAGCAGTTCTCCCGTTGCCGTCTGCAAAAGGATGAATCCATGCAATATACAAATGCGCGAGTATGGCTTTAAGGATCGCGGTTACTATCGTGTCTTTTCCGTTTCCTTGAAAATCTGGACTTGAAAGCCATTCGCAAAGCTTCCTTGTCAGGTATTCACATTCGCCAGCAGGAGCACCCAAATAACTTCCAACTCCCACCGATGACAACCTGATTTGTCCGGGCGTTTCATCAGTTTCCAATTCGAGTTTGTTTAGAACCATGCTGTTGAATTGGCAGATTCTATCAAATGTTAAATCAGCAGGTTTGCCATGCCACAAATCTTGGGCAATCCCGTTACAGGCATTGATAATGTTGTCTATTTCCTGTTTAAGATAGGCTTGGGAAAGCGGAAGTTTTAATTGCCCTTCCATGTGCTTCCGAATCTCGTCTTCAGTTAGGGTGTTTCCCTCGATGGCTGTCGTCCCATGAACGCCTTTAGCTAAATAGACATTATGTAGAAGCCCTGCAACATCAGGCCGTAGCGGAATGCCGGCGATGTGGTCAAATTTAGAACGAGCTTCCCCCAGGTTCATCCAGAGCGAGGCAGGAGCCGGTCTCAAATCAACAGAGAACGTTATCCAACGATGTGTTCGTAAATATGTCCAGTCTTGTGTCCCCATACATGTCTTTGAAAATTAACACTATGTGCTTGCTTTTAAACATATTGTGAATATGATATAAATAATGTCAAGTAAAAAATGATAAAATATGTCCGTTTTAGGTTCACAAAGCATGACCGCTCAAGCATAATGATTCCATGAATAAACTGAGCAAAGAAGAGCGCATCAAAGTGGTTGCCTGTCTGGTTGAGGGCAATTCGCTTCGTGCAACTGACCAGAAAACAGAGGACGCGGGGCTTCATCGAGTGCTGTTGGAGTTCGTAGGGTTCCCGGGTTGCAAGTATTTGTCGGCAAAATCGAGAAACGATTTCCAATCGGAGGCGGTGATCGTGTGCCCGCCGGTGTGATAATGAAACCGGTCCGGCAGCCGCCTCTGCCAGAAACTCGCCGCGCGGATCGGAGCATTGGTCCTGCGTGCCGCCGCTGATGAACACCGGGTGCGGAGCGTTCAGGGCAATCAGCTCGTGCGCATCCACCGGCATGTCATTCCAGTGGCCGGAATATTTCAGGAAATTACCGGCGAACTGCCAGGGAAAGTTGGCCGCCATGTCGTCAATGGTTTCGCCGTGATCGCGCCGGGTGGGCGAGGAACCCATCTCCCCGGCGCAACTGGAGAATATCAGCGCAAAGCGCGGGTCCTGCGCGCCGGCCCACAACACCGTCTTGCCAAGACGCGAATGGCCGATGAGTGCGACATGCTTGGCATCCACCGACCGGTCTTTCTTCAAATAGTCCAGCACACGACTCGCACCCCTGGCCCGGGCACTGATGGCGCCCCATTCGTCGGACGCGGGTTTGGCCTGGCCCGGCTTGAGTATGAGGCCGATGACGCCGGAATGATAAGTGTTCGAGTTATCCGGTTGGATGTCGGTGTAACGGAACGTGGCGTAGCCGTAACCGTGCGCAAAAATGTTCGTGATGGGACCACCTTCGCTGAAACGCCGCATCGGGCCCGCTGAATTCGTGTCCGTCCCGTCGAGGCAAGGCGGATTCGAAAAGAAAACGATGTGCAGCAACAGCGGCACAGGCTTCGTCGCATGGGTCGGAAGATAAATGTGCAAGTGGGCGACAGGTGCGTTGGTGGCTTTGCCGAACCGAATCTCAACATGTTTGTGGATTGCAAAGCCGCCGAGAGCGTTGGTGTCAGTCTCGACAACTTTGAAACTCGCTTTCGGCGCGTTGGCTGGAACGCGGCCATAAATGTCGGTTGCGTATAGCCCGAGCAATTCAGGCCGGCGCTTCTTGAATCAGGTTTTGGCGTCCCGTACGGGCAGTCCATTCTCAAGCACGAGCGGGTCGGGCAGCGTGTAAGTGCCAACCTTGGATTCGTCATAATTCGAGATGTGTCCGGTCGGCGCCCGGCGGAGGGGGTTGCCGTGGGCATCGGTGCGGGGGAGCGGAACAACGGTCGCCGGTGCGGAATTGGTCGCGTCGCCCGATCCGACAGCGCAGACCGGCAGATCGGAAATTGAAAATACCGTCAGCGATGCCAGGATCGTACGCACAAGGTATGACCGCATGAAATTCAGGAGCTCCATAGGCGCAATCTTACCGCACGCGCGGAAGCGGAAGGAAGCCAAAACTCGCCTGTTCCGTTAATGCACAATCGGTTGCATCGTCAAAAACGCGAACAATTTTCACCCATTCAATGCCAGACCGAATGCCAACTTATTTCCTTTAAAATGGAAAGTCGCTTGCGGATTTTGGCAGGGTCGCCTTCGGCTCGATGAGTTTTTTGGCGATGCCATGCACGCGCAGGCCGGTAACTTCGATGGCCTTGTCTGGTTTGGCCGGGCAGGCGTATTCGCATGCGCCGCAACCGATGCAAAAATCATTGTCCACGGACGGCAGGCGAAGATTCCTGCCGTAGGGAACCATGGATACAGCCTTCGTCGGGCAATGTTCGGAACAGGCAGCGCAGTCGGTCCCGTTGGTTACCACCACACATTTGTCCTTGGAGAAATGCGCTTCGCCGATTTTCGCCAGATGCTTGGTGGCGGGGTCCAACAAATCAATCGCGCCGTCGGGACACACCTCGCTACAGCGCCGACAGTCGAAATTGCAGAAAGCGAGGCGATAGTCCAGGCGCGGTTTCATGATTCCACTGAAACCGTATTCCCCGAGGGCCGGTTGCAGCACGCCGGTCGGACATTCGCTGATGCACAGATGACAGGCAGTACACCGGTCGAGAAACCGTTCCACACCCGCCGAACCCGGCGGACAGATAACCGGAGAAAAGTTTTTGACTTCCCTGGCGTCCACGGCGGGCATTTTATCGCCTGCCCGCAGGATGCGGCTGAGGCCTGCGGCGCCGGCGATACCCAGGACCGCTTGGGACAGGAACAAACGCCGCTGCGGGTCGGCCACCGCTTCAAGGCCGGCGCGCGAAGCGGATGCCGCCTGCGGAGTCTTTTGCGCCCAGGCAAAATGATAGTTGATGCCGTGCTGATCGCAGGCAGCCATGCAGTTGTAACATCCCACGCAGCGGGAGAAATCAATCGAGCCGGCACGCAAATCAATGCACTGCGCTTTGCAGGCGCGCAGGCACGCCGCGCATTTGCGGCAGGCGCTCCGGTCAATCTGCAATCGGAACGCGGCGCGTTGTGCAAGCCAGCCGAGCAGGGTGCCGACCGGACAAACCGTATTGCAATAAAGCCGCCCGCGCCAGGCCGCCAGCGCGATAATCAACACGAGCACAGATGCCGGGACCGCCAGGACACCGAATCCAAACCACGCCGGCGGGACGCGGAAGAGTCCGTGCCAACCGATGGCCTCCGCCGGAGCAACGAGCACGTTATTAGCCTGCGTGACGAGCGGGCGGAAAATGTCCGATGCGATGCGACCATAATTGCTGTAAGGGTCGAGCAACGAGAGCGCGAAACCGCCAAAGCCGGCTGCGGCGGCCAAGATCGTCGCCCATAAAAAAGCTTGCCGCAACCAGGTATGTGGATGCGAGTAAGGTGCGGGCCGGGATTTTCCTTTGGCCCATTTTGTCAGGCGGACGACCACGTCCTGTAGAATTCCCAACGGACAAATTGCCGAGCAATATACCCGTCCCACCGCCAGCGTGACGGTAGCGATTATGACGCAGGCGAGCGACAAACTTGCGCCGGTGAGCAAGGTAACCAGCGAAGGAATGAACTGGGTTTCGGCCAGACGCTGCCCGACCGACGATGGAATCAAGCTCCGAAAATCAACGAACGCGGCGGTGAGCGCGGCCAGCATTGCTGCCGCCGCCACGACCCGCAGCCCTTTCAGGAGTTTGGGCGGCACAATTTCATGCCAGTTTGAACCGGCGGATGTCCACCTGGTCCAGATCCATCGTGCCCAGCTTCATTTCGGCGGCGATGGCAATGTGCCGGATGTCAGACGGTTGATGATTGAGCAGTTTGGCAGCGGCGGCGTCAACGGCCACCGGGTCAGATGAGACCAGCAGCGTGCGCATGACGACCAGATCATTCGCCGACAAGCCGCGCGGACCGTTCTGCACCATCGGCTGGTAGGCGTCGAGGATGTTGAGCGCCGGCTTCTTCAGCGTCAGAAAATCGGCGATGCACTGGTGCAGGTCGTTGCGATGATAAAATCCCCGGTTCCAGACAATGCCCATCAAATTTTTCATGCACGCCGTCATGCGCGCGCCCTCGTGGTGTTTGAGTACCGGGACGTTGATGAACACGTCGCTGTCGAGAACCAACGAATGGACTTTCGCCGCCTGCAACTTCTTCCCGTTCGGGATTTCGACCTGGCGATAAAGGGTTTCGTCCTTGCCGTTGACCAGGCGCGCGCCGGTGTCTTTGGCCACCTGTTCCAGGCCGCTGCCGGCGTAGGCGCGTTGCCATTGGTCGAGCGTGTTGTCGAACAGGCTCACCGACTTGGCGCCGGCGGCAAAACACATCTGCACCACGCGGCGGACGAGTTCCGGATGGGTATTGGCACCCCGCTCGGGCGGCAAATCAAAAGCGGCGTTGGGTTTCACCACCACGCTTTGTCCCTTTTTTACAAAGGCCTCCATGCCGCCGAGCGCTGCCATGGCCTTGTCCAACATCGCCGCGCGTTCCCCATCGCGCACGGCCACGAGAATGGACTTCGCCGTGGCCGATGCGGCTGGCAACGCACCGGTGGGGGCCGCCGGCGGACCGGCGGCAAATAACTTTTCAAGGTTGACGAGCGGCAGACTGGCGCCGAGGGCGAGTCCGGTTTTGATGAAGTCGCGGCGTGTTTTCATAGTACGAAGAGTCGGGTAGCGGGCAAATGATTCAATCAGTTTCGATTCACGACCGGCTGCCGTTATCTGGCGGCCAACACGGTCGTCACGTTCGTTTCCTGACACTAGGCGCGGAATCCTTGCCGGCAAGCGGATAGGCCCGTTTTGACCATTTCGGATGAAGAATTGCCAAAAAATGTTCAGGGACCGGAGATTACGGCTGCTCACCCGGTTTGCCGTCTGTTATGGTGCGGACGTGATAACGCTGCTCATCGCCACGCGCAACACCCACAAAACGGGCGAAATCCGTGCCATCCTCGGCGGCCAGTTTCAATTCCTCACGCTCAACGATTTTTCATCTGCGCCAAAAATCGTCGAGGACGCCAACACCTTCGCCGGCAACGCGACGAAAAAGGCCGTCGAACTGGCAAAATGGCTTTCTGCTTCTCGTCACTCGTCACTCGTCACTCGTCACGCCTTTGCCCTGGCCGATGATTCCGGTCTGGAGGTGGATGCGTTGAGTGGCGCTCCGGGCGTGCATTCGGCGCGCTTTGCCGCGCTGGATCGGAGCGCAGACATCGGGAATTCGCCCGACGCCGACAACAACGCCAAGCTGCTACGCCTGCTTAAAGACGTCCCGCCAGAAAAACGCACCGCGCGGTTCCATTGCGTTCTGGCGCTGACGCCGGTGTTGTCCGGGAAAGTTGAGGTCGCATCGCCGGTTTGTTACGCGGATGAATTCGAGATGCAAACGGAACTGTTCGACGGCGTTTGTGAAGGGCGCGTCATTTTTGAACCGCGTGGGAAAAATGGTTTTGGTTACGACCCGCTGTTCGTGCCGGCAGGTTTCGAGCAGACGTTTGCCGAATTGGGCGAAGACGTGAAGAACAAATTAAGCCATCGTGCGCAGGCTCTGACGAAATTAAAACAGCGATTGGATACTGTTGTTGTCCGCGAACGTGGAACCTGAGTGCAGAGGTTCCGCGTGTTAATAGACCCGCACCCGGTAAAACCGGCTCGGGGCAACAGCATTGTCGGTCACGGTCATGCGCGCCCCGGTCCCATTGGTGGTGATCAGCGTGTTCCACACCGGAGGCAGATTTGTGGTGAACTCGACGAGGTTCGTCAGTCCCGTGGCGCTGTTCCAGGAAATCTGTTTACCGCCACCGGCGGCCGGTTGAATACCAATTTGCAGGAGGGAGATGTCCACAAAGAGAAAGTTAGTCTGGGCCAGACTCGGATAAAGCAACGGCAGATTGTCCAACGGTGGTGAATAGTACTGGTAAAGAACCAGATTCGTGGTTCCCGCGGGTGGTATCGGCCAAGGATACGTCCAGTATTGAAAGTTGTTAAAAATATTCAGCACGTTTGTCCCAGCGATTACGTGTCCGAACACCACAAAGAAATCATTTGTGTTCGGCGCGTCGAGGAAGGCGTTGTTTGTGAGATTAAAGTACCACTGCGAAGTCGCGGAATTGGTGTCGCCGCCCAGCTTGGCCATCGCAATGGTGCCGAAAACGTTGCTGAATTGCCGGCCCACCCCGAACTCGTTGGTAATGGGCGGAAAGGTTGGAATCGGCGTGATCGTATTGCTAACCAGGGTGAACCCACCGCCTTGCAGCACGAAGCCCGGCACCAGCCGGTGCGCGAATTCATTTTCGTAGCGTCCCGTATTGATGTAATTCAGGAAGTTTTGCACCGTCACCGGTTTGTCCTGGTCGTACAACTCCACTTCGATGTCGCCAAATACGGTGCGAAATTGCACGAGCGTGCCGGCGCCGGCTGAACTGAGAAGGGTGGTGAAGACGATTAAACAACCAATCGTCCGAAGGCGTGACATGGCCTGAAAGATACACGTTTTCAGCCCGATTTCAATGTCATCACGGCGCCTGTAGTTTATTTGTTACCCTGTCGAAGATCAGAAATGGGAGACGGCCGGCTTGGGGTCACTTTAGCAGGCCGCCGAGCTGCAGCTTTTTCCGCAGTCGGCCATTGCTGGCGATCATGCGGAATTTCCCGCCCGGCGCGCGCCGGGTGTAAAATTCGCCGCCGGAACATTCGACCATCAGCGCACCCGCCGCGATGTCCCATAAATTGATCGTGCGCTCGACGTAGGCGTCAAGGCGGCCGGAAGCGACATAGGCCAGTTCGAGTGCCGCCGAACCCATGATGCGGACCTTCAACGCGCGCCGGGAAAGCCGGGTCAGATGCGGCAGGCTTTTCTCCAGGTTTTGTTTGCTCTTGGAAAAACCCATGGCGATGACCGCCTTGCCCACGTCCGCGCAGCGGCTTACCCGGACAACCCGTCCATTGAGTCGCGTCGGTCCACCACGAATCACCGTCCAAAGTTCGTCCGTGAACGGGCCGTAAATCACGCCCAGAATCGTTTGATGCGAGGATGGAAGATGGAGGATGGAGGATGGAAGTGATTTTCGACTTTGAACCTTGAACATTGAACGTTGAACTTGCAGCGCAATGGAAACGGCGGCATGCGGGATGCCGAAGAAATAGTTCACCGTGCCGTCAATCGGGTCCACCACCCAGCGATATTCGGCGTTCATGTCGCCCGTGCAACCTTCCTCGCCGAGCAAAGGAATTTCCGGGAACGCGGTGCGCAGCGTTTGGGTGATGAGTTTCTGACAACGCACGTCCAGTTCGAGTTTGATGTCGTGGGCGTCGGTGGCGTTGACGCGCTTGGCTGAATTCCAGTTGGCCAGCATGAGTTTCCCGGCGGCGCGCGCGGCTTTGACGGCGGCTTGTTGTGCGGTTTGTAAATTCACAAACAGACTTGATGCCAGCAGAAAGACTTCCGGTCGAGATTTTTTGGAATCGCGAACCGGTTTTTCCGCTCGCGGAATCACTTCGCCGCGCGTCTGGTCGAGGAGATTGTTTTCGGCGGCTTCGGCAACATGGAGCCGGTGGGCGTCTCACAACAGCAACGCGGCCAGGCTGAAGTAAAACAGCAGTGTGAAAACATCCGTGAACGCGAGCGTTACCGGGCCGGCGGCAATCTTTGGGTCGAGCCGCAGCGCGTGCAAGGCCGCCGGAACGCTCAATCCAAAAAAGCACGCCGCGCACAGCGCCAGCAGGATGCTCGCGCCGATGACAAAACCCGCCAACCCGGTCCCGCGCCACAGCCAGACAATGAGTCCGACCACGATGCCGCAACCGGTGCCAAGCAGCAGGGCCGTGCCCGCTTCGCGCCGAAACGCCCGGACATACCAGCCGAGACTCGGTCGCGCCGCGCGCAATGCCTGGACCGTCACCGTCATGGACTGGATGCTCACGCTCTCGCCCAGCCCCAGAACCAGCGCGAGGAAAAACGCCAGAACGATGCTTTTGGCGAGGGTGACGGCGTAGGCGCTGGCGAGCAGCGCGCAGAGCGTGCCGCTGCCAATGGTTGCCAGCAGCCAGGGAAAGCGGAACCGAAACGCCCGTAGCGGCGACGCGTCATGCACCTGCGACACGCGAAAACCGATGGACTCGAACAACGCATTCGTCTGCTCGCGCTCGGCAATGTCGAACGCTTCCTCCGTCAGCAAACCCACGTCCACCACGCCCACAATCTTTCGCGACTCGTCCACGACCGGGAATGCCAGAAACTTGTGCAGGACGAACGCCTCACACGCTTCCAGCACGGTCGCGGTGTGAGGAATGGTCACCACGCGCCGGATCATCAGTTCTGACAACCGCCGCTCCAGCGGCGCCGTCAAAAGCTGGCGCGTGGGCAGGACGCCGGCGAGCCGATCGTCCGTGTCCACGACGTAGAAATAGACAATCTTCTCGCCGATGCCGCGCTGCCGGATGGCGTCCAGTGCCTGCTGGACGGTGAAATCCTCCCGCAAGATTGCAGCATCCTTGCGGGCGACCGCCAAAACCGGCTGATCCAAATGGTCTGGTTTGTCTTTCGTCAGCGTCATTCCTTGTGGTGAGAGATTAAACCAGGAACGACAACACCGTCGAGAAGCCGTTTTGGCCCCGAACCGGATTGAATTTACACAGTGGGCCACACCGGCCAAGCGCCCTTGCGGCCAGTCTCATTAGCGAATTATTATTATCTTGTATCGGCACGATAATCGGCCTAATATGTTTGCCGTCTCGCGCAGATTGTCAGAGTGGATGAAGCAATCCGTTGGCAATGAAACCAATTCAGCGCCAGTGTTCGATCATTGTCCTGCTCATAAGCTGGTGGGTAGCGGCTCTGCCGGTCGCCGGGCAGTATACCTCGGACTATCAAACCAACACCATCAGCGGTGTAACCAGTAGTTGGCCGGGCGACTATGTCGTCGGCTCCAACACGTTCGCCGATGCGTTGCTGATTCGGAACAGCGGTGTGCTCACCAACGCTGACGGTTATACGGGTTACCTGCCGATGAGCAGCAGTAATTTCGTGAGAGTCGCCGGTGCCGGTTCGGTGTGGAGCAACGCCAATCTATATTTCGGCTGGTCCGGCAGTGGAAATCGCATGGAAATCACCAATGCCGGCAAAGTTGTGAACAGCCTGGGGACATACATTGCCTACAATGCCACCAGCAGCAGCAATCGCGTCCTGGTTACCGGCACCAATTCGGTCCTGAACTGCGCCAGTTTCCTGGAACTGGGATATTCCGGGGCCGGTAACAGCCTCGTCATCAGCAATGGCGGACAGGTGTGGAATTCCTATAGCGAACTGGGCAATAATAATACCGGCACCGGCAACAGCGTGCTCGTGACCGGCGCGGGTTCAGTCTGGAGCAACAGCTCCAGTTGCACGGTCGGCCGCGCGGGTGGCAACAATAAACTGACCGTCAATAAAGGCGGCCGCCTGATCTCCTATTACGCCTCGCTTGGCATGTTTGGGGGAGCCGACAGCAACTCCGTCGTGGTTTCGGACAGCGGTTCGCTCTGGCATGACGCGGGAGAGCCTTCGGACATTAATTTCGGCGGGAACAGCTCGGGCAACAGTCTCCTCGTGACCAATGGCGGCCAGGTGTTGGGCTACTATGCTTACTTGGGCAGAATGTCCACGTCCGATAACAATTCGGCGCTGGTGACCGGCCCGGGTTCCAGCTTTTCGGTCAACTGCTACATTTACATGGGTAACCAGGGCCACAACAACACATTTACCGTCGCCAACGGCGCGGCGGTGTCGGACAAATTCTGTTACATCAGCTATGCCGCCGGCAGCAGCAACAACGCGGTGGTGCTCACAGGCACCAACTCGTCCTGGTCGAACAGTTACAGTGTGTTCGTCGGCTATTCCGGCGTGAACGGAAGCCTGACCATCAGCAATGGCGCAACGATGAGCTACATCAACACGGTATGGACGCCGAATCACAGCAGCATCCTCGGGTACGAATCCACCAGCAGTAACAACTGCGCCCTGGTCACGGGTAACGGCTCCCTTTGGGACTGTTCCGGCGACATGTACGTTGGTTTCAATGGCCCGGTCAACAGCCTGGTCATCAGCAATGGCGGCCGGGTCATCAGCGCTGATGGTCTTGTGGGGTCGAACCCCGGCAGTGACAGCAACCGCGCGCTGGTCGTTGGCGCCAATTCGGTCTGGACCAACTATGGCGACCTGTATGTAGGAGATTTCGGCGTGGACAACAGCTTGGTGATCAGCAATGGCAGCCGGGTCATCAACGTTAATGGTTTCCTGGGACGGAACCCCGGCAGCGACAGCAACAGCGTGCTGGTCGTCGGTGCCGGTTCCATCTGGACCAACAACGCCGACGTGTATGTCGGATGTTTCGGTTCGGGTAACAGTTTGGTGATCAGCAACGGCGCCAAGGTGAACGATGACTGGGGCACGATTGGATATGACACCAACAGCATTTACAATCAGGCGCTGGTCGCCGGCGCCGGCTCGGTCTGGAGCAATAATACGGTGACATTTGTCGGTGACTTCGGTTCCAGCAATACTCTCGTGATTCGCGATGGAGGACGGGTTCTTGATTACTGGGGTCTGGTGGGTGAAGAAGATTCGGGCAACGACAATACCGTGTGGGTGGAATCCGGCGGCATCTGGCGCAACGACCAGCTCGCTATTGGCGATTGGGGCTCACACAATGCCTTGTACGTTGACGGCGGCTCGGTTTACGTCTCTACCTACATGGCCGTTGGTTACGATCCGGTTTACGCCAACAATCTCGTCCAAATGACCGACGGCCAGATCGTTGTCACCAATCAGACTCACGACGCCGAGTTGGAAGTGTACGGTGGCGGGTTCCTGCTGGCGGGCGGCACGCTGTGGGTGGACACGCTGGTCATCACCAATGAGGCCGCTCAATTCATGTATATCGGTGGCACACTGGCTTACCGGAATCTCGTGCTCACCCCGGAGTTTGACGCGGACGGAGACGGTATTCCCAACGGCTGGGAACAGGCGCACGGTCTCGATCCTTTGAACCCCGACGACGCCAGCGCCGACAACGACGGCGACGGAATGAGCAATTTGCAGGAATATCTGGCCGGCACCGACCCGAACAATGCCGCGTCGCGGTTCGCCATCACCTCGCTGGCATTGACGAACGGCCGTGTTCGGGTGAGCTGGTCGGCGGTCGGTGGCAAGAGTTACGTGGTGCAGACCAATTCCGCGCTGGGCGCCAGCTTTGCCGACGCCAGCCCCGTGATTATCGTGCCCGGCACGAGTGAAACGGTGACCAATTATCTGGATCCGGGATTTGCGGTTAACGACCAGACTCGCTACTACCGCGTGCGGCTTGGCCCTTGACGCAGCGGCAAGCTCGTCGAGGTTGTGGTGTCGGTGCTGTCCATCCGCCGCAGTCCTGCTTCGGAGGACAGGTGCGCCGATGCGAGCCACAGGCTCGACGCTACAACTGCTCACCCCAGCGCGGCCAAGGCAGCTTTCACATGGTCACGCTTGCTATGCCATTCCGCAAGCCGCTGCTTGTGTTCCGCTAAAACATTCGGCGGGACTTTTTGGGTGAAGTTCGGATTGGCCAGCTTCTGTTCGATTTTGGCATTCTCCGCCTCGATTTTTGCCAGCTCCTTTTTCAACCGCGCCTTCTCTGCTTCCACATCAATCAATCCTTCCAACGGCAGAAACAAATCGCCCAGCGCGGTACGAACCGTCATCGTGTTCCTGGCCGGCTGATAATTCGCGTCCACCTCGACCGCCTCGGCGTTGAGCAACAGCTTGAGCACTTCGAGATCGTGCGCGGCCAGTTCGCGTGCAGGTTTAAGGATGAATTTGACCTTCTTGTTGGCGGCAACGTTCGCGGTGCGGCGCAGATTGCGGCCTTCTGTGGCCAATTCGTTGCGTGCGCCGATGTGTTTTTCATCCTGTTCAGACAGGCCGTAGTGCGATTTGAAATCGTCGTCGAGCGGCTTCGGCCACGGCGCGAACATGATGGTTTTGCCGCCCTGATTTTCCGGCATGTCTTCGGCGTAACCCATCCCGTGCCACAATTCTTCCGTGATAAACGGCAGAAAGGGATGAAACAGGCGGAGGGTGTGCGAGAGGACGAAGTCAATCACGGCCAGCGTGTTCGCTTTGCGAGCCTCTTCGTTCGTAGCAGCCGACGTGAGGAGGCTCTGTTTTTCTTCAGATGAAATTTGAGTCTCGTTACCTCGATTCCTGCTGACGAGCACGGCTTTGCTCGCCTCCACGTACCAGTCGCAGTACTCGCTCCAGAAAAAACGGTAGAGCGTCGCCGTCGCGTCGCTGAATTTGTATTCGGCGAAAGCGGCATCAATTTCGCGAATAGCCGCGTCGAGCTTGAGCAAAATCCATTTGTCGTCGGACGTGAGCAGTTTGGGATCAATTTCGCCTTGAATCTCGGCAGGCGGGGCGCCCGCCGATGCACCCGAGGCGGGTGCGCTCCCCACCATCTGGCGGAAGCGGCAGGCGTTCCAGAGTTTGTTGCAGAAATTGCGGCCCAGCTCGACGTTCTGTTCATCGAACAAAATGTCCAGGCCGAGCGGCGCGCTGCGCATGGTGCCGAACCGGAGCGCATCGGCGCCGTATTTGCCGATGAGGTCAAGTGGATCGGGCGAATTGCCGAGGCTCTTGGACATCTTGCGTCCCTGCTTGTCGCGGATGATGCCGGTGAAATACACGTTCTTGAACGGCAAATCCTCCATGAACTCGTAGCCCGCCATGATCATGCGCGCGACCCAGAAGAAAATGATGTCCGGCCCGGTCACGAGGTCGGTGGTCGGATAAAATTTCTTCAAGGTCTCGGTCTGCTCCGGCCAGCCCATCGTTGCAAACGGCCAAAGCCACGAACTGAACCAGGTGTCCAGCACGTCGGGGTCTTGGGTGAAGCCAGACTTTTCCAACAGTGAGCGATATCTATCTGTTGTGCTAATAATTTCGACGCGAACCTCGGTTGGTGAAACGTCAATTGTCTGAACGAAAAGGAATTCACCTGATTTTGCTGCCTCATCCAGTGCAATTATGATTTCGCGCTCGGGCTTGTATTGTTTGTCAGCCCTTTTGCTCCAAACCGGAATCCGGTGCCCCCACCAAAGCTGGCGGCTGATGCACCAGTCCTGTAAACCGCCCATCCAGTGGTCATACACCTTCGCCCAGCGCTGCGGATGAAACCGCATTTTCCGGGGAGCGCACGCGCCCTCGCGTGCGGTGGCGGACGCCTCGTCCGCCACAGTTTGGCGTCCGGACTTGTCAGCACCATTGGTATCTGCCACGGCATTCATGCCGTCGGCGTGGGCGCCGACGGCAGCACGCGAGGCGCGTGCGCTCCCCGAATCATCTTCCTGCTCCACGCACGCGCGGGATTTTTCAACGCTCGGGTATTTCAAGAACCACTGCTCGCTCAGATACGGCTCGATGGGCACGTGACTGCGCTGGCTGTAACCGACGTTATGGACGTAATCCTCCGTTTTCAGCAACAAACCTTGCTCGGTCAATTTCTCGACCGCAAGTTGGCGCGCTTTCGCCCGGTCCAGACCCGCAAAATCGTTGCCGGCGATTTCAGTCATGCGACCGTCCATACCGATGACGATCGTCAACGGGAGTTTATGTCGCACGGCCATTTCGTAGTCGGCCGGGTCATGCGCAGGCGTGACTTTCACGCAACCGGTGCCGAACTTCGGGTCCACCAGTTCGTCCGCGATCACCGGGATAGGCTTGTTTTGCAGCGGGAGGAGAGCCCGTTTGCCAACCAGTTTCATGTAACGCGGGTCGTTCGGGTTCACTGCCACCGCTTCGTCGCCGAGCATCGTTTCCGGGCGGGTCGTGGCCACAACCATGAATTCATCGGCTTTGGGTTTGCCCTGGTCGTCGAGCAATGGATATTTGATATGCCAGAGGTGCCCCTTCTCCTCGATCATTTCGACTTCCTCGTCGGAGAGAGCAGTGCGGGCGGCGGGGTCCCAGTTCACCATGCGTTTGCCGCGGTAGATGAGTCCCTTTTTGTAAAGTTCGACGAACACCTTCTGGACGCAGCGTGAATATTCCGGGTCCATGGTGAACCGTTCGCGTGTCCAATCGCACGACGCGCCGAGTTTTTTCAATTGCTGGATGATGATGCCGCCGTGCTTTTCCTTCCATTGCCAGACGCGTTCGAGGAATTTCTCGCGGCCCAAATCATCGCGGTGTTTGATTTCGCCCGCCTTCTTCAGCGCTTTCTCAACGACTGTCTGCGTGGCGATGCCGGCGTGGTCGGTGCCGGGCAGCCAGAGGACTTCCTTGCCGTCCATGCGCGCCTTGCGGGCGAGGATGTCCTGGATGGTGTTGTTGAGGACATGGCCCATGGTGAGCACGCCGGTGACATTCGGCGGCGGGATGACGATGGAATAGGCCGGGCGCTTGGAAGACACGCGCGCCGGGTCGGCGGTGAAACAGCCCTGCTTCAACCAAAAGTCATACCATTTGTCCTCGACGGACTGCGGTTCGTAGGCTTTGGAAATCTCGGACATAATTGCAATGGAAGCATTCAACACCCAACATTCAACGCCGAACGCCCAACGACCGAAATTCGATGTTGGGCGTTGAATGTTGAATGTTCGATGTTCACTTCTTCAAAAGCGCAAATTCCATGCTGTCCACCAGCGCCTGGAGGCTGGCTTCAATGATGTTTTCGCTTACGCCGACGGTGCCCCAATCGCGCTTGCCATTGGTGGACTGGATGAGCACGCGCGTCTTCGCCGCCGTGCCGGTCGTCGTGTCAAGGATGCGCACCTTGTAATCGGTGAGCGTCACGTCCTGGAGTTGCGGGAAAAACCTCACCAGCGCCAGCCGCAACGCGCCGTCGAGCGCGTTCACCGGGCCGTCGCCGTCGGACACGGTCTGGGCGCGCTGGACGCCGACCCGGACCTTGACGGTGGCTTCGCAGACGGAACTGCCGCCGTTGCGGCGCATGGAAACGTGGTAGGCGTCCACGTGAAACGACGGGTCGCGGTGCTTGAGCGTCTGGCCGATGAGCAACGCCAGCGACGCCTCGGCGGCTTCGTATTCATAGCCCTGGCCTTCCAGTTCCTTGACGCGTACCGTGATGGCCTTCACCTCCGGCATGTCCGGCTTGAGCTTGAATCCCAGTTCGGCGGCTTTCATCAAAATGTTCGTCCGGCCCGACATGTCACTGACGAGCACACGGCGGAAATTCCCGACGGCGGCCGGATCAATGTGTTCGTAGCTGCGCGCCACGCGGTCAATGGCGTGCACGTGCATCCCGCCCTTGTGCGCAAATGCCGTCTGCCCCACCCACGGCTGGCGCGGGTCGTGCCGGACATTCGCAATCTCGTCCACGAATTCGGAAAGTTCCTTGAGCTTGGCCAGCGAGTTCGCGGGCACGCCGGTCTTTTTCAATTTGAAATGCAACAGCGGGATGACGCTGGTCAGATTGCAATTGCCCGTGCGTTCGCCATAGCCGTTGATGGTGCCCTGCACCTGGGTGGCGCCGGCTTCAACGCCGGCCAGGGCATTGGCCACGCCCACGCCGCAATCGTTGTGCGTGTGGATGCCGATGCGGGTTGTGAGTTTGCCCTTCGCCACCGCCGTGATGCGCGCGATTTCTTCCGGCAGGCAGCCGCCGTTCGTGTCGCACAAGGCGATGCACGCCGCGCCCGCTTTTTCGGCCGCCTGCCAGGTGGCCAGGGCGTAACCCGCTTCATCCTTGAACCCGTCGAAGCTGTGCTCGGCATCGTAGATGACCGTCTTGCCGTGGTCCTTCAAAAAGCGGATGGTGTCGCCGATCATCGCCAGATTCTCGTCCGGTTTGGCGCGCAACACCTCGGTGACGTGCAACAGCCAGGTCTTGCCGACGATGGTGACGACCGGCGTTTTCGCTTCGAGGATCTGCCGCATCAACTCGTCCTTTTCCACCGCGACGCCTTTGCGGCGGGTCATGCTGAACGCGGCAATCCGGGCGTTCTTCCATTTGCGCCGGCTCGCCTGCGCGAAAAACTCCAGGTCCTTGGGGTTGGAGCCGGGCCAGCCGCCTTCAATGTAATGGACCCCGAATGCGTCGAGCCGCTCGGCGATGCGGAGTTTGTCCGCGACCGAGAAATTGATGCCTTCACCCTGCGAACCATCGCGCAGGGTCGTGTCATAGATTTCGACCTGGGGTTTCATAAAATGCCCGTGAAAAAACGGCGGACAATATCCCTGAAATTGGCGGGACTGGCAAATCCCAAAACACGAGGGCATAAATGCAATCTCACTCGGATGCCGGGCGAACAGAATCGCCTCGCGGCGACTTCCGAACCAAAACCACCCGTGCCCGCGCCCGGAGAAGCGCGCGGATTTATAGTATTATTACAGATTGTTGTAATTATTAGTTTTACGGCAAGTGCTAATATTTGCGTGACAGGGGGTTTGGCGGCGGGTAAACTGACCAGACTGAAGACCAACACCTTATGGCAATATGAGCACGCAAACCCACTTCGCGCTGACCCAGGCTGACATTCCCAAGCAATGGTACAATCTGCTGGCGGACTTTACGGAACCGCTGCCGCCGCCGCTGCATCCGGGCACCAAACAACCGGTGCCGCCGGAGGCGTTACTGGCCATTTTCCCGGAAAACCTCGTCAAACAGGAAATGTGCCCCGACCGCTGGGTGCCGATTCCCGACGAGGTCCGCGACATCTACGCGCTCTGGCGGCCGACGCCGTTGTTGCGCGCGGTGCGTTTTGAAAAGGCGCTCCAGACCCCGGCGCATATTTATTACAAATACGAAGGCGCCAGCCCCGCCGGCAGTCATAAGCCCAACACCGCCGTTCCCCAGGCTTATTTCAACAAGGTTGCCGGCACCAAACGCTTGGCCACCGAAACCGGCGCTGGCCAATGGGGTTCATCGCTGGCACTGGCGTGCAAACTGTTTGGCTTGGAGTGCAACGTCTATATGGTCAAGGTCAGCTATGAGCAAAAGCCCTATCGCCGGATGCTCATGCACACCTGGGGCGCCACGGTGCATCCCAGCCCCAGCGACCAGACCGAATATGGACGCAAGGTGCGGGCGCAAGACCCGAAATGTCCCGGCAGCCTCGGCATCGCCATCAGCGAAGCCATCGAAGACACGGTCAATCATCCGAATACGAAATACTCGCTGGGCAGCGTGCTCAATCACGTGTGCCTGCACCAGACCGTCATCGGCCAGGAAGCCATCAAACAAATGGAAATGGCCGGCGAGGAACCGGATTCGATCATCGCCTGCTGCGGCGGTGGGAGCAATTTCGCCGGCATTGCTTTTCCGTTTGTGCACAAAAAAATCACGGAAAAAAAGAAGTATCGCATTGTCGCCGTCGAACCTACCGCTTGTCCTTCGATGACCAAAGGCGAATTACGCTACGATTTTGGCGACACGGCCATGACCACGCCGCTGCTGATGATGTACACGCTGGGGCATGATTTTATGCCGCCGCCAATCCACGCGGGCGGGCTGCGCTATCACGGCATGTCACCCATGGTCAGCCACGCCCTCAAACTCGGATTGATCGAGGCGGAAGCGTATCATCAGACGAAAGTCTTCGAGGCCGGAACATTGTTTGCGCGCAGCGAAGGCATCGTGCCGGCGCCGGAATCCGCGCACGCGATTGCCGCGGTCATCGAAGAGGCGAAGAGAGCCCGTGACGCCGGCAAGAAACGCGTCCTGCTCTTCAACCTTTCCGGCCACGGCCTGCTCGATTTGAGCGCCTATGAAACTTACCTGACCGGTAAACTTCAGGACGCGTGATTTCAAACCCCAAACCAGAAATTAAAATCTATGAAAACTCAGATTGCTCGTTTCGCGCTGGCAGTCGGCCTTGCCGCGCTGCCAGGTTTACTCCAAGCCCAACCCTCGGCCCATTATGTGCCGGGCTCCGAAGGCATCAAGGGCGCCTCGCTGCCACCCCCGGGGGTCTATGCCCGCGACTACAATTACTTTTACACCGCCGACCAACTTAACAACTCCTCTGGCAATAAAAACAGTCCGGCCGACCTCGACGCCTTCACTTACGCGAACATACCCCGTGTGATTTGGATCACGGATACGAAGTTTCTCGGAGGATTCGTCGGGGTGGATGCACTCCTGCCTTTAGTCTACCAGCAGGTCAGCGCCAACACGCCGGGTGGTCCGTTCAACGGCAGCACCTTCGGCATCGGAGATTTCTTCGCCGAAGGCACGCTTTCGTGGCATCTCAAGCAGTTTGATTTCGCCATCGGCAGTGGTGTTTGGGCGCCCACGGGCGACTCAGGCCCGCCGCCCACCACGCGCGTCGGGGCGGGCTTTTGGACGTTCATGCAAACCGCCGGGGCCACTTGGTATATTGATGAGGAAAAGACCTGGGCCGTGTCGGCGTTGAGCCGGTATGAATTCAGCACCGAGCAACGGGACACGGATGTCATTCCCGGACAGACTTACACGCTGGAATGGGGCGTGAGCAAGACGCTGAACAAGGTCATTGATGTGGGCCCGGTGGGTTACTACCAGCAACAGGTGAATCCCAACAGCGGCACATCGTGGAGCAGCCGCAGCCGCGTGGCGGCCGTTGGCCCGGAAGTCAGTGTGGCTTTCCCGAAACAGATGTTCTTCGTCTCGCTTCGGTACAATTATGAATTCATGGCGGAGAGCCGGGCGCAGGGCAACGCCATCACGCTGACGCTCACGAAACGGTTCTAGACCGGACGCTGGAATCATATTGAGTTGCACGGGCCGGCCGGTTGCCGGCCTTTTTTCGGGAATACCAGCGGGCATGACGGTTGCGCTTTGCGGGCACGGGACTAAATTGCCGCGTGGAAATTCCCGGGAAAATTCAATGTCCGTTCTGCGGCCAGACGTTCGAGGTGGTGATTGACACGAGTGTGCCGTTCCAGCGGTTCACGACGGATTGCGAGGTGTGCTGCCGCCCGTTCGAGATCATCGCGGAATGCGCGCCGGGCGAAATTCTGGGCTTGGACACGGTGGCGAATTGAGGCAGCCTCCGGCGATGCATGATTTTGCAACCAAGGTCCTGTGGATTTACATCATTCTGCTGCTCGTTGGCGGGTTGATCGGATTTTTCAAGGGGAAAAGCAAGGTATCGCTCATCACGTCGGCGGTGTTTGCGGCGCTGCTGGTGCTGACGGTAGCACCGGGTGTTTTTCAGCCGGGATTCGCGCGTGGATTGGCCAACGTCATCATGGCCGTGTTGCTGGTGGTCTTCGCGGTGCGGCTGGCGAAGACAAAGAAATTCATGCCCAGCGGCTTGATGCTGGTGGTGACGATTGCGGCCCTCGCGCTGCAAAATCTTTTCAAAGGCTGAAATTCAAAAACGGCGCTTCCGTCGTTGGCGAAAAAGTACTCGAAGCCGCCCCAATCCTTAGCGAACTGAACGATTGCAGCATGGGCGGGTGAAGTATTGAGGGTGGATTTTAGACGGGTCTGCGGCAGCATAGCGACATGCCGGCCTTGACTAAACGTTCATCGAAGCTCCGCTTGGAGTTTGTCG
>DATNHI010000104.1:0-12998 GCA_035605035.1 Verrucomicrobiia bacterium
CCTGGTCGGTGACGGAATCGTGGAACTTGAGGATGTCGCCTTTCTCGCCTTTCAGTTCCGCTTCCTTGAACTTGATGGCGGTGCGCGGGTGCTGGTTCAACATGCCGGTGAGCAGATACGGCAAATCATAACCCCACAAAAGCTTGGCGCGCATCGGTTCGATGTGGTTCTGCACACAGTCGAGCACAGGGCGAATTTTGTACTTCGGGTTGTGCAGGAAGGCGAGGAGCAGTTCCATCGGGCAGTTGCCCGCGCCGCGGCCCAAGCCGGCCATGGTGGCGTCCAGAAAGTTCGCGCCTTCGATGATGCCTTCGATGGTATTGGCGTAGGCGAGTTGCATGTTGTTGTGCATGTGCACGCCCACTTCCTTGCCTGACGCCTTGCAGTGCTGCATATATTTCTTCACCAACTCGTGAATCCGCTCGCTGTAAAGCGCGCCGAAACTGTCCACGACATAAATCACCTGCGCCTCGGATTTGGCCAGCATTTCCAAGCCTTCATCCAATTCGCTTTCCGGCACCGTGGATGCAGCCATGAGATTCACGGTCGTTTCGTAACCCTTGTCATGCGCGTCCTTGACCATGTCCAACGCCACTGGAATCTGGTGGATGTATGTGGCCACGCGGATCATGTCCAGGACGCTGTCCTTTTTCGGCAGAATATCCTCGTGATAATCGCAACGCTCGGCATCCGCCATAACGGTGAGCTTCAGATCAGTCGGGTTATCGCCCACGATGCGGCGCAGGTCGTCTTCGACGCAATATTTCCAGCAGCCATGTTCGCCGGCCTTGATGTTTTTGCGCGACGCCTTGTAACCGAGTTCCATGTAATCCACGCCGGCAGCCACGCAGGTGTCATAAACCACCTTCACGATCTTGTCGTCGAAGTGGTGGTTGTTCATCAGGCCGCCGTCGCGGATGGTGCAGTCGAGCACCTTGATTTCTGGCCGGAACGAGAGCCAGCGGCTGGTGGCCGTGTCTTTGGTCTTTGTTGCTTTCATAATTTCTGATCAGCCCGGGACGAGCCGGGAGAAGGTTATTATTGGCAGAATTTCGAGCAGTTGGACAGCAAAAACTCGCGTTGCGAATTGTTCGTAGTTCCGCCTTCAGGCGGCAAAAGGCCGCGTAAACGCGGAACTCCAAACTAAAACCAGGACAGTGTCATTCGCCGCCCCGACTCGCTCATTTGGTCTTTTTGAAGAAGTCCTTGATCACTTCCGCCACGCGCCGGATTTGATTGTCGGTCAATTCCGGATAAATCGGCAGGCTGAGACATTCGCGCGCGGCCTTTTCGGCAACGGGAAAATCGCCCGGCTTGTAGCCAAGGTTCGCGTAACATTTCTGCAAATGCAACGGCACCGGATAATGCAAAGCGCAACCGACGCCGTTGGCTTCAAGATGCTTTTTCAAATCGTCGCGGCGCGGGTGGCGCACGACGTAAAGATGCCACGCGCTCTGCGCGTAATCCGCTTCGCGCGGCAATTGCAACGGTGTGTCCGCCAGCAATTCGTGGTAACGATGCGCCACGCGCCGGCGTTCGGTTGTCCATTTCGCCAAATGTTTCAACTTCACGCCGAGCGTTGCCCCTTGAATGCCTTCCATGCGGTAATTGTAACCGACTTCGTCGTGATAATAGCGCGTGGTTGAGCCGTGCTCGCGCAACGAACGCGCGCGCTTGTCAAACGCGGCGTTGTTCGTCAGGAGCGCGCCGCCTTCGCCGCAAGCGCCGAGGTTTTTGCCGGGATAAAAGCTGAAGCAGGAAATCTCGCCGGACGTGCCGGCGATTTTGCCCTTGTACTTTGCGCCGTGCGCCTGCGCTGCGTCTTCGACGAGCGGCAACTTGTGTTTGTGGCAGACGGCTAAAATCGCGTCAATGTCGAACGGATGGCCGTAAAGGTGCACGGGCATGACGGCCTTCGTGCGTCGCGTGACCGCGCGTTCGATGAGCTTCGGGTCGAGATTGAACGTGGCGTCGTCAATGTCCACATAAACCGGTTTCGCGCCGACGTAGGAAATCGCCCAGCTCGTCGCCACGAACGTGAACGGGGTGGTGATGACCTCGTCGCCGGGGCCGACGCCGAGCAACCGCATGGCAACGTGCAGCGCCGAGGTGCCGCTGTTGAAGCCGACGCAGCGTTCCGCTCCGACAAACCGGGCGAAGTCCTTTTCAAATTGCGCCACGTCGGGGCCCAGGCAGAACGAGCAATGGTCAATGGTGCGCGCGATGGCGGCGTCCAGGTCCTTGCGGATGCTGCGCAGTTGCGCCGGCAGGTCCAGATAGGGAATTGTGTCTTCCATGTCGCGAAGGAAAATAGACTGACGTTGCGGCCTGAGACAATCAAAACGTTTCAGTGCGCGGCCAGGGTGTCTTGCAACGCGGCAAAAACCGTTTCCGTCGAAATCGCCGCCAGACAGTGGTGGGCGCCGTAACAGATCGCGGAATTCCCATCGCAGCCGCACAGGCTGCCGGTCAAGACCCGATGGCGCCCGCCGGGCGGCGCCCACTGGGCAGCGAGGGTGGGACCGAACAAGGCAATCGTCGGCACCCCCAGGCCGGCGGCAAATTGCAGCGGCCCGGTGTCGCCGGAAATGAAAACGGCGGCCCGGTTCACCACGGCCAGGAACAGGGGCAATTCGGGGATGACCGGCAGTACCGGGGCTTCCGGGGCCAGCTTTTTTAATTCGCTCATCACCGACTGCTCGCGTTTTCCGGTTGCGGAGGTGAAGGCGAGGCGTATCCCGGCGCCGGCGGCCAGCCGGTAAAGTTCTGCCCAACACCGGAGCGGCCATTCCTTTTTCGGCTGGCTGGAGGCGATGTGGCAAAGGACCGTCCGTTCGGAAAGAAATTTTTCCGCCGGGCCGGACAGAGCGGGGTCGGCGCGAATTTCCAGTTCGAGCGAAGCCGGCGCGACGTCCCAGGCGGCCAGGAGGCAGTTCAGGCGCGCGGCTTCGTGCAACGTTTCGGCCGGCGGTGCGACCCGCTGATGGTAGCAAAATTGACGGCCCGGAAAGCCGCCGGGCTGGGCCCACCCGAGCCGCTGCCGGGCGCCGACGAGAAAGCCTACAATCGCGCCGCGGTCGTTGGAGGCAAAATTCACCGAACGGTCAAAATGCTCGCGGCGCAACGCGCGAATGACCGGCCAGGTTTGGGTCAGGCTTGCGCGGCCGCGTCGGCGCGGCATCGGCCAGACGCGGTCCAGCCACGCGAGGTTCTGGAAGAGGGGCGCGATTTCCTCCGGCACAAGCAGGTGCAGTTCAGATTGCGGGAAATGTTTGCGGAGCGCCCGCAACGCGGGGGTCATCAGCACGGCATCACCGAAATATTGGAACTGGATGGCGAGAATTTTGGATACTTCAGCCATGTCAGTTTACATTCGGACCCGAACTGAGTTCGTATAGTTTTTGATAGATGCCGCCGCGTCGGATGAGCTCCGCGTGCTTACCGGTTTCGACGATGCGGCCCTGGTCGAGCACGACGATCATGTCCGCGTGGAAAATGGTGGACAGCCGGTGCGCAATGCACAGGGTCGTGCGGCCCTTCATCAGTTCATCGAGCGCGGCCTGCACCGCGCGTTCGGATTCCGTATCCAGCGCGCTGGTCGCTTCATCGAGCGCCAGAATCGGCGCGTTTTTCAGCACGGCGCGGGCGATGGCCAGACGCTGTCGCTCGCCGCCGGAGAGCGTGATGCCTCGTTCACCAATCACCGTGTCGAAGCCCTGCGGTTTCTTCATGATGAAATCGTAGGCATAAGCGTGCTTCGCGGCGGCGATGATTTCTTCATTCGTCGCGCCGGGCCGGCCGAGTTCGATGTTCCGGCGGACAGTGTCGTTGAACAAAATGGTTTCCTGGGTGACGACAGCAATCTGGTCGCGCAGGTCTTGCGTGGCCACGTCGCGGATGTCCACGTCGCCGATGCGGACGGCGCCCCGGGCCGGGTCGTAGAACCGTAGCAGCAGATTCGCCACCGTCGTTTTGCCCGCGCCGCTGGAACCGACGAGGGCAACGAGCTGGCCGGGATGAATCCGCAGGTCAATGTCGCGCAACACGGGTTTGTCGCCGTAGGCAAAATCCACGTGCTCGAAATGGATGTCGGCGCCGGCGGCCTTGAGCGGCCGGGGTTGCGCCGGTTCGGGGACGCTGTTCTGCGTGGCGAGAAGCTCGAAGACGCGTTCGCTCGCCGCGCGGGCCTGGGCGAGTTGATTGTACAGGCGCGAGAGATTCTTCATGGGCTGATAGACGAAGAAAATGCTGCTGAGCAATTCCATGAAGCCGCTCGCGCTGGGGGGCTTGGACAGGGTGTGATAAATCAGATACAACAGCGCCAAGGCGACCCCGATAGAGCCAAAAAAATCAATCATCGGCCCGGAAATTTCGTTGGCGCGGATGATACGCATGTACTGGCTGACAGTTTTATCCGCGGTTTTCCGAAACTCGGTGGCCACGACATTTTCGAGGTTGTAGGCTTTGACAATGCGGTGGCCGGTGAAGCCTTCGGTCATGACCTGCATCAGGCCGGCATTTTGCGTCTGCAGCTCGCGGCTGGACCGGCGGACCTTGCGATTGTAAATGGACAAGGGCAGCAGGCAGACCGGCAAGGCCACCATGGATATCAGCGTCAGCAACGGTTGACTGCAAAGCAGCAAAGTCAGCACGCCAATCACTATGACCGGGTCGCGGATGATGACCGAGGTCGCGCCGCTCAAAATGTTTTGCAGCGCATAGGTATCGTTCATGATGCGGGAAATCAGCTCACCACTGCGGTTTTTGCTGAAAAAGCCGGCCGAAAGGTTCAACAAATGATTGAAAAGGCGGACGCGCAGGTCCGTGATGGCGTGGATCGCCGTCCATTGCAGGAAATACACATTCAGGTAGGAAAACATTCCGCGCAGGAACATGATGAGTGGAATAATGGCGATGAGTGCCAGGACCGCTCCCCGATGTTGCTGCAAACCACTTTCGATCGCCAGGCGCGCATTGTCAGACCAGCGCTGCAAATGGTCATACGTGTGTTGGACAATGGCTGGAGCCCAGGACAACTGCCGGTGCGCCGTTGGCGCATTGGCTGAGGGGAATACCGCGCCAGTCACCAGCGTGATAACCAGTACCATTACTGGCACGATCAACCCGCTGATGATGCCGGTGAGCACGCCCAGAAAGAGCCGTGCGCGATAGGGCCGGGCCAGACCCCAGACTTTGAGCAGAAATGCTATCATTCGACCCCGGTATTGTTGGCGGTTGGCACAAGAAAGCGAGAAATTTTCTGCGGGAGCCCGGCGGCAAAATGCGGCTGAAGGCTTGCACAAACTTTTCGCCTTGCACGCGGCGCACCTGGTTTCAGAGAAAAGTTTCGGTCGGGACCGTCATCGCCGAAAACTTTGACTTGCAGGACGGGCTCTGTCAACTTGCGATGGTCACATGACAAATTCAGAAAACACCAGCGGTGAGACGGAAACGCCGCCGCGCGGCCAGCCGCAATGTGGCGCGGCTCAACCCGACTTCACGCACGTCGGCAATTTTACCGGCTACATGGGAATCGTCTTCCACGTTCTTGACTCCGGCCAACGCGGGCAGAAAATTCTCGACATTCCCGCCGGCAACGGCCTGCTCGCGGCGCGATTGCGTGAACGCGGCCACAACGTGATTTGCGCGGATATCAATCACGAAAAACCGGATTTTGTTTTCGCCGACATGAATGAACCGTTGCCATTCCCCGACGGCAAATTCGACGCTGTGGTTTGCATGGAAGGCATCGAACATACACTCGATCCCGCCGCCGTAATCGCCGAATTGTGCCGCATCACGCGCTCCGGCGGGCGGGCCGTCATAACCTTGCCGAATATCCAGAACATTTTTTCGCGGCTGAAGTTTTGCTGCACCGGTTTTTTTTACCAGTTCAGCCCGTGGGGAAATCATCCGCGCCAACCCGGCGAAAAAAAAGATCGCGGTCACATCTCTTCGCTGACTTATCTTCAGCTTCGCTATCTTTTCAATTATCACGGCGCGCGACTGGTGACCGTGAGCGGCGATCGTTGGAAAAAGAAGTGGTTGATTCCATTCATGCTGCCCTTCGTCGCCGCCGGCTGGATTTGGGCACGGTTGGAAATGTCGCGCCAGCAAGCCGTGCCGCGCGAGGAATGCCGGGCTATGTTGCGCGATCTTTTTTCACCGCCGGCTTTATACAGCCGCTCGCTCGTGCTGGTTTTTGAAAAGGTTTGATCCATTCCCATGAGTACATTGCCAGACAAAATCACCGACTGCGTTGCTATGTTCAACGGAGCCCGGCAAGTCGAGGCCGTGCTCGATAGTGTGAAATGGGCGGTCGCCTGCCATAGAACTCCCGTTTTAATTGCAAAGTTGCTTTACGATGACCATCGCACAAAAGCCCGTATCCAGTGAGGTCCGGCGTCCGGAGCAAAATAATCTATCGGCGGTGGCGCCGGGATCAGATGATGGCAAACTCTTCCTCGTCGGGCTCCGATGCGGTCGCCTCGGGAATCGCCTGATTCTCTTCGCCAATTTGATTGCCTACGCTGCTGAACACGGCGACCGGGTGGCCAATGTTACATTTCACTCGTACGCCCACCTGTTTGAGACGACCCGGCGACATTTATTACCGGTATCCGATTGCGGCCCGGCAGGGCGGATGCCCGGCGTGGCAAGCGCGATTCGCAACGCACCCGATCTGTGCGAAAACGTTGCCGGATCGCCTGGTGATGGTCTAAAATTGGAGCCGCATGAAGCACGCTAATTCGTTGGTCAGCGCTGTTTCTTACTTGCGCTTTAAAACCATTCGCGTCCTGGAGCGGATGTGCCAGCCGCAAACGCTTTACCGATTGCTGGCGCCGGTGGCCAGCTTGCGCGCCGCATTTAAAAAGTGCCCTTCGGCACTGCCGCTGCCGGCCGTCATCGGAACGGGATCGGTCATTCCCGGCACCGACCGGTTCTGGCGAAATTTCTATTTGAACTGCACGTTGACTAATTTCCCCGAACGGTTGGCGGCGCCGGAATGGATCAACCGCTGTTCATTTTCCGGCCTGGATGAACTGCTCGAAGTTCACCGCCGCGGACAACCGGCGGTCGTCGTCGTTTTTCATTTTGGTCCTGTCTTTTTGCTTCGCTTCTGGCTTCGAGCGGCGGGGATACGGGCCGCCACACTGGTGAGCGGCGAGGCAAGCGATCGGTCATATATGCATCGCTTGCGGGACCGCGCCAGGCTCTTCCCGGAGATTCCGACGGTGTTTCATCGGCTTCAGTTTCGGAATATCTGTGAATTTCTGGCGACCGGCAATGTGTTAGTCATTGCCGTTGACTGTGACGCGCCGAGTTACGTCAAAGTTCCGGTTGACGCTCATTACAGCTTCCGGATGGCGGCAGGCGCCATCCGGTTGGCGGCTGAACAGGGGGCGCGTTTGTTCCCGTGCAATATTATTGATGAAGGCCAATGGCGATTCCGGATTGAGCTTGGCCGTCCGGTGCCCAAGGATTTGCTTTGTGGTATGCCGGATTTCGCGTCGGCAGGAAAACATTTATTGGATGAGATGCTGCCATGTTTGCGGGCACACCCGGAGCAATGCACACAGTTGACATTCGACAGTTTCCGGGTCGTGGCTCGCTCCGCGCTGGCAAGGGCCGGGAGGGAATGGGCAAACAATGATGAATTGGCGACTGTGCGACATGTGTAAAACGCTATGCGCCTGTCGGCAGGTCGGACGCTTGACTCGGGCTTCAGTTTGTCGCCGGTACAGCGCGCTTGATCCATTCCAGCCTGGCAGCTGTGGAAAGTGTTGGCTTGATTGCAGTGTCGGCCGCGGGCGACCGCAATTCGCCTTTACAAAGCCCCGGAAGCTCATTTATTCGTTCGCTCATCGTGTTTTGAATCGAGTTGCGCAGTCGGCCGGCTTGTTTTTGACGCCGTCGCCGAAGAGGACCGGTTGGACCACATCATTTTACGATGACAATCGCGCGGGAGCACATTTCCGATAATGACGAGCGTGCGGCGAAAGATGGCCGGTGTCCGAGGACGCTACCATCGGCTCACGACAAAATCCTTATCGTCGGGTTTCGAACCGGCCGGCTGGGAAACCGCCTGATGCTATTCGCCAACGTTATTGGCTTCGCCGCCGAACACGGTTATCGGGTGATCAATGTCGCCTTTCATTCCTACGCCCATCTTTTTGAAAACACACGCCGGGACATCTATTGCCGTTTTCCTGTCGCCCGTCGGCGGAGTTTATTCGACCTGGTTCCCGGGGCGGCGCCGGCCATCCGCAAGACGCGCATTTTCTACCAGATGATCCAGTGCGCCAGTTTGTGGAACTACCACTTTCCGATCCTCGGCAAACGCGTGTTCACGCTCCGCGAGATTTCCCTGCCGACCATTTTGCTGGACTCGCCGGAGGTGCAATCCCGGATGGCCGATGCCCGGATCGTTTTTGTGCACGGCTGGCGGATCCGCGCACCCGAATCCGTAAAGCGTCATGCGCAACTCATCCGGGAATATTTCCGGCCGGTTGAAGAATATGAACAGGCCAGCCGCCGAGCGGTGGAACCTTTGCGGCAGAAAACGGATGTTGTCGTCGGCATTCATGTCCGGCTGGGCGACAATTGGAAGTGGAAGAGCGGGCGGTACTATTTTCCGGTCTCGCAGTACGTGACCTGGATGCGCGAACTGGTCGCGCAGTTTCCGGGCCGCAAAGTGGGTTTTCTCATTTGCAGCGATGAGCCGCGGCACGAACGGGAATTTCCGGGACTGGCGGTGGAATTCGGCCCGGGTTCGCAGATGGGCGACCTGCACGCGCTGGCGCGGTGCGACTGGATCCTGGGGCCGCTCAGCACTTTTTCGATGTGGGCCTCGTTTTACGGCAACAAGCCGCTGTTTCTGATTCATGACAGCACGACGCGAATCGAGCTGAGCGAGTTCCGCGTCTCGGACTTGAGCGAAATCCCATGACAGCGCCGGACCGGCACAGTTTTCTGGACCGCACGCGTGAAGCGCGCAAGGTCATGGTGTTTGGGCTGGGCTTTTTGGGCGACATGGTTCATTTGTTGCCGGCCGTATGGATGGTGCGCCGGGCTTATCCCCGAGCCCAACTGCATCTGGGCGCCGCCGCACACATCGCGTCATTCCTGGAGTGCGCGCCGTGGGTGGACCGGGTCTGGGGCTACCCGCGCTTCCCCCGACACGCCTCGTTGAGGGAAAACCTGGACTTTGTCCGACGCCTGCGCCGCGAGCGCTTTGACGCACTCATCAATCTGAATGGTTCGGATCGTTCGAGCTGGCTGACATTTTTCAGCGGCGCGCGCGAACGCCTCGGCCGGACACCCCCGGGCGGCGCGGCGTTTTTTTGGCGACTCAGGTTTACCGAAACCATTGAACATCCGTTTTCGCCGGAGCCGATCTATGTGCAGAATTGCCGGTGCCTGGAAAAAACCGGATTTCCGTCACTGCCACTGGAGTTTCACATTGAAATCAGGCCCGAACATTTGGAGGCGGCGAACATTTCCGCGGCGGATGCCGGGACTTATTTTCATATCAGCCCGTTCACCACGGACGACCGCAAGGAACTGCCAGCGGCACAACTCGTCGAATTCATCAAGGCCGTGCAAGCTCGCTGGCCGGAGAAAAAATGGGTCGTCTCCGGCGCGCCCACCGAACGGGAACGGAATAAAATGGACGCACTGCTCAAACAATTGCCGCGGCCGCCGTGGCGGGTGTTCGCGGGTGAATTGAGTTTGATGCAATTGGCCGCGGTGATTCAGCACAGTGCGGCGCACCTGTGCGGTGACACCGGGACGCTGCATCTGGCCCTGATGACCGGCACACCCGCCGTGTCGTGGTTCCGCCCCAATCCCGGCTCGGAGGTTTGGGTTCCAGCCGGTGAAAAATTCCGGACTATTTTCGGCACCAGCCACGACCCGCACGCCGCATTGCAGGGAATTGAAACGGTCAAGTTGCTGAAATCACTGGAAGAAGTGCTGCCTTTTACTAGGTAAACGACCGGCAAATTTAGCGATTTGAGCGCAATGCAGCGGGAAAAAAGATTATTTCAATTTCGCAGAGCCGGTCTCTGCCCGGGTCCGCAGGGTTTCTTCGATGATGTAACGGCTCAAGGCGTCGAGGGTATGCCATTTGAGGACGTGTTGCCGGGCGGCTGTTCCCATTTCAATCAGCCGGGCGCGGTTTTGCAGTGCCTGGCGGACGCGAATGGCCAAGTGATCCTGTTCCACGTAATAATAAAGCGCATGCACATCATCCATCAGGGGCGCGTAGCGATGAATGGTGGGCGATTGTATCAACGGCACGGAGCCGACCAGAGCGATCTCGTAGTGCCGGAGGCAATCCCAACCATAGCCTTCCGGTGACCAGACGATATGGGCTTGAGCGCAACGCTTTAAGAAAGCTTCTCTCGGTAATCGTTCCGGGGCAATGTCAATAGCGTAACCTACCGCTTTCAGGCGTTCCAGTTGTTTCAGACCCCGCAGGCGATTGACCCGGTTCACCAAACCGCCCGAAAAGAATACGTCTGTTTTTTTTGCTGCGTGATAGGTTGAAAAGTGTTGGCAGATGTCAGAGTCAATCCCGAGGGAAATCGGGCGCAATTTTTCAAGCTGGTCCCGGAAAAATTTTGAATGGAGAACATTTCCGTTGCATTCGGTCTTGGCCGTCGTGTAAAGGAAGGCATTGCAGGGATTTTGCGGCAGCTCGCGCTTAAAAAAGCAGACCGAGTGTTGCAGGATGTGGAACCAGCGGTTGTCGATGACCGGCCGGTCTTCCATATCGATGCCCACCAGGTTTGAGTTGAGCTTCGCGTAAGGGAAAAAACGACCAGCCAGCAGGTTAGGATGGCAGGAAACCTTCCAAATCAGATTGGAAAGATTTCTCAACAGCCCTTTGCGTGGATTAAAATACGGAAAAAGACTGTTCCCCGCGAAGACAAGGTCATACGCCCCGCGCCGGGCATCAGTGAGCATGACCCGGGCCGGGCCTTTTTGAAGATGGAGAATGTCCCGGCCGGCGCCCGTGTTCAGAAATTCGGCTTCGGGATGGGAAAAAAACATCCTGATGTCCCATGCCTGTTCTATGGTCAAATTCCCCAATACCAAATAGCGTGCCATAGCTTTTCGTCCAATTTTCGCTGCCTCATTGCAGCCTGATTATTGTTACGACGGTCAACTTGGCAGTATCCGCAAAAAAGATTCCAATTGCAATGTCCGGCTGGTTCCACCTGCCACGCCGCCACGCAACGTTGCATAAAAATGCCGAAATGGTCTTTGATCGCGCCGGGAAAAGTTCGACGTATTCGTCCACCTTAACGGCCCGGACCACTCGTCGTGTCGAGCACCAACCGGACAAGAGTGAAATAAGGCAAGGCGCCGCCTAAACAAGTACCGTGCCGATTGTATCGTGGATGCATCCCAATCCCGGCAGCCCGCTGTCGTTTCCGTTTGAAACCGTTTCGGTACTCTGTTTTGACCGACGATAGCCTACACTGCTTTTTACCGGAGATATAAATGTTCGAAGTGGTCCATTCACCAGAGCAGGTAATTCATCTCCTCGGCAAGGTGGCCAAGCGAACTTGGAGGTTTGGGCGCAAAGGAGCGGAACACGAAAAGCTATGTCACTTTTCCAAAACCCGCCTCTTGTCGGGTGCGTTGCGTTTCTTCAATGACGTAGCGGCCCAGTGCCTCGTGCGTATGCCAGGCCAGCGCGTGCTGCCGCGCAGCTTGGCCCATTTCGACCAGCCGGGGACGGTTTTGCAGCGCCTGCCGGACGCGGATCGCGAGGTCCTCCTCCTCAATAAAGTAATAAATCGCATGCACGTTGTCCCGGAGTGGCGCGTGACGGCGGATGGTGGGCGATTGCATCAGTGGTACCGAGCCTGTGAGTGCCGCTTCATAATGGCGAAAGCAGTCCCAGCCATTCCCCTCGGGCGACCAGACGAGGAGGGCTTGGGCGCAACGCCTGAAAAATTCCTCTTGCGGCAACCGCTCGGTGGTCACGTCAACCGCATACCCTTCTGCCTTTAGCTGTTCAAGTTGTTTCAAACCAGCCTGCCGGTTCAGCCGGTTTTCCAAAAGCCCGGCGTAAAATACATCCATTCGCTTTTCGAGCTGCAATTTGGCAAGTCGTCCGGCGATCTCAGTGTCAACGCCCAGGGAGATGGGGCGCAGTTTCGGAATGGAATTCCGAAAGAACTCGATGTTAGTCACATTGAAGCTGTTTTCTGTTTTTGCGGTGGCGTAGAGAAATGAGTTGGACGGATTCTGCGGCAGTTCCCGCTTGAAGAAACAGACACACCTCTCAAGCACGCCAAATCTGCGATTATCCACGACCATACTGTCGCTCATGTCAATGCCAGCCAAAGGAACGCGAAGTCTGGAAAATGGAAAGCGCTGGCCGGCGAGCAAATTAGGGTGGCGCAACGTCTTCCAAGCAGTGTTGCAGAAGTTTCTCAGGAGGCCTTTTCGCGGATTGAAGTGGGGAAAGCCGGTGTCGCCGGCGACAACCAGTTCGTATTTCTGATGACGCACATTCTCCAGTATGGCGCGGTCAGGCCGCTTTTGCAGACCGAATAGTCCTTTGTTTGGTCCGGTGTTTAGAAATTCTATTTCCGCATCGGAAAAGAAAATCCTCAAATCGCACCAGTCCCGATCATAACAATTTCCAACCGCCAAATAACGTGCCATAAATTTTCTTCCAAACTTCGCCGCCCGGCTGCCGCAAGACTTTCGTTCCGTTGGCCGGCATGGCAGTGTCCCCGAAAATGATGCCGAATTCAATGCCCGGTTGACTCTGTTCCCGTCACGCGACAAGTGCGTGATAAATTTTTTGCAGGTTGCGCGAGGTTTGAGGTAAGATTCGCACGGCTCCGGCCCCGGAAGCGGTGGGCCGGACCGGGAATTGAAATCATGACCACCGCACAACCCCTGCCCATTTCCGTTTGCCTGATTGCCGGCGACGAGGCGCAGCGCGTCCGCCGCGCGCTCGACAGCGTCGC
>DATNHI010000105.1:0-1522 GCA_035605035.1 Verrucomicrobiia bacterium
CGGCCACTTCGTCGGCCTCATGCCTGAAGAGATGCTTCGTCGCTCGACCGTCACCGGCATTGAAATTGATCCGTTGACCGCGCGCATCGCCAAGGCTCTTTATCCCGATGCAGACATCCGTGCCCAGCCGTTTGAGCAAACCAAACTCGCCGATGGATTTTACGACCTCGCCATTTCCAATGTCCCGTTTGGCGATTACACCGTTCACGATCCGCGCTTCAACAATTACAAGTTTTCCATTCATGATTATTTTTTCGCGGCGGCGCTGGAAAAGGTGCGGCCCGGCGGTTTGCTGATGTTCATCACGTCGCGCGGCACGATGGACAAACTCGATTCCACGCTGCGTGAACTGCTCTCCACGCGCACGGAGTTGTTGGGCGCAATCCGTTTGCCGAATAACGCTTTCAAAAAGAACGCCGGCACCGAGGTCACGACCGACATCGTGATGCTTCGTCGGCTGCGCCCAGGTGAATCACCCGCTGGTCCGGCATGGAAGGAAACCGCCGAACATACCAACGATAGTGGCGAGGCATTCACCATCAACGAATTCTTTACGTCCCGATCGGAAATGATGCTCGGTCAAATGCGCCTCACCGGTGGAATGTATGGCGGCAACGAACCGACGCTGGAACCGGACGGTCGCAATTTGGCTGAGGCACTGGCCCAGGCGGTCGAACAACTTCCACAGGGCGTTTACGAGGCGCAGGCGCACAAGATCGTCGAACCGACGCTCGAAGAATCCATTCCCGCGCCCGATTTCGTCAAACCCAACGCCTACTGTCTCCACGATGGCATGGTCTGCATCCGCGAGGAAAATGTTTTGCGTCCCCTCACCGACTTGACCGCCGAGACCCGCTCGCGCATCCGTCATTTGATTCCGGTGCGGGATGCGGTGCGGGATTGTCTGCGGTCGCAAATGGACGGCAGTGCCGAAGAACACGTCGTCGAAACGCGGCAACAACTCGATCTGGCTTACGACCGTTTTGTGGGGCGCTTTGGTCCGGTAAATCTTCGCGCCAACCAGCGCGCCTTTGACGGCGACCCTGATTTGCCGTTGCTGCTCTCGTTGGAAAATTACAACGACGAGACGAAGCGGGCGACCAAGGCCATGATTTTCACCGAACGCACGATTCATCTTCGCCAGCCGGTTGAATCGGTCGGCACGCCGAAGGAGGCATTGCTCGTCACATTGAACGAGCACGGTTGCGTTGACCTCGACCACATGGCCGACTTGCTCAACAAACCGGTGCAAGAATTTTTGCCGGACTTGAAAGGCATCATTTTTCTGAACCCGCAAACAAACCAATGGGAAACCGACGACCAGTATCTCTCCGGCAACGTGCGGGATAAACTTTCAGTTGCGGATGCAGCGTCAGTGACCGACCCGCGCTTTGCCGAGAACGTCGAGGCATTGAAATCCGTTCAACCGGCAGACCTCGCGGCCACGGAAATTGACGTGCGGCTCGGCGCGGCGTGGCTGCCACCGGAAGACGTGCAGCAGTTCACAAATTCGCTGCTAAAC